>JAFRJJ010000063.1 GCA_017432325.1 Solobacterium sp. | reverse complement strand
TCAGAAAAGCAGATCTGGTGACGATACCGGAGTGGTCACACCTGTTCCCATCCCGAACACAGAAGTTAAGCACTCCAGGGCCAAAAATAGCTATGCCTGCCATAGTGAATCGAGGTCGTTGCCGGGTCGCTTTTTTCTTTTACCGCACCACCTGCCGTCAGGTGTTTTTTTATAAAATTATCTATGACGCAATATAGATCCTTCAAAAAAGGATATAATACTCAATATGTGAGGAAGATATGAAAGATTTGACTTTATATACCTCCTGTCTGGAGGAAACACATATTCTGGGAAAGAAGATCGGTCAATCAGCCGAAGAAAATATGGTCATCCTGCTTGATGGTGATCTCGGAGCCGGAAAAACTGCCCTGACACAGGGGATCGCGATGGGTCTTGGGATCCGCAAGCGTGTTACCAGCCCGACATTTACGATCCTGAAAATATATAAAGGAAGGCTGACCCTTTATCATATAGACGCATACCGTCTGGAAGGACATGAGCAGGACCTCGGTTTTGATGAATTCCTGAATGACGACGGTCTGGCTGTGATCGAATGGTCTCAGTTTGTGCCGGATCTGATTCCTGAGGAATGGCTGAAAGTATCCATTGAATTAATGGATGAAGATAAACGTAAGTTTTCGTTTCTTGCAAAAGGAAGCAGATATGAAAAACTTCTGGAGGCTTTGATATGAACATATTATGTATGGATACAAGTTACAAGTTCCTGACCCTTGGCGTGATCAAGGACGGAAAAGTCTGCGCGGGAAGTCAGAAAGAATGCTGGAAGCGTCAGTCCGAGGAACTGTTTCCCGTACTGGAACGCCTGATGGATGAAGCACATCTGACAACAGAAGAGATCGACGGGATCGTGATCACGGAAGGCCCGGGCAGCTATACCGGTGTCAGGATCGCCATGACTGTTGCCAAAGTATTCTGCGCAATGGGAAATGTACCTTTGTATACGATCGGTACCCTCAGACTGTATGCCGGAAATGAAGAAAAATGCCGGGTTCTGCTTGACGCAAGAGGCGGCAGGGCATATACAGCCGTATATGATCACGGAAAAGAGGTTGAAGCTCCGCATATCAGTACCTGTGAAGAACTTTCTCAGCAGGTTGCTGAAGAACATATTATAGGTGAAGGCCATCTGATTGGTGCTGAAGATAACTGGCCAGATCTTGTACAGCGTTTTGCGGATTGTACTGCCAGCTGGGTGAAAGCGGAAAATGTTCACCTTGTTGTACCTGAGTATCTCAAGGCAAATGATGCGTATCTGGTAAAAAAATGATCATACGGGAAATGAATGAGGCGGATCTGGATGAGATCGATGAGCTTGAAAAGCAGCTCTTTTCATCCCCCTGGCCAAAAGAAGAATACGTTTATGAACTGAATTCAAATCCGTTTTCCAATCTGAGGGTGATCGAGGAAGACGGTAAGATCATTGCGTATTGTGACTGGTGGGTCATCTATGAACAGGCACAGATCGCTACGATAGGCGTAGTGAAAGAATACAGACATCAGGGATATGCGCAGATGATGATCGATGAGATCGTCAGGGATTCTACGGAAAAAGGCTGTGATTTCCTGAGCCTGGAAGTCCGTGTTTCGAACATTCCGGCAATCAGTTTGTATGAGAAGAACGGATTCATTAAAGCGAATATCCGCAAAAACTATTATGAAGACAATCATGAGGACGCGTATCTGATGATACGTCCTCTGGGAGGTATGAAAAATGACGAAACTGCTGGCAATTGAGTCCAGTTGTGATGAAACGGCATGTGCCGTGGTTGAAGATGGGTGCAGGATACTGTCCAACATCGTCTCCAGCCAGATCAACGTACATACATTATATGGAGGCGTCGTTCCGGAAGTGGCGAGCCGTATCCATGTAGAAAATATATCTGCCGTGATCCAGGAAGCCGTTGAAAAAGCCGGTACGGCCATGGATGAGATCGATGCGATCGCATATACACAGGGCCCCGGACTGATCGGTTCCCTGCATGTCGGTGTACAGGCAGCCAAAACGCTTGCCTGGCAGTTTCACAAACCGCTGATCCCTGTTCATCATCTGACCGGACATATTTACGCAAACCGATTTGTCTCAGAACTGGAATTTCCGATGATGGCACTTGTTGTCAGCGGAGGTCATACAGAACTGGTATGGATGAAAAATGACTGGGATTTCCAGGTGATCGGAACGACATGGGATGATGCGATCGGTGAAGCTTATGATAAGGTAGCCAGAGTCCTGGGCCTTGGATACCCGGGCGGTCCGATCATGGATAAAATGGCGAAAGAAGGCAAGCCGCATTATAAACTGCCTGTTCCAAAAACAGCCTCGCCGTTTGACTTTTCATTCTCCGGCCTGAAAACTGCGGTTCTTCAGCTGGTTGAACGTGAGAAACGGGCAGGAAATGAAGTGGATCCTGCGGATGTCGCGTATGCTTTCCAGGAAACAGCACTCAACAGCATGGTTTCCAAAACTGTCAGTGCAGTGAAGGAGTATCAGCCGAAGATGATCGTTCTGGCGGGCGGTGTCGCAGCCAATTCCAGACTGCGTCAGCTGATGCAGGAAAAAATGCAGGAGGTTCCTGATGTAAAGCTCATCATACCGCCGATGTACTGCTGTACGGATAACGCGGCGATGATCGGCGCGGCCGGTTATACGGCATACCTGCATGGCTGTTTCGGTGATCTGGAAGCGGCAGCGGACCCTTCACTTGAGATGCCAGGTGAAAAATACTAATTTATTCACAAATTAATCTCTCCGTGATAATATGTTTTACGGGTGATGACAATGGAAGAAAACAAAAAAGCAGTGCCAAAGGCTACACTGCACCGCTATCCGGTTTATCTGAAAGCCTTACGTAAACTGAAAGCGAGCGGCGTGACCAGGATCATGTCGAGGGAACTTGCTTCATATGTGTCAATCGAATCCACAACGATCCGCAGAGACTTCAGTTTTCTCGGAAAACTCGGCAAGCAGGGGTACGGCTATGACGTTGATGATCTGATCCGTATTTTTTCCGAACAGCTGGGAATGAATTTCGATGAGAAGATCATTCTTGTCGGATGCGGTCATCTTGGCAAAGCATTGCTCAATTACAATCATTGGAATCATGTTGTCGGAGAGATCGTCTGCGCGTTTGATCTGGAACCTGAAGCGGTCGGCGAAACCAATGTTCCGGTTTATGATCTGAGGGATATTTCGGAAAAGATCCCGGAAGGATGCAGGATCGCGATTCTCTGCATTACAAAGGAAGTGCAGGAAACAGTTGATATCCTGATCGAAAACGGCATTACCGGAATGGTCAGCTTCTCATCAGAGCACTTCAAGGTACCGGCAGGTATTTCGGTAAAAACCATCGACGTTGTTTCGAGCATCCAGGAACTGGTATTTGAAACAAACGCCAAATAGAAAGAAACTACATAGAGGGGATAAATATGCTTAGTGACATGACAGTTCGTGAGCTCTATGAACTCACATATGAAGGAACGGATATAGAAAAGGATCAGGTGGAATACGTTTCACTTCAGGGGTGGATCCGTACAAACCGTTCCGGGAAAAATGTTGGCTTTATCGCGCTGAATGACGGAACATATTTCCGCAATGCGCAGCTTGTTTACGCCGACACGCTTCCCAATTATGCTGAAGTATCCAAATATCTGACAGGTACCGCGATCAGCGTGACAGGCAAATATCTTCCGACTCCTGAAAACAAGCAGCCGTTTGAGATCCAGGTAACGGAAGTCGTTCTGGAAGGTGCCTGTGATAACTCATACCCTCTGCAGAAGAAGAGACATTCATTTGAATATCTGAGAGAACTGGGGCATCTCCGTCCGCGTACAAACACATTCTCAGCTGTCTTCAGAGTCAGAAGCGTACTGGCAATGGCGATCCATGAATTCTTCCAGGATCAGGGTTTTGTCTATGTCAATACTCCGATCATTACCGGAAATGACGCGGAAGGCGCAGGTGAAACATTTACCGTCACAACAAGAGGCGACGCAAACTATGACCAGGATTTCTTCGGCAAGCATGCCAGCCTGACCGTTTCCGGTCAGCTGCAGGCAGAAGCGTATGCGCTCGCGTTCCGTGATGTTTATACATTCGGACCGACATTCCGTGCCGAGAATTCAAATACAACAACACATGCGGCTGAATTCTGGATGATCGAACCGGAAATGGCATTTGCCGATCTGAATGATGATATGGATCTGATCGAAGATATGGTTCGTTTCTGCATTCAGTATGTACAGGATAACTGTCCTGAAGAAATGAAGTTCTTCAACGAAATGATCGATAAAGGCCTGATGGAACGTCTTGATCATGTAAAGAACAGTGATTTCAGACGCATGACATATACGGAAGGCATTGAGCTTCTGAAACAGGCAGATGTCGAATTTGAGAACAAGAATATTTTCTGGGGCATGGATCTGAACAGCGAGCATGAAAAGTATCTCTGCGAGCATGTCGCTAAAGGACCTCTGTTCCTCATCGATTATCCGAAAGAGATCAAGGCTTTCTATATGAGAAACAATGATGACGGCAAGACAGTCGCTGCATGCGACCTGCTTGTACCGGGCATCGGTGAACTGGTCGGCGGAAGCCAGAGAGAAGAGCGCCTGGATCTGCTGGAACAGCGTATGGAAGAGATGGGTATGAAGAAAGACGGCCTGCAGTGGTATCTGGATCTGAGAAGATACGGCGGCTGCAAACATGCCGGCTTCGGTCTTGGATTTGAACGCTTTGTCATGTATGTGACAGGCATGCAGAATATCAGGGACGTCGTACCGTTCGCAAGAACACCGCGCAATCTGATGTTCTGATCAGTATTGAATGATGAAAACAGGAATGGAAGATTTGATAAGATCATTCCATTCCTTATTTTATAGGCGGCAGAACGCTGTCATGTACAGACATATGCCGCATAAGGAGTTTCTATGCTTTATCAGGTAAGCCATGCCTCAAAGGCTTTCGGAGGAGATGTTATATTCTCCGATGTGCAGTTTGAGATCAGAGGAAACGAAAAGATAACGATCGTCGGCCGCAACGGATGCGGCAAGACGACCTTTTTGCGCTGCCTTTGCGGTGAGATAAACTTCGACTCCGGAACTGTATCAATGACCAACGGAACTTCCATCGGCTATCTGGCACAGAAAGTCCTGGAACATGATGACTGGACAGTGGAAGAAGAACTGAAGCTGATCTTCAGGCCTGTGTTTGAACTTCAGAAGGAAATGAATGAAATGGAAGAACGGATGATCACGGATCATTCCGAAAAACTTCTGATGCGCTATGCGGCGGCACAGGAAAAGATGGAGACGCTCAACGGATATAACTGGGAGACAGAAATGAAGACGGTCTTTACCAGATTCGGTTTTTCCGAAGCTGATATCAAACGTCCGATCGGAGAGTTCTCCGGAGGGCAGAAGACAAGGATCGCATTTGTAAAACTGCTGCTTTCCAAGCCCGATATCCTGCTTCTGGACGAACCGACCAACCATCTGGATCTGGAAACGATCAAATGGCTGGAAGGATATGTCAGAAAATACCCGAACGCTGTCGTGACAGTCAGCCATGACCGTATGTTCCTTGATCATACGTCCGATATTGTCTACGACATGGAATACGGAAAGATGACGCGCTATACCGGCAATTATTCTTCCTTTGTTGAGCAGAAGCGGGCGAGCATTGAGCGGCAGGAGGCTGCCTACCAGCGCCAGCAGAAGGATATCCAGCGTCTGGAAGAACTGATTGACAAGTTCCGCTATAAGAAAAACAAGGCTGCATTCGCCCAGTCCAAGATCAAGTATCTGGACAGAATGGACAAGATCGATCCTGTGCAGGGAGCGGATGACAGATCATTCCATGCACGTTTTACACCGCGCATCAAAGGCGGGGAACGCGTGCTGGAGACAGACCATCTGTGTGTCGGCTATGACCGTCCGCTGTGCACTGTTACGATGGAGGTGCGCAGGGGAGACCGTGTAGCAGTCATCGGTCCCAACGGAACAGGCAAATCCACATTCGTCAAAACATTGATGGACCTGGTCGAACCGCTTTCCGGCAGCTATCTGTTCGGACACCAGATCGAGCCGGGATACTTTGACCAGCAGCTGGCACAGTTTTCATCCGGAAAGACCGTCCTGGAGGAACTGTGGGACGAATATCCCGATCTGGACAGGACGACTGTCAGGACAGTGCTCGGACAGTTCCTGTTCTCGGCAGATGATGTTTTCAAGACGGTCGATGTGCTTTCCGGCGGAGAGAAAGTACGCCTTTCCTTCGCGAAGCTGCTGCTGATGCATTCCAACCTGCTGATCCTGGACGAACCGACCAACCATCTGGATATTCCCGGAAAAGAAGCGCTTGAAGAAGCACTGGATGATTATGAAGGGACACTGCTGTTTGTGTCGCATGACCGTTATTTCATCTCGCGTCTGGCAAACAAGCTGCTTGTGCTGGGAGACGGTACGGCGGAATTCCTGGAAATGACATATCAGGAATATGAAGAGAAAAACCAGGAGAAGGAAGCGGAAGTCAAGACAGTCAAAGCCGAAAAGAAGGAAGTGCAGCCGCGAAAAATGTCACCGGATTCACTGCGCCGTGAGATCGCCCGCCTGGAGACAAAGATCACGGAAACGGAGCAGCTCCTGGAGGATAAACGGGCACTCCGTTTTGAACCGGAGTACTATCATGACTTCCGGAAAATGAATGAGCTGGATGAAGAGATCGACAGCATTCACAATGAACTTGCGCACCTTTATGAAAGGTGGGAAGAACTGAGTGAAGAAGCCTGAGCGGTATAAAAACCTGATGCCAAACAGGTGATATTTGCTATAATTGAACTGTAACCAAAAGGAGAAAATATAATTATGAAAATTTCACCGTTACAGATTGAAAGACTGAAGTACGAACCCAAACTGCCTGGAATGCTGAGAAACGGCATTTCAGAGATCAGCGTCAGCGAAGGTGAAGAGACACGCAGTGTTGCGGACCAGGAAAAGATCCAGGCTCTGTTCCCGAACACATATGGCAAGAAGGAGATCGTTTTCGCCAAAGGTCAGAACACATCAGCTGCCAAGAAACAGGTCGTTGGTGTTATCCTTTCCGGCGGACAGGCTCCCGGCGGACACAATGTTGTCTGCGGTCTCTATGACGCGCTGAAAGCAACCGATAAAGAGAATGTTCTCTATGGTTTCAAGAACGGTCCGAGCGGACTGCTGGATGACGATTATCTGGTATTTGACGATGAATACATCGATCAGTTCAGAAATACCGGCGGATTCGACATCATCGGTTCCGGCAGAACAAAGCTTGAGACAGAAGAACAGTTCGCTGTTGCGGCTGAAGTCTGCAAAAAGCATGGCATCACAGCGATCGTTATCATCGGCGGTGACGACTCCAACACAAACGCTGCTGTCCTGGCAGAATATTTCGCCGCACACGAAACAGGCGTACAGGTGATCGGCTGCCCGAAGACGATCGACGGCGACCTCAAGAACGAAGATATTGAATGCTCATTCGGATTTGATACAGCTACAAAGACATACAGTGAGCTGATCGGAAACATCGAAAGAGATGCAAACTCCGCTAAGAAGTACTGGCACTTTGTTAAGGTCATGGGCCGTTCCGCTTCTCACGTAGCTCTGGAAGCTGCCCTTGAGACACAGCCTAACATCTGCCTGATCTCCGAAGAAGTAGCGGCCAAGAAGATGTCCCTGTCCCAGATCGCTGACTATATCGCTGATTCCGTAGCCGCAAGAGCAGCTAAGGACATGAACTTCGGCGTTGCAATCATTCCGGAAGGCGTTGTTGAATTCGTTCCCGAATTCTCAGTTCTGATCAGCGAGATCAACGAACTGCTGGCAGGCTCCAAGGCTGACGCGTTCAATGCGCTTGCGACATGGGATGAGAAGTATGCATTCATTGAGCAGGGTCTGACAAAAGAATCCATGGCAGTATTTGCGATCCTTCCTCAGACGATCCAGCAGCAGCTGTTCCTCGAGAGAGATCCTCACGGAAACGTACAGGTATCCCTGATCGAATCCGAAAAACTCTTCTCCGCACTTGTTAAGGCAAAACTGGATGAGAGAAAGAAGGCCGGAACATACAAGGGCAAGTTCAGTGCTCTCCACCATTTCTTCGGTTATGAAGGCAGATGCGCATTCCCGTCTAACTTCGACGCAGACTACTGCTATTCACTGGGCTACAATGCGTTCATGCTGATTCAGTACGGCTACACAGGATATCTGTCCAAGATCTCCAACCTGTCCAAACCTGCTGAAGAATGGGTAGCAGGCGGTATGCCGATCACAAAGATGATGAACATGGAAAGAAGACACGGTGAAGACAAGCCTGTTATCAGAAAGGCACTTGTCGAACTGGAAGGCAAACCGTTCAAATATTTCGAAGCACACAGAGAAGAATGGGCTGTCGGAACATGCTATCTGTATCCGGGTGCTATCCAGTACTATGGACCTGCTTCCGTATGCGACATCACAACAAGAACACTTGCGCTTGAAAAAGGCGAGTAACTGATTACACAAAATTTACTGACAGGGCCGGGTTTCCGGTCCTGTTTTCCTTTTCTGCGGTGAAATGCTTCTGTATAATAAACACTTGAAAGAGCAGGTAATGATATGAAACAAACGATCCGGCAATTTGCTGAGGAGATCCTTCCTGATGTTCTGGTGATCAGACGCGATATTCATGCGCATCCGGAAGTCGGAATGGACACAGTCCGTACGGCGGGAGTCGTAGCAGCTGAGCTTGAAAAACTGGGTATTCCTTACCGTATGGTCGGAAACAACGGAGTGATCGCGGACATCAAAGGTGAAAAAGGCGATTCCGACAAGATGGTCATGCTGAGAGCGGATATGGACGCGCTGTGCACAGAAGAAAGAACGGATCTGCCGTTCAAAAGCACATATGACGGTAAGATGCATGCGTGCGGCCATGATATCCACACTTCAACGCTTCTCGGAACAGCAAGGATCCTGCAGTCGATCAGAAATGAACTCAACGGGTCTGTCAGGCTGATCTTCCAGCCTGCTGAGGAGCTCGGCATCGGGGCACGTTATATGATTGAACATGGCGCAATGGACGGCGTCGGCATGGCTTTTGCGCTGCATGTGGAACCGCTGGCACCATCCCATACACTGAATGTCAGAAGAGGATCCGACTGGGCTGCGGTAGATCATTTCTGGATCACGATCAAGGGAACAGGCGCACACGGAGCGACACCGCAGGACGGATGTGACGCGACGATCGCCGCGGCATTCATTGCCCTGAATCTTCAGACAATGGTCTCAAGGGAATGCGATCCGATGAAACCGCTCGTCGTTACGATTGGGTCCATGCATTCAGGCAATGCGTTCAACATCATTTCCCAGGAAGCGGTACTGGAAGGCACATGCAGGTCATTTGACAGAGATGTCTATGATATGATCCCTCAGGCAATGGAACGTGTCGCGAAACATACAGCCGAAGCGCTGAAATGCACTGCGGAAGTACGGATCGACCGTGTATGCAAACCGCTGATCAATGATGATACGGCATATAACGTCCTGAAAGGAGCAGCAGACAAAATCCTGCTGAAGCCGGAAGACTGGAGAGAAAGCAAAATGGCGATGATCGGGGAAGATTTCTCTGAATACGGTGAATATGCGCCGATCATCTTCGGACATCTAGGATGTGACGGAGGGTATCCTCTGCACAGCAGTTATGTCAATTTCAAAGAAGAGGCGATCGTAACAGGCATGACAACGGAAGTCCAGTTTGTCCTGGATGCCCTGGATCATCTCAACAGCAAATAAAAAAGCGGCTCATACAAGCCGTCAGATGGCGGAGAAGGGGGGATTCGAACCCCCGCACGCTCTCACGTCTGCTGGTTTTCGAAACCAGTCCCTTCAGCCGCTTGGGTACTTCTCCGTTTGTGCAATAGAAATTATATAACATGACAGCGAAAAACAACAGAATCAATTGGAGGTAAATATGATTACGTTTCAGGAAATGAAATATCAGCGGCCGGACCTGGACGCTGTGAAGAAGCAGTTCACAGAGATCACGGAACGGTTTAAGAATGCCGGAACATATGCTGAGGCAAGACAGGCATTCCTGGATAAGGATACGCTCTACAAGCATGTCGCGACAGCAGAGGTGATCTCTTCGATCCGTCATGACATCAATACAAAGGATGAATTCTATGATGCGGAATCCAAATTCTGGAACAGATCGCTTCCTGAACTTCAGCAGTATCTGCAGGCGTTTACGATGGCACTGCTGGCATCCCCGTTCCGTCAGGACTTTGTCAATGAATACGGAGACCTGATCTTTGTGAACGCGGAGATCGAGCTGAAGTCCTTCTCGCCGGAACTGATCCCGCTCATGCAGAAGGAGAACCTGCTTGCAAGGGAATACGAAGACCTCCTGGCTTCCGCACAGGTGGAATTTGAAGGGAAGAACTATACGCTGTCACAGATGACACCGTTCAAAACAGATCCGGATGATGATCGAAGACTGAAGGCATGGATCGCTGAAGGTACATGGTATAAGCAGAACCAGCCCGAAATGGACCGTATTTATGATGAGCTTGTTCATCTGCGCGATGAAATGGGCAGAAAGCTCGGATATGACGGTTATACACAGCTGGGTTATTACCGTATGGGCAGAAACTGCTATGATCAGAACGATATTGCGAAATTTCGTGAAGCAGTCCGCAAATATGTGGTTCCGGCAGCGGAACTCGTATACAGGCAGCAGGCAGAGCGTCTGGGCAAGGCTTATCCTATGAGCTTTGCGGACAATGAGCTCTCCTTCCGTTCGGGCAACCCTAAGCCTGCCGGAGACGCAGACGATATCCTGAATGCAGGCCTGAAGTTCTACAGTGAGCTTTCACCCGAAACGAAAGAGTTCTTTACAGCGATGCTGGAAGGAAAGATGCTGGATGTCCTGTCGACGGAAGGAAAATCAGGCGGCGGTTACTGCACGAGCATCTATGATTATGAAATGCCGTTTATCTTTGCGAACTTCAACGGTACACAGCACGATGTTGAGGTCGTTACACATGAAGCGGGCCATGCATTTGAAGGCTGGCTGAACAGAAAACGTGTACCGTATGAAACGATCTGGCCGACCATGGAATCCTGTGAAGTGCATTCCATGTCAATGGAATTCTTTGCGGAAGACTGGGCAGAGGACTTCTTCGGAGAAGATGCCGCAAAGTTCCGCTACAGCCATCTGGCAGGTGCACTGCAGTTTATTCCGTACGGAACACTGGTCGATCATTTCCAGCATGAAGTATACGCTCATCCGGAAATGACACCGCGTGAACGCCATGATACATGGAAACGCCTGATGGGTGTTTATATGCCGTGGGAACGCCTGGACGGAGAGATCCCGTTCTATGCGGACGGTGAACACTGGCAGCTGAAGCACCATATCTATTCCAGTCCGTTCTACTATATCGACTACTGCCTGGCGCAGACCGTAGCACTGGAATTCTGGGCGATGATCAGGGAAAACAGGACAAATGCATGGGATCATTACATGGCATATACAAGCATGGGCGGAAGTAAAGTCTTTACGGAGCTGCTGAAAGAAGCGGGACTGGAAAGCCCGTTTGATGAAGAAACACTGGAAAAAGTATGCGCAAAAGCCCGGACATTCCTTGCGGAATATGATCTGAGCAATATTCACTGATCAAATATGATCGAAACACCGGAGGATCGAAAGATCCTCTTTTTTACTGATTTCAGCTGTAAAAACGACAAAATTCCGGGATCGCACGCAGTTATCCGGCAGCCGGATGTACAGATGATCCGCTGATATGATCCGAAGCGTAAATCTTCAGTTTTCAATGAGTGACTTCAGACAAATTATTTATAATACAAAACTCAGAATATTAAAAATAATGACATTTAGTCATTTTTATACAAAAGCACATAAATTAAGAATAATAAGTAAAATCATCGTATATCAATACCATCATTCATTGACGCAGAATATTTATGAGGGTTATAATTGACACTGCATTATTCTGTCGTGAAGATTTTAGCAAATAAACGATTTGATAAAATCTTTTGACTATGGCAGAAATTGCAGGAGGGAAGAAAATGAAAAACATCAAATTGTTTGGTTGTGCCCTGAGTGCAGCGCTGATTCTGGCAGGCTGCTCACAGACTTCACCGGCAGGATCAGACACATCCAGCAGTACTCCTGCACCTGAAAGTGCAGAGCCTGCAGCTGAAACTCTGAATCAGATCATCTACGGTTCCACAACAGAACTGAGCGGTGACCTGGGCAACGCATGGTGGACAAACAACGCCAGCGACAAACTCGTACGTTCCCTGATCGATGACTACGACGTAGTAGTATCCAATCAGGCAGGCGAATTCGTTGAAAACGCTTCTGTATGCGCAGGCATCGAAACAGAAGAAAACGAAGACGGAACAAAAACATTTACAGTTAAGATCAAGGAAGGCCTGAAGTTCAATAACGGCGATCCGATCGACGCTTCCAACTATGTTGCTTATGCGCTCGTACAGTATTCTCCGGCAGTCCTGGAAGACGGCGCTAAAGTATCGACAGCGATCCTTTACGGTTCCGATACATATCAGAGCGGCGAGACAAAGGAACTGTCCGGCATCAGACTCCTTGATGACTATACATACAGTATCCGCATCAATTCAGACTATGTTCCTTACTACTATGAACAGACATATGCAACACTCAGACCGCTGTCACTGAAGATGTACAGTGACGCTGAACTGACTGTCAAGGATGACGGAAACGGCGCATACCTGGACGGCGGCGAACTGACAAAAGACGGCGTAGACGCTTCCAGATTCATTTATGACGGCCGTATTTCCGCCGGTCCGTATACGCTGGTTGAATTCGACCAGGCTGCTCTGACTGCAGTTCTGAAGATCAACGAAAACTATGCAGGCAACTTCGAAGGTGTTAAACCGAGCGTAGAAACGATCATCGTTAAGAAGGCTAACCAGGAAACAATGCTCGATGAACTGAAGACAGGTTCTGTTGACTTCCTGTCCTCTCTGACAGACGGCAACCAGGTCGACTCTGCTCTTGACATGGTTGAAGCAGGCGGCTTCAAGACTGTTTCCTATGAAAGAAACGGCTATGGCAAGCTGATGTTCCAGTGCGACTTCGGCCCGACACAGTTCAAGGCTGTCCGTCACGCTGTTGCATATCTGCTTGACAGAAATGATTTCGCAAATACATTCTGCGCAGGTTACGGTTCCGTCGTAGACGGTCCTTATGGACTGGCTATGTGGATGTACCAGGATTCCAAGGCTGAGCTGGCTGAAAAGCTGGAAACATATGCATACAGCCTTGATAACGCAATCGCTGAACTCGAAGCTGACGGCTGGGTCCTCAACGAAAACGGCGATCCGTATGAATCCGGTATCCGTTATAAGGAAGTAACACCTGAAGAAGCAGGTACATATCAGCACAACGTTACACTGGCTGACGGCAGGATCCTGATGCCTCTGATCATTGAGTGGTCCTCTTCCGAAGGAAACTCCGTATCCGAACTGCTGGCTGTCATGCTGGCAAACGGCGACCAGACTGCACAGGCAGGTATGAAGATCAACCAGAACGTCATGAGCTTTTCCGACCTTCTGAACTACATGTATCGTGACGCATCCCAGGGCGAACAGTACGGCGTACCTACATACTGCATGTACAACCTCGCTACAAACTTCACGGCAGCTTATGACCAGTCCTTCAACTGGGTCACAAAGGCAAGCAATCCTGAAGAATATGAAATGGGCTACAACACAAACTTCACAGACGATGAACTTCTGAACCAGCTTTCCATGGACATGGTTTACAGCGTAGAAGCAGGCGATGATGAAGCTTATCTGAAGCTGTGGGTCGACTTCATTGATGAATGGAATGACTATCTGCCTGAAGTACCTCTGTACTCCAACGTTTACTATGATGTCATGAACGACAAGATCCAGAATCTGGAATGCAACTCCCTGTTTGACTTTGACCAGGCAGTTGTATACGCAACAGTTGAATAATTGCTGAATCTTAAGATCATCAAATAGTAATAAAGACCTGAAACCAGCAGGGCATTGCCCTGCTGGTTTGGGTGTCTTTCAGGAGTTTCGGTTCTTTATAAATGGATTCCGGCTGCGGAGCTCATTTTTAAGGAACCGAACGAAAAAAGGAGGAAGGGGCTTTGACAAAATATATCATTAAGCGTATCGGCTATCTGATCCTTGTCTTTTTCATCGTCTCTCTTCTGATGTATATGCTGTACAACCTGATTCCGTCCGACCCGGCAAGAGACCAGCTGGAAGGGATGAAGAGTTCACTCACACCTGAGGCGTATCAGCAGATGTATCAGAATCTGCGTAAACAGATGGGACTTGACGATCATATACTGATCCGTTATGCGCGCTGGATGGGGCTGATCCCCAATATGCAAGGGAAATTCTACGGACTGCTGGAAGGCAATTTCGGTTATTCCCAGTACTTCAAGAAAAATGTTATAGAGGTCGTAGTATCGCCTCTGAAAACGACTATCTTCATCAATATATTCGCGACGATCCTTGCGCTTGGCATTACGATTCCTCTGGGAATCTACTGTGCTGTGCACAAGGGCGGAAAGTTCGATAATTTCACACAGGTATTCACGATCATCGGATACAGTATTCCGGTATATATCATTGCGCTCGTATTTGTATTCATCTTTGCGGTACTGCTGAGATGGTTCCCGGTATCCGGCATGGGTACGCCGGGAGCGAGCTATACCGGCATGAAACTGTTCCTCGACAGGCTGTATTACTTTGCGCTTCCGCTGATCGTCATGACGTTCGGATCACTCGGCGGCATGACACGTTATGTCAGGGCGGCGATGATCGATGCACTGAGCATGGACCATATCAAGACAGCCCGTGCGAAAGGTGTGCGCGAAAAGGCAGTCATTTATTCACATGCCTGGAGGAACGCGCTTCTTCCTGTTGTAACACTGATCATTTCATGGTTCCTGGGTATTTTCTCCGGATCCGTGATCATCGAAAACACATTCAATATCAATGGCATGGGTTCCCTGTACATCAAAGGCCTGCAGAACCATGACTATGAACTGGCACTTGCGATCCAGATGTTCTATACCGTCGTATCGCTGGTCGGTGCCCTGATCATGGATCTGAGCTACGGTATCGTTGACCCGCGTGTCCATATCGATAAATAAGGAGGGAATATGACAGACAATAAGAAAAGACATTCTCTCCTGAGAAACCTGTTCGGAAACAGAAACAAAGAGATCGACATCATGACGGAGGAACAGATCCAGTCTCCCGGAAGGATGATGCTGGACAACTTCCTGCACAACCGTCTGGGCATGACAGGATTGATCGGCTTCCTTGCGATCTTCCTGTTTGTACTGATCGCACCGCATTTTGTGCCGATCAACCTTGGTGAATCCGACAATACACAGACCAATGTTCCGCCTACATCTACGATGATGAGCTATCCGAAAGAAATGGTTCACAATACACAGGCGATCGCTTCCGGCCCGACCTTCGGCGTCGGCTGCGATAAGGACGGACATACCTATACATGGGGCTATACAAAGATCACTGATGTCATCGATATGAAGAAGATCCCACAGGAAGTGCTGGATGCGAAGATCGTCGATGTGGCGGCAGGATATGACCATATCGTCGCACTCGATGAGGACAATCACCTGTATGTCTGGGGCAGCACACGTCTCGGCCAGGACAGGATCCCTTCGGAACTGAAGCCTTCCCGTACCAAGGGAACGCCTGAGATCATTCAGATCGAAGCCGGATATCAGATCAGCGGAGCGCTGACAGCGGACGGCAATGCCTATTTCTGGGGCAACGGAAATATGGCTGATATCGACGTCAAGAAAGAATACCAGGGCAGAGTGAAAAAGATCGCGATCGCGACATATAACTACTGCCTGCTGCTCGATGACGGAAGTGTTGTCTATGCAGGACTGCAGAAAAACAATGCCTTTACAAACGTTCCGGAAAACCTGAAGAGCGGGGTGGTCGATATCGCTGCCAGCGGCGACACGATGGCCGCAGTCGACCAGAACGGAAAGATCACGGTCTGGGGAAACGCGACGCACGGTGAGAAAAATGTACCGGAAACGGATTCCAAGCCGGTCGAGCTTTACGGCGGAAGATATCACTATACAGCACTGATGGAAAACGGTGATGTGATCTCCTGGGGAAGCAACTCTCATGGCGAGACAAATGTCACTGCATCCGTTAACGCAGGCGATATAGAAACAGTATTTGCCGGATTCTACCAGAACTATGCTGTTACGACATCCGGAGATATCCATACATGGGGTCTGAAAGGACATCCGCTCGGCACAGATGATCTGGGCAGGGATATCCTCACCCGTATCATCCACGGCGGAAAGACAACAATGACGGTCGGCGCGATCGCAGAGATCATCTCGATCATCGTCGGTGTCATCCTCGGCGCGCTTGCCGGTTACTTCGGTGGCAGGACGGATATGCTGATAATGCGTATTTCCGAGATCATCGGCGGTCTGCCGTTCCTCCCGTTTGCGCTGCTGCTGAGCGCGATCATCGGAACGAGGTTTGATGTTCAGATGCGTATGTATCTGATCATGGTGGTCCTCGGCCTGCTTTCCTGGACTGGTATCTGCCGTCTGATCAGGGCACAGATTCTGGCAGAAAGGGAGAAGGAGTTCGTCCTGGCAGCCCAGGCAATGGGTGTGCGTGAAGGGACGATCATCTTCAAGCATATCCTGCCGAACGTTCTGTCGATCCTGCTGGTTCAGGCAACACTCGGCTTTGCGACATGTATGCTGACAGAATCATCCCTGTCATATCTCGGCTTCGGCATTACACCGCCGACACCGACATGGGGAAATATGCTTACTGGCGCTAACAACTCGATCGTCATACAGCAGTACTGGTGGCGCTGGGTATTCCCGGCCGCGATCTTCGGTCTCTGTACGATCTGCATCAATCTGATGGGCGACGCGATCCGTGATGCTGTGGATCCGAAGTCGCTCGGACGATGAAAGGAGGAGGGACAGAATGGCTTTGCTTGAAGTAAATAATCTCCATACCTTCTTTCATACAAAACGCGGAACCGTAAAAGCGGTCAACGATGTTTCTTATTCCGTGGAAGCGGGAAAGACACTCGGACTGGTCGGTGAATCCGGTTCCGGAAAATCCGTATCCGCCATGAGTATCCTGCGTCTGCTTGACGCAAACGGCTGGATCGACAGCGGTACGATCATGTTTGACGGACAGGATCTGACGAAGATCTCCCTGAATGAAATGTACAAGATCCGCGGAAACGCGATCTCGGTCATATTCCAGGAACCGATGACATCCCTGAACCCTATCTTTACGATCGAACGTCAGGTATCGGAACCGTTCATGATCCATCAGGGCATGAGCAAGCAGGAAGCCTCCGCAAAGGCTCTGGAAATGCTTGCGGACGTCAAGATCCCGAATCCGGAAGTTGTATTGAAACAGTATCCACATCAGCTTTCCGGCGGTATGCGCCAACGTGTCATGATCGCCATGGCACTGGCATGCCGTCCGAAACTCCTGATCGCCGATGAACCGACGACAGCACTGGATGTTACGATCCAGGCACAGATCCTGCGCCTGATGAACGACCTGAAGAAGGAAAAGGGAACATCCATCCTGTTTATTACCCATGACCTTGGTGTCATCAATCAGATGGCAGACGATGTGGCGGTCATGTACTGCGGCCAGGTGGTTGAAATGTCTCCCGCAAGAACGATCTTTTCCAGTCCGCAGTTCCAGCATCCGTATACGGAAGGGCTGTTCCGTTCCATTCCGCGCCTGAATTCAAAGCCGAATGAACGTCTGGAGTCGATCCCGGGAGCTGTACCGCATCCGCTTGATCTTCCGATAGGATGCAAATTTGCGCCGCGCTGCAAATATGCGACGGAAAAATGCCTTCAGGAAGAACCGAAGCTGGTTCGCGTGAATGATACCCAGCAGATCCGGTGCTTCTATCCGGATATGGAGGTGCGCCATGGCTGAGGAAAGAAAGGTCCTTCTCAGGATCACAAACCTGAAACAGTGGTTCCCGCTGAAGAAAAAAGGGACATTTGTCAAAGCAAACGACGGGATCTCCCTGGATATCTACGAGGGTGAGGTCTTCGGACTGGTCGGTGAATCCGGCTGCGGCAAGAGTACATTCGGACGTACGATTCTGCAGTTATATAAGCAGACAGACGGCAGAACGATGTACTATGGCAGAACGCTGGATGATATCGCGCCGGGTTATGTCATTGATACGATCCGTAATCTTCCGAAGCTGAAGGAACAGATCTTCGTCGAGGAAGAGAAAAAGAACAAACTCGAAGCAGAATACGTGCAGCTGAGCGAAAAAGAGCAGTTTGAAAAACACGCTGCTCTGGAACAGGCACGTAAGGAAGCGAACGACGCACTTCTGAATGTTGCCAATATCGTCGGCGGTCTGCTCACAGCAGATGATCTGACACCGGTCAGAAAAGCATATGAAACATGGTATGAATATGCGAAAAAGCGCCGTGACCTGCGTGAGGAGCAGGCACAGATACGCGCAAAGCGTGAAGATGCCGAGTTCAAACAGAAGAATCTGAGCTCCTATGATGCAAAACTGTCTTCCCTTGAAAAGGAACTGGCAGAACTGGATGAGAAGATCGCCGACAGCAAGACTGCGATCGACAGTCTCCGCAGACAGTATCAGGACAATCCTGATTTCGATAAATATGAAGCATTGAGGGATGACGGAATCGATCTTGCACGTCTGGAATACAATGAGATCAGGCTGCTCAGAAGAGATCTGCAGATCGTCTTCCAGGATCCGTATTCCTCACTGAACCCGCGTCTGACGATCGGCCAGATCATCGGTGAAGGCCTGATGGCACATAACCTGTTCTCAAAGAATTCGCCCCGTATGCAGGACTATATTCTGAAGGTCATGGATGAATGCGGTCTGGCACCGTACTTCCTGCACCGTTTCCCGCATCAGTTCTCCGGCGGACAGAGACAGCGTATCTCTATTGCCAGAAGCCTTGCGGTCAAACCGAAGTTCGTTGTCTGCGATGAAGCGGTATCCGCGCTGGACGTTTCGATCCAGTCACAGATCATCAATCTTCTGCAGGACCTGCGGGAGAAGCAGGATCTGACATATCTGTTTATCACGCATGATCTTTCGGTCGTTAAGTATATCAGTGACCGCATCGGCGTCATGTATCTCGGAAACATGGTGGAGCTTGCGGAGTCAGAGGCTCTGTTCGCAAAACCGATCCATCCGTATACACAGGCACTGATCGCGGCGATCCCGACGACCGATCCGGATGCCTCAAAGGAACTGCAGATCCTGGAAGGAGATATCCCTTCACCGGTCAATCCGCCGAAAGGCTGCAAATTCCATACCAGATGCCGTTACTGCACGGATATCTGCAAGCACGTGGTACCGGCATGGACGGAGATCGAACCGAATCATTTTGTAGCATGTCATCATCCGCTGCTGGACGGTCTCGACATTGAGAAGAAGTGACGATGTTCTGGCAGGGAAAAGTTGACAGAGCGGTCAGATACCAGCAGGAACAGAAAGAAAAACAGGACGCAATGCGGAATGAGTACAGCGGAGAGAAGCTGTATGAACCGACATATGCCGAAGAAATGGAAAAAGGCGATATGTTCGCGATGATCCTTGCCGGATGTTTCACGATCCTGCCGGTATGTGCCGGAGCTCTGCTGCTCATTGTTCTGGCAGGAATGCTGTTCATGAGGATATTCTGAAAATATTTACAAGTGCCTGTTTCTTTGAGAAACAGGCGCTGTTTTTATCATTCAGAGCAGTTTCGTCTTAAAAAACGAGAAAAAAATTTCTGATTCACTGTGATTTGATGATAAAAAAACTGAAAAAATGAAAATGAAGGTAAATTTTGGCGAAAAAAGACTTTAAAACAAAATAAAAGGGGTTCCTTTGCCGGGAAACAGCATATATAATGCATTCATTGAACATTGACTGTTCAATGGAAAAGAGAGGGAAAGATATGAACAAGAAACTTTTCGTTACAGCTCTCAGTTCTCTGCTTGCAGTATCTGCACTCGCAGGATGCAGCGGCGGTGGAAGTTCTACACCTACACCCGACGCTGGTTCAAACACTCCTGCAGCTACAGCTGAAGCAGGTGGCGGAGAAGCCAGCACAACACCTCAGGTTCTGAGATTCGGCTGCTCAGGTTACGACATCGTCCTGAACCCGGTTCTGTCCAGTAACGTTTATGACGGTTGGGCAAACGACCTGATGTTCCAGGGTCTGACAAAGACTAATTCCTCAGGCGAATATGTTGAGGGTGACATCACTGACTCTATCGAACTGTCAGAAGACAAACTCACATACACATTCACACTGAAAGACAACGTTACATTCTCTGACGGTTCACCGATGACAGCAGATGACGTTGTATTCACTTACATGACAATGAAGGATCCTGACTATACAGGTCCTCGTGCCGGTGTTGCTGCTACATATGACAGCGTTGAAGCAATCGACGATACACATGTAGCATTCCACATGGTTTCTGCTTCACCTGCTAACCTGCAGAACTTCACATACGGCGTTCTGTCCAAGGCTCACTATGAATACAGCAGCATGGAAGAATTCGAAGCTAAGAACAACGATCCGATGGGAACAGGCCCGTTCAAGCTCGAATCCGCACAGGCTAAGCAGTACATCAACCTCGTTAAGAACGAGAACTACTGGGATGCTGCAAACGCTCCTACACTGGATGGCGTTCAGTTCCTGGAAGTCAGTGAAGAAGCTCTGCTCCCTGCACTGCAGAACAGAGAAATCGACTTCGCACAGCCTGCTGCTAAGCTTGAGAACGTAGAAGCTGTTGAAGAAATGGCTGATACACACCTCGTCAGCTACCTGGCTAACGGCTACACATTCATGTGCTTCAACACAACAAGACCTACTCTGGAAGATGTCAATGTCCGTCAGGCTCTTGTTTATGCACTGGATCGCCGCAACTTCCTGCTTGCTGAATATGGTTCCAACGAGCTGGTTGCTCTCGGTATGTGCCCGATCTCCAAGACATCCTGGGCTTATCCTGGTGATGATGAGCTGAATGCTTACGAGTATGACCTCGAAAAAGCAGCTTCAATGCTCGACGAAGCTGGCTGGACAGATACAGACGGCGACGGCGTCCGCGATAAGGATGGCGTTAAGCTCGCTCTTGACTGGCTGGTTTATCCTGAAGCTACATGGCCTGGAACACTGTCCGGCATGGCTTATGACAGCTGGAAGCAGATCGGTGTTGAACTCAACATCAAGACTCTCGACTTCAACACAGTTGCAGAAGTTGCTATGGACGCTGCACCTGGTGAAAAAGACTTCGACATTTACACAATGGGCTTCTCTCTGAGTGCTGATCCGGATCCGACAGGCGGACTGTTCGACTACGACGCATACAGCGCAGGCGGATACAACGCTTCCGGTTTCTATGATGAAAGATCTCAGGAACTCATCAAGCTCGGTCTTGCTGAATTTGATCAGGACAAGCGTGCTGAAATCTATAAGGAATGGGCTATCCGTCAGAACGAGCTTCTGCCGACTCTGATCGTTGCTTACCGTTCTGAAATCTGGGCTATCAACAACAACGTTCATGGCCTCGATGATATCGGCGTCTACACTTCTTGGACAGACCTGATTAAAGACGTAACAATGGACTAAGCTGCAGTTATTCTGAACTGTTAGTGTAAAGTTTAAACATCGGCAGCGCATCTGCCATCAGGCGGCGCTGCCGATTCGTTCATTTAAAGAAATCCCTGAAAATCTTCTGATATTCAGTGGATTTTGAGGGTTTTCTTTAAGAAAGGAGCAAAACATGAAAAATTATGTGATCAGACGACTCCTTCAGATCATCCCTGTATTCCTGGGCATTCTGTTTATTTTGTTCTTTATTATAGATAAGGCGCCCGGTAGTATCGTTTCGAACATTATGGACCCTACCATGACACCGGAACTCAAGGCTGCTCTGCTGGAAAAACTTGATCCGAACCTGCCTTTTTACCAGAAGTTCTGGAACTGGCTGGTACAGGCTGCCCATGGCAACTTTGGTTATTCTTCCAAGCATTTTAAGCCTGTAATCGATGTCATCGGTGAAAACATTGGCGTAACGTTTGCTTTGTCCCTGACGGCATTGATCATTGCAATGCTGATCGGTATTCCTGCCGGTATCATCAGTGCTACAAAGCAGTACTCGGCAATCGATAACTTCCTGACAGTGTTCTCACTGCTCGGACTTGCGCTTCCTACATTCTTTGCAGGTCTGCTGATGCTGAAGGTATTTGCGGTCGAACTGAAATGGTTCCCGACTTTTGGCTTTATCAGTGCATCTAATATTAATGCAGACTTCTGGACCAAGCTTGGCGATCATGCATACCATCTGATCCTCCCTGCACTTGTCCTCGGTCTTGCGGAAACAGCAAGCTTTATGCGTTATACACGTTCAAGTATGCTGGAAGTTATCCGTTCAGACTATATCCGTACAGCACGTGCGAAAGGTCTTGCAGAAAAGGTCGTTATTTACAAACACGCATTCCGCAACGCGATGATCCCGATCGTTACACTTCTCGGCTTCAGAATCCCGGGTCTGATCTCCGGTGCCCTGATGACGGAAACGATCTTCTCGCTGCCCGGTGTCGGTAAACTGTCCGTTGAAGCTGTCAACAACAGAAACTATCCGCTTCTGATCGGTATCAACGCGATGCTGACACTTACAACACTGTTTGCAACGCTGATCGCCGATATTCTGTATGCGGCAGTAGATCCGCGTATTAAGTTTGATTGATAGGAGGTTCCAATGACTGAATTATCTCGTGATGAAGTAATCCGGAAGTCAACCAAGGAAGATTCCTATTGGCGCGGTGTATGGAGACGTTTAAAACAGAACAAGCTCGCCATGATCAGTCTGTTTATTCTGATTCTGATCGTCGGCGCATGCATTTTTGTCCCGATGTTCTCCAAGTATTCTATGTATGAAGTTATCGCAGCCGATGCAAATCAGCCGCCCAGTGCAAAACATCTCCTGGGTACTGACAAGATCGGACGTGACCTCTTTGTACGTCTGTTCTACGGCGGACGTGTATCGCTTGGTATCGCTATCGCAGTTACCGTTCTGGAAACGATCATCGGTGTGGTTCTCGGATCCATGGCCGGTTTCTTCGGCGGCATCGTTGATACGATCATCAGCCGTATTTCCGAAATGTTCATGTGCTTCCCGTTCCTGATGATCTGTATCACACTGCAGGCTATCTTCGGAACATCCATTATGACACTGATCACGATCCTGGCCGTTCTTTCCTGGCCCAGCATCGCACGTATCGTCCGCGGACAGATCCTGTCTCTCCGTGAAATGGACTACATGGAAGCCTGCCGTGCGCTTGGTATTTCCAATAAACGTCAGATCTTCAAGCATCTGTTCCCGAACGTACTGGCGTACATTATCGTTTATGTCACACTTTCAATGGCCAGTGTTATCCTGACAGAGACATCGCTCTCGTTCCTTGGACTTGGTGTATCCATGCCGACTCCGACATGGGGCAACCTGATCCAGGAAGCCAGAAACCTTCTGGTCCTGCAGAAAAAATGGTGGTACTGGATTCCTCCGGGATCTGCTATCTTCCTTACGATTCTTTGCTTTAACATTCTTGGCGATGGTCTGCGTGACGCAATCGACCCGAAGATGCAGAAATAAGAGGTGGCTGATATATGACAGAAATGAATAGAGAACCGCTTCTTCAGGTGAAGAATTTAAAAACTTACTTCCACAGCATGAACGGCAATATTGTCAAAGCTGTCGATGATGTTTCCTTCGAAGTATACGAAGGCGAAACACTTGGTATCGTCGGTGAATCCGGATGCGGTAAATCCATTACCTGCATGTCCCTTGCACAGCTGGTTGAATGCCCTCCGGGAAGATATGAGGGCGGCGAAATCCTGCTTGACGGCAAGGATATGCTGAAGGTTTCCGATGCTGAACTGAGAAAAATGCGCGGAAATGTTATTTCCTACATTTTCCAGGAACCGATGACATCTCTGAATCCGGTATTCAAGATCGGATTCCAGATCGAGGAAGTACTGACTCTGCACAGAGGCTTAAGCAAAGAAGAAGCTCACAAAGAAGCAATCCATGCACTGGACCTGGTACGTATCCCGAATCCGGAGCGTATCGTTAATGAATATCCGTTTGAACTTTCCGGCGGTATGCGTCAGCGCGTTATGATCGCGATGGCTCTGGCATGCAATCCGAAGATTCTGGTTGCGGATGAACCTACAACTGCTCTTGACGTTACGATTCAGGCTCAGGTTCTTGACCTGATGAATGATCTGAAAAAGCAGCTGAATACATCGATCCTGTTTATTACCCACGACCTGAGTGTCATTGCTGAAATGGCAGACCGCGTCATGGTCATGTATGCAGGAAAAGTAGTTGAACTTGCGGATGTTATGACGATTTTCGAAAATCCTCTGCATCCTTACACAAGAGGTCTGATCGCTTCAAGACCTGATATGAACACATCCTCCAACCGTCTGACAGTTATTCCGGGCAACGTACCTGACCTGTCAGCTCTTCCGGAAGGATGCTCATTCGGTCCCCGCTGCGGATTCTTCTGTGAAAAATGCGGCAAAGGCGTTCCTGAACTTGTTGAAGTAGAACCGAATCACTGGGTTCGCTGCTACAGACCGGGAGGTGAAGATCGTGACAACTGATAACAAAAATCTGATCGAAGTCAGAAATCTGAAAAAGTATTTCCCGATCAAGGGCGGTATTTTACAGACAACAGTCGGACAGGTAAAAGCTGTTGATGATGTATCCTTCTCGATCAAAAAAGGACAGGTCATGGGACTTGTCGGTGAGTCCGGATGCGGTAAGTCAACAACAGGCAGAACGATGCTTCAGCTTCTGAAGCCGACTGCCGGTGAAATGTACTATGACGGTGTTGATACGTTCAAGCTTTCTGGCAACGAACTGAAAAAATACCGTACAAAGATGCAGATCGTCTTCCAGGACCCGTATTCTTCACTGAATCCCCGTCTGCCGATCTATGACATCATCGGTGAAGCAATGCTCGAACACAAGATCGTTGCCAACCGTGAAGAAATGATGAACAAAGTCTTTGAACTGATGAGCAAGTGCGGTCTGTTCCCTGAACAGGCTGGACGTTATCCCCACCAGTTCTCAGGCGGCCAGAGACAGCGTATCTGTATTGCAAGAGCGCTTGCTGTAGATCCTGAGTTTGTCATCTGCGACGAAGCAGTATCAGCTCTGGACGTTTCCATCCAGTCCCAGATCATCAACCTTCTGAAGGATCTGCAGGACGATATGGGACTTACATATCTGTTTATCTCACATGACCTCTCAGTCGTAAAATTCATTTCCGACTCTGTAGGCGTTATGTATCTTGGTGAGATCGTTGAGATCGGATCCAAAGAACAGATCTTTGAACATTTCGCGCATCCGTATACAGAAGCTCTTCTGTCTGCGGCTCCGTCTTTTGATCCCCGTAAGCGCAATAACAGCAATCGTATCATCCTGCAGGGAGACCTGCCGTCACCGGCTAATCCTCCGAGCGGCTGCCGTTTCCATACAAGATGTCCGCTTGCGACTGCGAAGTGCTCCGGAGAAGTACCTGCCAAGTATGAAGTTGAACCGGGTCATTTTGTACAGTGCCATTTTGCAAAAGAACGTTTTGCAAAACGCGCTGAAAACAACTGATGTTCTTTATTCATAAAGATCAGGTTGATAAAGATGTTGAGAAGATCCGTGAATATACACTGGGCCCTGAACATCTTGAGAAAAAACTGATCAAAGAAGCGGAAGACACCCGGAAACGGAAAGAAAACGTATCGGAATTTACATGGAAAGATGTACTTGCAATGACGATTGCGATCATTCAGGTCATTCTTCCGTTCCTGATCGTATTCATTCTGGCAATGACTGCCGCATGGTTCTTCTTCTGGTATATGGCACATCATTGATCTATAAAAGGAATGTCCGTCAGGATATTCCTTTTGTTATAATGGGAACGGTGAAATTATGAAAAAACTACTGATAGCAGGAATTTTAATATGTTTATGCGGCTGCTCTTCCACTCCCTCCGCATCCCAAAACACAGCTGAAGTGACAGCGTCCCCGGTTTCCGAGCAGGAAAAGGAGATCGATACCGGATACGGGATCAGTATGATCCTGCCTGGAACATTCAGCAAAAAGGACAGGGAAAATTGTGACTTTTCATACAGTGACGGAAAACTGAATATTATCGGTCTGTCCGAATCCAGGGAGTATCTGGCGTGTATCGGAAAGGATCCGGACATGGATCTGCAGGCATACGCGGCAGATCTGTATAAAGGAATGGATATAACAGAGATCTCCGATAACCGTGCGGCGGTTGAAGATACGTATCAGAACTATTATGAATATCAGGTCGTAATGGAAGGTGATGACCGTTTCTGGACAGTCGGCTTTATTCAGGATGATTATGATGACCAGACGATCACGCAGATCAAAGAGCTTGCACTGAATAAAACATACGTGAACGGAAATCTTCCTTCTGAGCGTTATACCTATCGCTGCAGAAAGATCAGGATCGACCTGCCAAGACAATTCGAGTATTCTGCTGAGAACGATTATGAAGAATTATCATGCGGATTTACAGCGGTCTATGTATACGATTATTCCGGCGCGGCGGATTTCAAACAGTTCTCGATCGAAAAGAATACGGACATCATGGATGTGACCGCATCGGTACAGTCATTCATGGGAGAAACCGGTGAGATCACCAGGCTCGACAGCAATAAAGCATATTATTCATTCCAGACAGAAGACTATTGTCTGTTTGAACTGCTGTATGATTACGGCCCCGGTTTTGCCAACGTTGAATTCCTCTGCGCTCCCAGCATGAAGGATATTATGTTTGATCTCTTCCTTGACTGGGCTTCAACGGTCAATTAAAAAACCTCCTGAGAGGTTTCAGAATGCGTAATAGATCACCAGCAGCAAGATCATGATCACCAGCAACAGCAATCCTGCGAACAAAGCAGGATTTTTTTTGTTTTTCTCTGCCTCGTAGCGTTCTTCCATCAGTTCGGAGATCTTCTTTCCTGTCTTCTTCCTCGACAGCATAAATGAATACCCTGCGCCGAAGGATTTGTTGACGACACCGCCCGCCAGCAGCAGAAGGGCTGAGCAGAGTGTAACACCGTCGATCAGTCCGGTCAGGAAATTGCTGTTGAACAGTCCCGAGATCACCGATATGACAAGCGCGCCTGCTGTCAGGTACCAGATCATACTGTCTGAATACTTTTCTTTCAACCAGTTAAACATGTGTTAATTGTAACAGAACAAGCAGTGTTTGGCATATAATGAAGCAGTATAAACGGAGGATCAGGAACATATGATCAGAGAAGATGAAGTCAAACGAATTCTGGCGCTGTCGGACGCATTCGGTCCGAGCGGCTGTGAGGATGATGTCAGCGCACTTGTTAAACAGGAACTGGAAGGTGTACTCGACCTGACAGAGGACAGGATGCGGAATGTCCGGGGTGTCCTGAATCCGGATCAGAAGGGTCCCCGTGTGATGCTGGACGCGCACCTGGATGAAGTCGGTGCTGTTATACAGGCGATCAAGCCGAACGGAACGATGCGTTTCCTGACGATCGGCGGATGGACTCCCAATAATCTTCCTTCTTCCTTATTCAACATCAGAAACAGGGAAGGAAAACTTGTAAAGGCATCTGTCGCTGCCAAGCCCGTGCATTTCATGTCCGCTTCGGAAAGAAATGCTTCGGTTACTGTGGACGATATGGTACTGGACTGCGGAAGCACGAGCGCTGAAGATACCAGGAACTATTTCGGGATCGGGATCGGTTCGTTTGCCGTACCTGCTGTCCAGGCTTCCTATGATGAAGAAAAGAGACTGTTCTTCGGAAAGGCATATGACTGCAGGATCGGGGTCGCTGCCGAGATCGAAACATTGAAGAGACTTCAGGGAGAGAAACTGCCCTGCACTGTCACAGCATCCTTTGCCGTACAGGAAGAAGTCGGTGAGCGCGGTGTCTATGCGAACTACAAAGCACTTCAGCCGGATATTATGATCTGTTTCGAAGGATGCCCTGCAGATGATACATTCCAGGAACCCTATATGGTCCAGGCTGCCATGTATAAAGGACCGATGCTGAGACACTTTGACCGTTCGATGATCACAAATCCCAGGTTCCAGAAATTCGCGCTGGATTTTGCGCGTGAGAACGGTATCCCGGTACAGGAAAGCGTCAGATCAGGCGGAGGTACAAATGCCGGCATGATCCACACCGAAGGCATCCCCGCGATCGTCATCGGTGTACCTGTCAGGTATATCCATTCCCACCATTGCTGGTGCACAGCGGATGACTATGAGGCGGCTGTAGAACTGGCAGTCGGACTGTGCCGGAAACTGGATGGAAAAACACTTGAGTCATTCTGATCAGAAGCGGGATTTTTGTTGATTTCATGCGCCTTAGAATGATTGCGTATGCAACTATCCGATGCTATAATGTACAAGATTAAGTGGAGGTACACAAAAATGGGTCTGAAAGATAAACTGCTGAGCTTCGTCGCTCCGATCGATGATGAAGACGAAGATGAAGAAGAAGTTGAAGAAGTAGAAGAAAAACCTGCTGAACCGAAACCTGTCAGTTCTTATGAAACAAAGAAGAACGACAATGTGAAAAAGGTTGCTTCTGATACAAAAATGGTTCTGTTTGAACCGCGCAGCTTTGAAGAAGCTGAAGAGATCGCACGCCATCTGAAGCAGAGAAGGGCTGCAGTTGTTAATCTGCACCGTCTGCAGCGTGATTATGCACAGCGCACGATCGATTTCCTGACAGGTGTCGTATTTGCCCTGGACGGAACAATCCAGAAGATCGGACATAATGTCATTCTCTGCACACCGAAGTCCATCGGCGTTGACGGAGAAATCTCTCTGGAAAGCGATGACGACTGAGAATCATCAATTCGAAACTGTTCTGGTGCATCTGCGTGATCTGCAGAGACAGAGTGAACGCAGATTTATGCATACTGAGTCCAGCTTTCTGAATGAGGAAGAACAGGCTGCCGCAAGGAAGGAATTCCCGGAGTCTGGTCTGATCCGTTATGAAGGCGGGTATCCGGATGCCATGAAAAAGAAGGTCATTTTTCTCAGGGATGAGGAGGATGACCTTTGTGATATTGTCTGCCTGAAGGCGGCGATCGATCAGCGTTTCAAAGGGATCACACACCGTGATGTCCTTGGCGCGCTGATGAGTCTTCAGATCGACCGTCACAGTTTCGGTGACTTCTGGATCGAACAGGATCGGATCTACCTGTATACATCACAGCAGATGGGACGTTTTCTCTGTGATAATCTGGTCCGGATCTCATCACTGAATGTTTCGTTTGAAATGACAGATGAACATCCTTCGCAGGTATTCAAAACAAAGAAAATAAAGGCTGTAATCGCAAGCGAACGGGCAGATGCGATCGTTGCCGCACTGGCTCACTGCAGCAGAAATGAAGCGAAGCAGATGATCCGTTCCGGCAAGGTGCAGTTCAATCATGTGACGCTTGTGGACGTTGATGAAGTGTGCGATAATAACGTTACGATTTCGATCAGGGGTACCGGAAGATTCAGATATCTTGGGGCTTCCGGCAAGACCAGAAAGGATCGTATTACGGCGGAATTCCTGCAGAGTATCTAGGAGGGAAGCACAGAATGAGCACGCAGAGACCGACATTTAAAGTCGTAAAAAACGGATATGACAGATTTGCGGTCGATGATGCTGTGGAACGTTACGCTTCCCGTGTAGATGAGCTGGAGCGCAGGGTCGCTGCCTATGAACAGGAACTGTCAGAACTGAAGCAGAAGATGAGCTCAATGAAAGCCCATTATGCCAAGCTTCAGCAGACACTGTCTGCCGAGAAAAAGGCGGCGGACAATCTGACCCGCATCTCTCTGAAAGAGGCAAACGAGATCATCGAAACTGCCCAGAGAAATGCAGACACGATCGTCTCGGAATCATTGAAAACAGCCCGGACGATCCTGAGTGATCTGGCACAGCTGTATAATGATGCGGATGTTGTCAAAGAAGAAACAAAGATGAAACTGAATGATCTGGTGGAAGAACTGGATCAGATCACGCTCCCCAGAATGCCTGATATTGAATGGCTGAGGGAAGCGGAAGAGAAAATGCGTTGATCAGGACGCGCCTTCATGGACGGAAGTAAGAGAGAGCCTGTGACCGGTGAAAACAGGACGGAAGCCATGAACGGACATCACCTGTGAGCAATCGTAATACCTGCGTTAAAGGGAACAAAAGTGCATGGGAAACCATGAACTAAGGTGGTACCACGTTAAAAGCGCCCTTAGATGAAGGGCGCTTTTTATCTTAAAAGAGGGAGATATAGATATGGACTACAAGAGCACACTGCATATGCCGAAGACTGATTTCGAGATGCGCGGCAACCTTGCAAAGAAGGAGCCGGGTATTCTGAAGGAATGGGAGGAAGACGGCTACTACCAGAAGATCCTGGATCATCACAAGGGAGAAAAACCGTTTGTTCTGCATGACGGTCCGCCTTATGCAAACGGAAACCTGCATGCCGGTACAGCAATGAACCGCTGTATTAAAGACTTTATTGTCCGTTCGCATGCGATGGAAGGTTTTTACACACCGTTCTTCCCGGGATGGGATACACACGGCCTGCCGATTGAAAACGCAATTCAGAGATCCGGTGTTGACAGAAAATCCATGTCTGCTGCAGATTTCAGACAGCTGTGCGAAAACTACGCAAAAGATCAGATCAAGACACAGATGGCTACCGAGAAGAGACTCGGACAGGTCGCTGACTATGATCATCCTTATATCACACTGCAGAAAGGTTTCGAAGCACGTCAAATCCGCTGCTTTGAGAAGATGGCTCTTGACGGACTGATCTTCCAGGGACTGAAACCGATCTACTGGTCTCCGTACAACGAAACTGCGATCGCTGACTCCGAGATCTTCTATAAAGATGTCAAGGACGCTACGATCTTCGTAAAATTTCCTGTCGCAGACGGCAAAGGCATTCTTGACCAGGATGACAGCTTTGTTATCTGGACAACAACACCCTGGACGATCCCGTCCAATGAAGCAGTCTGCCTGAATCCGGATCTTGTTTATGCGGAAGTTCAGACTGAAAAGGGCAAGCTCATCTTCCTGGAATCCATGACAGAACAGCTCCTTCAGAGATTCCACCTGGAGAACCAGGGCGTGCTGAGAACATTCAAGGGAAGCGAACTGGAACTGATCACATACCATCATGTCGTACTGGATAAGGAATGCCCCGTCATTCTCGGCGATCATGTTACTGATGAAGACGGTACCGGATGCGTACATACAGCCGGCGGCCATGGTCTTGACGACTATTACGCATGCATGAAGTACGGTATCCCGCCGATCTGCACAGTCGATGAGCGCGGCTTCATGAATGAAGAGGCCGGTCCGGAATGCCAGGGACTGACATTTGAAGACTGCTCCAAGAAGATCATCACAATGATGAACGAAAAGGAACTGCTGCTGGCGGTAGAGACTATGATCCACAGTTATCCGCACGATGACCGTCTGAAGAAAAAGGTCATCTTCCGTGCCGCGAAACAGTGGTTCTGCTCCATTGAGAAGATCAGGGAAGCAGTTCTGGATCAGATCCAGAATCATGTCACATGGCACAATGAATGGGGCCAGATCCGTATGTACAACATGATCAAGGACCGCGGTGACTGGTGCATTTCCAGACAGCGTCTGTGGGGCGTACCGATCCCGATCTTCTACTGTGAAGACGGAACCCCGATCATGGAAAAAGAAGTATTTGATCACGTGGCTGATCTTGTTGAAGAGTTCGGTTCCAATGTCTGGTTTGAACGTGAAGCGAAAGATCTCCTTCCGGAAGGATATACAAACCCGAAATCCCCGAACGGCATCTTCACAAAAGAAAGCGACATCATGGATGTCTGGTTCGATTCCGGTTCTTCCTGGAGCGAGCTTGAGGCAAGAGGCGGAGATTATCCGTGCGACCTGTACTTTGAAGGTTCCGACCAGTACAGAGGCTGGTTCAATTCCTCAATGATCGTAGGTACTGCTGTCAAGGGAAGATCTCCTTACAAAGAAGTGCTGTCCCACGGTTATGTTGTAGACTCCAAGGGTGAAAAGATGTCCAAGTCGGTCGGCAATGTCGTGAATCCGATGGATATCATCAACACCAACGGTGCCGACGTATTCCGTCTGTGGGCAATGGTCTCCGACTATAAGCAGGACCTGAAGCTTGGTGACGCAAACATCAAGCAGGTTTCCGAACAGTACAGGAAGATCCGCAATACGTTCCGCTTCCTGCTGGGCAACCTGAATCCGGAAGACTTTGATCCGAAGAAGGATTCCCTTGCATATGAAGATCTGACACCGGTCGACCAGTATATTCTGGTATGCCTGAACGAAACAGTTGCGGAAGTCCGCAAGGCATATATGGAATATGACTATGTAGCCGCAAACAAAGCCCTCATGAACCTGATGGTCAATGAGCTCAGCTCCTACTACTGCGACTTCACAAAGGATATCCTGTACTGCAGCGATGTCAACGAAACCAGAAGACGTCAGGTACAGACAGTATACTGGCAGGCTGTTGATGCCCTCGTAAAACTGTGGGCACCGTTCCTCTGCTATACAGCTGAGGAAGTCTGGAAGCATTTCAACGATGATTCCGAAACATCCGTACACTATACGCATTTCCCGGAAGTTCATGAATATGCGAATGCCGCAGAACTGAAGGAAACATTCGGCAAACTGCTGGATATGCGCTCCGATGTCAACAAGGCACTGGAAGTCGCGCGTACAGACAAGGTGATCGCTTCATCACAGGAAGCTGCTGTAACTCTGCACTGCACAGAGGCTGAACAGGAACTCCTGGAAGGTACACTGGGTGAATCCCTCAGTCAGTGGCTGATCGTTTCCAAGGCAGTATTTGTGACAGATGACAGTCGTCAGGCTGAAGTTGTCAAGGCACCCGGCGTTAAATGTCCGAGATGCTGGAACTACAGCGAAGAAGCTGATGAAGACGGTCTCTGCCCGAGATGCCGCCGTGTCATCAAAGGATAAACCAATTGATCGGATGCCTGTAAAAGGGCATCCTTTTTATTTGACAGCCGTAAGGGAAAATTGTTATAACTATCTCTGCACGAGGTGCTTATGAAAAAAATATTGTTTGTGATTTTTGCGGGTATTGTACTCGCGGGATGTACAAGAAGCTATACAGTTACATTTCATACAGACGGAACTGCCGCGGATGACGCAGTCCTTGAAAAAGGCGCGTCACTGGACAGCCTGCCTGTTACAGAGAAAGACGGATACGATTTTACCGGCTGGTATTCCGACCGCGCGCTGACAAAGCTCTGGTCTGCGGGAACTCCTGTTGAGGAGGACCTGGACCTGTATGCAGGATGGAATGCCCAGAAACGTACCGTAGCGTTTGAAACGGAAACAACGACAGTCATCGATCCGATCGAGGTCGATTACGGAACGCTCGTCAGCCTGGAAGAGCTGACACTGGAAAAGGAAGGCATGACTTTTACCGGCTGGTATACGGATGAAGAAAGAACGGTCCCTTATACAGGGAAAGAACCGATTACCGAGGATACCACGATCTATGCAGGCTGGGAAGGTCCTGTTCATGTTGAACTTGAAGTGAAGGAATTCATCAACCAGGCAGCTGCGGGAGCACGTGAAGGATGCGAAGGCGCGTCACTTCTGATGGCGCTGCAGATGACAGGGCATGCGGAGGAATATAACTATTATTCATTCCTGGATGAGATCCCGTATTCTCCCGACAGTTCACCGTATAAAGGGTTTGCCGGAAGTCTCTGGGAAGATACACCCGAGATCGATGCCATGATGCCCGCGCCTGTAACCGAGTGGGGACAGAAATACGGTACGACAGTGAATATGACCGGCTGTGATGAAAAGCAGCTGATCTCTATCCTGGAAAAGGGACATCCGGTCATTGTATGGACAAGCATTCATTTCCAGCCGAGTGAGGCGATCTATTATGAATGGGGAACATACAAGAGCCACAATCATGTAATGCTGCTGATCGGATATGATGAGGAATCAAATCAGTTCAAGATCGCCGATCCTGCAGGATGGAACAACGGTATCTACTGGGTATCCTATGATACATTTATGAACTCCTGGGACTGCTACAGGGGCGCAGTTGAAGTATATTAAAAAAATACCGGCACAGATCCATGTGCCGGTATTTTGATCAGAGATCGATCTTTTTAAACTGCTCCCAGGGCAGGTCTTTTTTTCCGAAATGACCGTAGTTGGTCGTTCTGGTATAGAAAGGACGTTTCAGGTCCAGTTCATTGATGATGTTGGAAACACTGAAGTCGAAGTTTTTTATAACGATCTCCAGCAGCTCATCATCTGTATATTCCGATGTTCCGAATGACTGCACGTAGACAGACAGGGGTCTCGGTTTGCCGATCGCGTAGGACAGTTCGATCTGACACTTGCGGGCAAGCTTGTTAGCGACGATATTCCGGCAGACATAGCGTGCATAGTATGCAGCGCTTCTGTCGACCTTCGTGGGATCCTTGCTGGAGAAGCATCCGCCGCCGATCGGCGCGTATCCGCCGTATGAGTCGACAACGATCTTTCTGCCGGTCGTACCGGAATCTCCCCAGCTGCCTCCGACGACAAAGCTGCCGGAAGGATTGATCAGATATTTTGTGTTTTCATCTGTATACCTGCTGTCGATGACCGGAAGAATGACCTGGTTCATGACGATGTCACGGATCTGTTCCTGGGTGACGTCAGCGGTGTGCTGTGTTGAAACAAGAATGGTATCGACACGCTTCAGCTCGCCGTTTTCATATTCAACAGTGACCTGAGTTTTTCCGTCCGGCAGAAGGCACGGTGTCTTTCTTCTGACTTCCTCAAGCTTTGCGGCAAGCTTATGCGCATAAGCAATGGCAAAGGGCATGAGTTCCACTGTTTCCTCTGATGCAAATCCAAACATGATGCCCTGATCTCCGGCGCTGAGTTCCTCACTGACTACCGCGCTGTTGATCTCCGGGGACTGCTTGTTGACTTTGAGGAGAACATGATACTCTTCGTTATAGCCGATCTTTTTCATAACATCCAGGGCGATCTTCTCATAATCAATGACTGCTCTGGTGCCGGCTTCACCGTAGACGAGGATCAGATCGTCCTTAATGGTGGCTTCGACCGCCATGTGGCTGTCGGGATCCTGACGCAGTGCTTCATCGAGGATGGAATCTGCGATCAGGTCACATACTTTGTCGGGATGTCCGCTTGTGACGGATTCTGATGTAAAGAATATTTTAGACATAAAAATAACTCCTTCCTGTGTCTTTATACGACTCTAAGAAAGAGTTATTTGGTTTTCTCTTTCTTTATCGCTGTCAGCATTACCACCTTACGCTGAAGTGCAGGTTGGTATAAGGCCACCGAGCTGACTCTCTTGCCTTATTCTGGATAAAAGACGTTAATATAATGTCACAAAACAAATTGAAAAGCAACAGAATAATATTAATATGTTCAAGAATACAAGCTGAATACAAGCTGCGCAATCCTCAGATAAGTTATAAATATTGGTGTATAATGATGCTATGAAATTCAACTGGAATGAAAGGGTACATGAAAATGTACTGTCATATACGATCGCAGGATCACTGATCGTTCTTCTGTGGTTCCTTTTCAATTCGTGGGGGCCGATCTCTTCATTCCTCGGCAGAATACTCCGTGCAACGCTGCCGTTTGCCATCGGCCTGATCCTGATGCTGATACTGAAGCCGCTCAGGGATGTTGTTGAAAAACAATGGCTGAACGATCTGGATTGGAAACAGAGCAGGAAGCGCAAGATCGCCGTGGCGATCAGTGCTGTTGTTTTTATCGCTGTGATCACGAGTTTCTTCATGGTGCTTGTTCCACAGATCATCGACAGTGTACAGGCACTGTTTGCTTCAATGGAGATCTATCTGGACAGACTGGGAGAACTGCTTGATCAGTTCAAGATCAGTGCGGAAAGTTCCAGTATCATCAACAGCATCTATCAGACGCTCGAAGATTCCGTCAGAGTCTGGGTAAGCAACGCGAACAGGATCCTGTCACGAGTGGTCACCAACTCTGTAAGTTTTGTCAGCAGGATCGGCGATATCTTTGTCGCATTTATCATTACGATCTATCTGCTGATCGATGAAGAGCGCTTTTCAAGGCAGATCAAGAAACTTGTATATTCCATCCTGCCGGTAACAGCAGCGGATTCTTTCTATGAAGTAGTCAGTCTTTCCGTCAAGATGTTCAACAGCTTCGTATACGGCAAGGCACTGGATTCATTGATCATCGGCATCATCTGCGCGATCTGCACAGGTTTGATGAAGATGCCGTACGCGATCCTGATCTCGTTTGTGATCGGTATTACGAATATGATTCCGGTATTCGGACCGTTTATCGGAGCCATCCCGTGTATCTTTATCCTGCTGATTATCAGCCCGTATAAAGCATTGGAATTCAGCATCTTCGTGCTGATCCTGCAGCAGATCGACGGTAATATCATCGGTCCGAGGATTCTCGGTGACTCCCTGGGTCTGCCCGCACTGTGGATCATGTTTGCAATCATCATCGGCGGCGCAACATTCGGGATCGTCGGTATGTTCCTGGGTGTGCCGATCTTCTCGGTCATCTATTATCTGGTATCCAACAAAGTCAACCATGCTTTGCGGGAAAAACGGATACATATAGAATGATGAAACAGAACAGCAGAAATGCTGTTTTTTTTCTGCTGCACAAAAAAAGAATTCCCCGGGTAATAAAGGGAATTCTATTCTGATCAGAGACCAAACAGCATATCTTCATAAGAAGGAATATGGTAGAAACGGTCGGAAGCGATGGATTCATACTCATTGATGAATACTCTGATCTCATCCATCAGCGGGCATACCTCATTGTAGAGTTCAATGCCTGTTTCCGTGCTCATCGGTTTCTTTGCTTTTGAGGCATAGACCTTGTTCAGATGATCCAGACCGTTGTAGACCTGATCGATCAGTCCGGAGATACCGGTGATCCTGTCTTTGATATAAGCCGGAGCAGCATTGCCTGCAGCGTTGTATGCATTGCTGTAGAATGTCAGTTCTTCTGTCATTGCCGGCAGGACTTCCTCGTTGATCATTTTGGTCAGCGTACGGACCTCAATGCCGATCTTATGAATATACTCTTCCGTATAGATCGCTTTTCTGGCAGCCAGTTCTGTTTTTGTATATACACCGAGTCCTGTCAGCAGGGCAACGGTATCCGCACGGTCCAGGATCCTGTAGGATTCTACGGATGAACGGATATTCGGAAGTCCGCGCCGTTCAGCTTCCCTGATCCAGCTCTCGGAATAACCGTCACCCGAGAACAAAATCTTGTTGTTCTCCTGCAGAATCGTACGGCAGATGTCGAGTGCTTTGGCCCTGACATCCTGCAGATATTTGATGCCTTCCAGTTCCGCCGCGATATCATTCAGCGTTTTTGCCATGATGGAATTCAGGACCGTATTGGTCATGGAAGCCGACATGGAGGAACCGAGCATGCGGAATTCGAATTTATTTCCTGTAAAAGCTACGGGGGAAGTACGGTTGCGGTCATTGTTGTCACGCGGAATATAGGAGAGGCCGGAGATCGGGCTGAATTCCCTTGCGTCTTTCGTGACGTCTGTCTTCTTTCCCTTGACCAGGTCTGTCAGGATGCGTTCGATGTACTCGCCGAGATAGATCGAAACGATCGCCGGGGGAGCTTCATTGGCACCGAGACGATGATCGTTTCCGGCACAGGAAGCCGACATTCTCAAAAGCTCCGGATATGTATTGACTGCTTTGATGAATGCACAGACGAATACCAGGAAACGGACATTTTCCGAAGGCTTTTCACCCGGGGAGAAGAGATTCTGGCCGTTGTCAGTAATGATCGAATAGTTGTTGTGTTTGCCGGAACCATTGATCCCTTCAAACGGTTTTTCATACAGCAGGCATGCCAGACCATGCTTTTCAGCTGTTTTTCTCAGGACATCCATCATCAGCTGGTTCTGGTCGACTGCAATATTGCATTCCGTAAATACCGGAGCGATCTCAAACTGCCCGGGCGCAACTTCATTATGTTCTGTTTTGGAATAAATACCGAGTTTCCAGAGCTCTTCGTTGACATCTTTCATAAAAGCGGAAACTCTGACGGGAATCGAGCCGAAATAATGGTCATCGAGTTCCTGTGCTTTCGGTGCAGGCGCGCCGAACAGTGTCCTGCCTGTCAGCTTCAGGTCCCTCCGTGCTTCAAACGCGGCACGGTCGATCAGGAAATATTCCTGTTCCAGTCCGACCGATGCATTGCAGGAACGCACATCTTTATCACCAAGCAGGTTGACAACGCGGGTCGCCGCATGGCTCATAGCCTTGACAGATTTCAGAAGGGGATCCTTTTTATCCAGGGACTCACCGTTATATGAAACGAATACCGTCGGTATGCACAGCACATTGTCTCTGATGAATACCGGAGATGTAACATCCCAGTAGGTATATCCTCTTGCCTCGAACGTAGCGCGGAGACCGCCGCTGGGGAAACTGGACGCATCCGGTTCACCTTTGATCAGATTCTTGCCCGAGAAATGTGTCAATGGTTCATTGTTTTCATCAGGATCAATAAACGCGTCATGCTTTTCAGCTGTTCCGCCGGTCATGGGCTGGAACCAATGTGTATAATGAGTCGCTCCTTTTTCCAGAGCCCAGCGTTTCATTGCATGGGCGATCGCGTCTGCGGTCTGCCTGTCCAGCAGTGATTCATTGCATACGGTTTTCTTCCATTGACTGTATACGGGTTTCGGAAGACGTTCACGCATTTCCGTTTCATTGAATACCATGGAACCGAAATTCTCAAAAGGCTTTTCCATACGACATTCTCCTTTTACGTACTATATAAAATCAATTTTCTTTTTTCGCGTCAACAAAAAACGTATAAATACGCACAAAAAAAGCAGAAAAACCCCTCTGAGCTGAAAAAATAACTGAAAAAGCAGAAAAAAACCAAAGAAACGTGCCGGATTCCGGAATTCACAAAAAAAAGATGTCCTTCGACATCATGTATTTCATCAGTACCAGAAATATCCGGGGTTTTCGCTTTCGGATTCAGCTTCCATGACAACTTTAGTCACTTCCGGAACTTCTTCCATCAGGATCGTCTGAACACCTTCGCTGATGTCTGTACTTGCCATAAAGCATCCGGCACAAGCACCGATCATTCTGACCGTGACAACTCCGTCCTGGAAATCAACAAGCTGTATGTCACCGCCATCCTGACGGATATAGGGGCGGATCCGGTTGATCGTTGCTTCGATCCTTTCAAGCAGATCAGCCGAGACTTCTTTCTGTTCAACTGACTGTTGACTCTCGCTCATTTTTACATCCTTCTTTCTTAAAATGTGTAATGGTAGAAGAGTGATACACAGCATCCCAGCAGGATACCGCCGATGACTTCCACCCATTTATGTCCAAGGACATTCTTGATCTTGACACTGTAGATCGGGTCATCAAATTCCGTATTCAGTGTTTCCTGAACATCCTTCACCAATTGTTGCGTAATTTTAATATTTTGTCCACTATAATACCTCACGTTGGCCGCGTCATAAATGACGATGACGGCCAAAGTAAGGGCGGTCGCAAACATCGTGGAACTGAAGTTTTCCTGAAGACCGATGGAAAGTGCCAGGGCACTGACCAGTGCGCTGTGGGAACTTGGAAATCCGCCTGAATCAAAGGCCATCTTCCATTTCCATCTGCGTTTCCGGAAATAGTATATAAACGGTTTTATAAACTGTGCCAGAATACCTGCGGTGATTGCTGACCAGAACGGGAACATAGCTCGTATACCCATATCTTTACCTCGCGCACCAAAGTATAGCACATTTTTACGTCACTGTGATACAATCTGTAGGACATGAGAGGATAGATATGACTTATCAGATCGGACAGATAGTAGAAGGAAAAATTACTGGCATACAGCCGTACGGCGCGTTTGTGTCTCTGGACAGAAATACAAGCGGCCTGATCCACATCTCGGAGATCAGTGACGGATATGTCAGGGATATATCAAGATTTGTAAATGTCGGTGACACTGTAAAAGTCAAGATCATTGACTATGATTACAATACCCGGCAGGCAAGGCTTTCACTGAAAGCACTGCAGAGAAGCAGGGCCCGTTCATATCACCGCCCGATCAATACAAGACGGGCATCCCTGCCAGAAATGAAGATCGGATTTTCATCCATTGCGGACAGGCTTCCGAAATGGATCGCCGAAGCGAAAAAAAAGGATTATGAATAAGCATGACAAAAGGGGCTGTAACAGTTGAAAAATGACTGTTACAGTTTTCTTTAGCTGGCAAAACACATGCAAGCATGGTATAATATAGATATGAAAAAAGCTAATCAAGTACTCGACCTACCTGATCAGCGAACTTATTATAATGCAGTT
>JAFRJJ010000062.1 GCA_017432325.1 Solobacterium sp. | reverse complement strand
TGTTACCCATATTTTACCAGTATTACTTACTTCTACAATAAAACAGTGCAGTTTTTATCAATTCTGCACTGTTTCTGTAAGACTGATTTCCACATGCTCAAAAGCAGCTTTGGGAGTGGAACTTAACTTTTCACTTCAGCAAATTTCATCCTTCTTAAAAAAACAGTTTTTCGTTTTGCAGTGGATCCGCTGTACCCTGTCTGCATGAGCCTTCTCCTGTGCATGCATTCCGCATGATCAGCTGTCATTCCCTCTGCCGGATATGCATATTCCACCAAACAGAACGGTATATAGATTATGATGTGATCAGAAAGAATTACGGAGTATCAGCATCATGAAAAATGAAGACATCCGCTGCATCATCAGCAACCTCTTCTCAGCTTCTGCTGAAAACGTCGTCCATCTTCCTGAAGAAAACATTGATGTACCGATCCTGGAGGAACCTCTTGTCGGCTTTGCCGCGGCAGATGATCCGCTGTTTGACCTCTACAAAAACGATCCCGAGGCGATCGGTGAAGTATTTATGACACCGGAAGAATGGCTGCCCGGCGCAAAATCAGTGATTGTTTTGTTCTTCCCCTATTCAGAAGACATCAGGGGACGTCTTGCCCGTTCCGAAACAGTGATCGCGGAATCCTGGAAATACGGCTATGTCCCCGGAAGCAGACTGGCCAAAGCGATCGCGTCACAGCTGAAGGATCAGCTGGCTGAACAAGACATTACAGCAATCGAGCCGACCTCAGCAGAGCGTTTCGGCAGAGTCAAGGTTCCGGCTACTACAAACGGAGAAGAAGATGTACATTATATGGTTAGTTGGTCAACACGTCATGCGGGCTTTGCGGCAGGACTCGGTACATTCGGCATCCACCGCCATTTCATCACTGAAAAAGGTTCCTGCGGTTCACTGGCTACCCTGATCACAGATCACGAATTCACCCCGACAGAGCGTGACTATACGGATATCTATGAATATTGTATTCACTGCGGTCAGTGCGCACGGAACTGTCCGGCCAAAGCGATCGACCCGAACGGTCTGCGCAATTTAAAAAAATGCTCTGATTACGGTGCCTACCTGAAAGAAACCTGCGGCGGAGGCGGATGCGGGAGATGCATTGTCGGCGTACCGTGCGAACACCGGAACCCTTCCCGCCGGTAATCAGCAGATCACAGTTACATAAAAGAACGGTCCGGCCGTTCTTTTATATTTTCAGATGCAGTTTTTCAAACATATTCATCAAAGGATCGAACAGGAACCAGGCGATGAGAAAGTTGCTGATGCCGTGGATCAGATCATACGGTATGCCTGCAACCCACCAGGCAAAAGCAGCGCTGAAGCCGGCAATGACAAATGTCGTCAATGAGCACAGCAGGCCGAAGCCGAATCCATATAAGGATGACAGGCAGGCTGCCGTAAAGCGGTTCATCTGTTTCCGCAGAAGCCATGTCAGCAGGATCAGCACAGGCCATACATAGAAATAGGTCACGGTCCAGATACTGATGCCCCACCACATACTTTCTATACCCGCGAACAGCAGTAATGCCGGCAGCGTGCACTTCCAGCCGAAATACAATGTCAGTACGATCGTCAGCAGTGAGATCAGTTCAACGTTCGCGATCGCGTTCAGGGAAAACTTCGCGGCCTCCAGAACAGCTGTGATCACTGCGATGAAAACGATCCTTCTGATACCTGAATGCAGTTCCATCAGTATTTCTCGTAAGCAAAGCGGTACGTATCACCGTCCGCTACCGGTTGCTGGTCAATACCGTACATTCCGTATTCGCCGTTCACATAGATCGCCCAGTATGCGGAATCCTTTTCTTCCGCAGTGATGCCGTCTACTGTCGTAACGTAAGCTCCCCATTCACCGTTTACGGCTTCATATTGAAAACCGACTGCAGAGAAATCGTCCATTGCCCCGCTTAAATACTCAGCGTCGGTCCGCCCGGAGTAAGACTTTACTTTCCCTTCAGGATCCTGGACTTCGATCACGATCGCTTTGGCACCGCTCATAGGCTTCGGGCGGTTCACAAACCAGACTCCAAGCAGAACACATGCAATAAGCGCTAAAGCAATCAGCCAGATATTCTTTTTGTTTTTCATGTCAGACCTCCGGTAAACAATCAGTTAACAACAAAATTGTATAACATGTCCGATCATAGCATATCTGATATGCTCAGGCACAATGCCTGTCAGAAAAACCGGTACATTGCCGTACCGGTTCATGTATAAGATCTGACTGTATTATGACTGCTGTTGTGAACGGTACATCCTTCTGTAAACAACACCGATCAGTGTTGCCGCAAGGTATGCAAGGAACGCGAGAATGAACGGATACATGGGATTCCTGCTGTAGATGAGTCCGGCAAACAGCGCGCCGAAGATTCCTCCCAGTGAGTTCATGGACTGGTAGAAGCCCATGACGGCATTGCTTGTTTCGGGAGAGGCCTGGGCAGCAGCCATTCCCTGCAGCAGCGGGAGACGGAGCACCATGACGCTGGAATAAATGATATATACCGCAATAAATACGATCTGTCCGCGGAAGATCAGGACTGAGCAGATCAGAGCCGTACATACCGCCAGGATATAAAGGAATGTCCTGTTGATATCCGTGCGCCTCTGCAGGAACATACTGACAGTGGAATTCAGGAAGATCGTCAGACCGGCGATCCCTGCCTTGAACATTCCGTTGTATGCAGAAGACATTCCATACTGATCCTTGATGTAATAATTGAAGCACTGCTCATAGGAATTCTGACCGATCGCAGAGATCGCTACGATCATGAACACCATTGCCAGCAGCGGTGTCATAAATGCGCGTGCGCTTAAGAAAGCCGCAAACGGATTGGCATCGCGCAGGGACAGTTTCCTGTCCGGCTTCACCTTGGCATCCGTGTCATCCACACACAGCAGATAGTACGCAATGCCCGAAGCGACCAGCACGACCACCTGTGCCAGGAATGCTGTGCGAACGGAAAGCAGACCGAGCATGCCGCCGACAAAATATCCGCATGCACTGCCGACATTCTGCAGTGTTGTCAGTACTACAAGATTCCTGCCCCTGAGCTGTGCGTCACCGCGTGACAGGTTGACCACATAGTTGGCCATTGCCGTGAAAACACCGCCCGTGAAAGCTCCGGCAAACATTCTGCCTCCGACAACCGCCGCCTCTGTATAGGCAGAACCGAACATCAGCTGTCCGACAGCATATCCGACCGAGCATACCAGCATGATCAGTTTTGTTGGTACATACGCGCATAGTCTTCCCCAGAACGGAGAGAACAGGAAATTCATTGTCATCATCGCAGCCAGCGCTACGCCGAACATGGAACTGTCCAGATGACGCTCTACGATCAGGGTCGGAGTGACGGGATGAACAAAGCTCGCAGCCATGTTGAACAAGAATGCGACAATAAAGAACAGCAGCAGTTTTTCTTTTTTCATATCCCCTCCGGCATAGAATGACAACATCATACACCATCCTGCCGGCAGATTGGCAGGAAACACCCCTGTATCTCTTTCAAAATCCCTGTCATTTCCGAAAGAAATCCCCGGTCTGTTTCATTTCTTCAGACTGGGGATATGTATTGTTTCGTTCAGTTCAGTCTAAGACTTATTTGATGATAGCTTCCAGCCACTGTTCAGGTACTTCATAGCCGAGGATCTTAACGACTGTAGCCGCAACGTTTGCAAGACCGAAGTCGCCTTCCTTGACTTCTGTTCCTTCCGGTCCGTTATAAACCGCGAACGGAACCTTTGCCAGGGAGTGGGATGTCTTGGGTTTCGGTGATCCGTCAGGATTCTTGCCCTTGTCATACATTTCATCGGAGTTACCGTGGTCTGCAGTTACAAGCAGTGTGTAGTCCATCTTCTTGCATGCGTCCATGACTCTTCTCAGCTGGAGGTCAACGGATTCAACACCGATCAGTGTAGCTTCATAGTTGCCTGTATGGCCGACCATGTCGCCGTTCGGATAGTTGCATCTCAGGAACTGATATTTGCCGGATTCGATCGCTTCAACCATGAGGTCGGTAACTTCTGTAGCCTTCATCCAGGGCTTCAGGTCGAACGGAATGACATCGGAAGGTACTTCTACCCATGTTTCCAGTTCATCGGAGAACTTTTCAGAACGGTTGCCGTTCCAGAAGTATGTAACGTGGCCGTATTTCTGTGTCTCTGAGCATGCGAAGGATACAACACCCTTATCTACCAGGAATTCGCTCAGTGTGTGCTCAATGTGCGGCGGTTCAACCAGGAAGTGGTTCGGGAGCTTGAGGTCTCCGTCATACTGCAGCATGCCTGCATAATATACATCAGGCTTCTTAGGCATATCGAAGCTGTTGAATCCGGTGTTCATGTAGTCGAACGCTTTGGAGATCTCGACAGCTCTGTCACCGCGGAAGTTATAAAGGATCACGGAATCGCCGTCATCGATCGGACCGAGCGGCTGGCCGTCTTTCGCGATTACGAAGCCCGGCAGATACTGGTCGGTATAACCGCCTTCTGCGCGCAGTGTTTCGATCGCTTCAGTTGCGCTTTCGAACATTCTGCCGTCGCCCATGACATGGATATGCCATCCTCTTTCAACCATTGACCAGTCAGCTTCATAACGGTCCATCGTGATGGACATTCTGCCGCCGCCGCTGGCGATAACGCCATGGAATCCGGATTCATTGAGTTCTTTGAGAACGTCTTCAAGCTGATCTACATACTGCAGAGCGCTTGTTTCGGGAACGTCTCTCCCGTCGAGCAGGATATGGACTCTGACTTCATTGACGCCTTCCTTCTTGCATTCTTTCAGCATTGCGATCAGATGTGAAATATTGGAGTGAACATTGCCGTCAGATAACAGACCGATGAAATGCATCTTGCCGTTATGGCTCTTTACAAAGTCAACAGCGCCCTTCCATGCTTCGGAATCATAGATCTTTCCGCTTTCGATGGACTCATTTACAAGCTTCGCACCCTGTGAATAGATCTGGCCGCATCCAAGCGCGTTGTGTCCGACTTCGGAGTTGCCCATGTCATCATCGGAAGGAAGTCCTACAGCTGTTCCGCTTGCCTTGATCGTTGTGTGAGGCCACTTGCTCATCAGTTCGTCGATCTGCGGTTTGTAAGCATGAAGAACGGCATTGCCGTTGTCTTTTTCAGTCCAGCCTACACCGTCCATTACCACTAAAACTACCGGTTTTCCCATTTTAATAATCTCTCCTTTTATACTTTCCAGTGTATGATTACCTGTTGTTTTTCCAGATGAACGATCCATTACGCACACAGGGTCTTCATATCCTGCCGTTTCCCTATTTATAAATGCGTTTCTGAATCAAAGAGGGATCATACACACAAACCCCCTGCTCACCTGTTGTTACACCTGCTATTATTTTATAATGTTTTTCCGGAATTACCTATTGTTTTTATCCAACTTCCGGCAAACATCTCATATCTGTTCCAAATCCGGAAAGAACGGTCATAATCTTGTACTCAGGTTCTGTATTTAACGATAATATGAAGAAAAGGAGTTGTCTTATGAGTGTATTTACAGGAAAAGAAAAACTGAAACTCGGCTTCGGCCTCATGCGGCTGCCGAAAAACGCAGACGGTTCGATCGATATTGAACAGACTGTCGAAATGACAGACCTGTTTATGGAAGCGGGCGGCACTTATTTCGATACAGCGTTTGTCTATCCCGGCAGTGAGGAAGCAATCCGCAAGGCACTGGTCGAAAGATATCCCCGTGATTCCTATACCCTTGCCAGCAAACTGATCATCCAGCCGGGATCCGGGATCACGGAAGAAGAGGCAAAACAGGAGCTGCAGACCAGCCTTGAACGCAGCGGTGCCGGATACTTTGACTATTATCTGGTCCACGCTGTCCAGCGCAGCAACTATCAGAAATACGAAGAATACGGTATCTGGGATTATGTAAAGGAACTGAAAGAACAGGGTCTTGTCAAGCACTATGGTTTTTCTTTCCATGGAGATCCTGCGCTTCTGGAAGAACTGCTCGAAAAACATCCGGACGTGGAATTTGTCCAGTTGCAGATCAATTATGCCGACTGGGAGAATCCCGGAGTCGCTGCCCGCCGCAACTGGGAGATCTGCAAAGAGCACGGCAAACCGATCACGGTCATGGAGCCTGTCAAAGGCGGTCTCCTCGCTGATCCGATCGATACGGTCAAGGCTGTATTTGGCGCAGAAAACACCGGTGCATCCTACGCTTCATGGGCGATCCGGTATGTTGCGTCCAAGGATAACCTTCTGGCAGTATTAAGCGGCATGAGTTCCGTCGAACAGATGAAGGATAACCTCAGCTTCATGCGTGAATTCAAACCGCTCACCGAACATGAAGAAGAAGTGATCGCTAAGGCAGTTGAAGCGTTGAACGCGGATAAGTCCATTCCCTGCACAGCCTGCCATTACTGCACCAAGGGCTGCCCGATGGGCATTCCGATCCCGGAGATCTTCACAGTTCAGAACCGCAAAAAAGGCAGTCCCGAATTCCGCACAAAGAGAGAATATACGATCGTTACCCAAGGCAAAGGCAAAGCCAGTGACTGCATCCAGTGCGGTCAGTGCGAAGCCGCATGTCCTCAGCATCTCCCGATCATTTCCCTTCTTGAGGAATGCAGACCTCTGGAAGGCTGATCTGTTTACAAACTCATCTGCACACGAAAAGATCCGGATCGTTCTGTGGATCACACAGAACACTTCCGGATCTTCTTTTTTATCGTATGAACTGTTTTATGATGCAGAACGATCACTGGTTCCAGACAACCGCGTAAGCTTCCCTGCAGCAGGTTTAGTGACCTGCAGTCTTCAGGACAGATCGTTTTTATCAGGACAGCAGACACCTCAGAAATAGACATCCGCTATGAAAAATAAAAAAGACCGCACAAATATGCGGCCAATGGCGTAAACCCAGAAAAATGGGAATACGCCTTTTTTTATTGCCGGTTTGCGTAAAAATCTGCTAATGTAGTATAGGATAATATTGATGATTAGGCTTTTATAAGCGATTATATAGGTAGTTATGTAGTATAGGAAAGGAGACCTTTATGTTCGTTAAAGTAGTTCCCAACAACAAAGGAAGGAAAAATACATCCTTTATCTATCTGACTGAGGCTTATCGTGAGAATGGAAAGGTTAAACACCGTACCGTTCGTAATCTCGGCTTGTTTTAGAATGATCAGGTCCCTTATATCAAAGCTGCCTTTGAGGACCCTAAACCCAGTCTCATATACGATCAGCAGTAGTATA
>JAFRJJ010000061.1 GCA_017432325.1 Solobacterium sp. | reverse complement strand
CCGGGAAATGTTATGAAAGGAGCGTCAAAGCTGGAAACAGTCAGTATTCCCGACAGTGTGACTAAGATCAATGAAAAAGCATTTCTTGACTGTGTCTCTCTGAGGAACCCTGTTTTACCGGAAGGACTGGAAACGATCGGTAATAGTGCATTTGAAAACTGCAGAAATATCACAGGTATCACACTGCCATCAACGATCCGGACGCTGGGAGAGCATGTCTTCTGCGGAACAACATTTACAAGCATTACGATCCCGAAAAGTCTGACAACAAGCCAGGCATCATCCTTTGGGGGAGGAGGCCCGTTCTACAACAGTTCGGTAAAGGAAGCGGTCTTTGAATCCGGCATGACGACGATCCCGGGAAATGTTATGAAAGGGGCGTCAAAGCTGGAAACAGTCAGTATTCCTGAAAGTGTGACAGAGATCGGCAGCAAGGCATTTGATTCATGCACCTCTCTGCGGAGTGTTTTGATACCGTCAGGTGTTAAGAGTATCAGCGGAGATGCGTTCAGCGGGACCAGGGATCTAACATTGTACTGCAATTATGATTCATATGGTGTAATCTACGCGATCGATAAACAGATTACTTTTGCCAGTTCAGAGGACATTCCTGTTCTCAAGACAGTCATAGACAGAAATAACACGGATTACTACATGAACCTGAACAGTGCCGGTGTGAATGGCAAGATTCCCTGTACGGTTCAGTACAGCATCAGGGATGACATCAGAGGCAAGCTGTCAGGCAGACGCATCGTCGTTTATATTCCCCAGGGAACAGAGATCGCTGCGGGATCTGTACAGTTAAATAAGGAACAGTTGACTGATTATTCGTTTAATGAGTCGACGCGGAAAGCGGTCTTTAATGTCAGCCAGGACGAAGGAGTATTGTACTTTTATCTGGAACTGACCGGGACAAACAGAGTCCTGACGTATGCATATCTTGAAGGGAAGATCAACGGGACATGGAACCTGGACGTGATCGGTGCGTATGACGAGACATTCAAGGGGCTGTCTATACATGCGAATGAGTTCGCTAATACTGCAGACGTGGAAGTCAAAGGAATAGGTCCTTCTTCCGGCAGGATCGATCTGTATGTCGACGGGGTCCTGAACAAAAGCACAACTGCGGATAAATCCGGATGCTGGTCATCAACGGTTACACTTTCCTCACTGAAGGAAAACAAACAGTATATCATCAAGGCAGTATCTGCGCTTGACGGGGAAGAGATCTCGGCTCAGACGAAAGTCATGTATTCTGCCCAGGCCCCTGTTGTGACATCATTTGAACTGATTTACGCGGAACACGAGGAAATGAAACTGGCCGACCTGCTGGATGACGAAGAGCTGAAAAAGCCTGTTTACTTCCTGCCCGGAAGACAGATGGATTTTGAGGTCGGATTTAATTCAAATGTTACGATCGACCGTGTTTACATAACCAGCACCAGGGGCGGTGATGTAAAAAAGTTGGAAGCTGTGTATGACAGTTCTACGAATACATATAAAACAGATGGATTCTTCGATCCGAAAAACCACTATTACGTACCCGGAAAGATCGGCATTGAATACACAACTTATCCGTCTGACCTGATTCCAACACGGGAGGATGTGAATCATTACCTTTCGGAGATCACACAGATCCTGAATGCCTACAGTGACCGCGTCAATTACTCGGAGAAGGAAGAAAACAAGCTTACTGCGACTCTTACTGTAAAAGATTACCTTGAACATAATCTTGATTTGATTGTTGAAACGCAGGATTACGCAGATGTCGAAAATATTAAAGAGTATTACGGCATCACGAAAGACCTGGCGGATATTATGGAGCTCGTCGGCCGAGATGAAGACGGGAATTATCTTTGGACAGGTTTCACCACAAAAGACAGCGGCGAACAGATGTACATCATTTTCAAAACAACAGAACCGGTGATCGATATTGTGGACACAGTGGTCACTATGACTGTTGACAACATGGATATTAATGCATCGAGTTATGATCTTTGGTACACTGCTTCGGAAAAGATGGGAATGGTCGCGCCTGTTGTGGAATGCATGTACAAATACACGAAAATCCAGAAAGAGACCAGGGATCTGATCAATGACATCAATCAGAGCGGGGACCTGACGCTGGATCAGAAGGAACAGGCAAGAAAAGCAGCACTGAATCTGGAATCCGATAGAATGCATTTTCTTGTCATTACGATGACAATGGGCATGCTTGTTGCGGGGACAGTGTTTCCGGCAGCAGGAGTTGCATTTGCGGCAATGATGCTGATGTTGAATTTCAGCGCAGACCAGATATTTGCCATGCGTTCAAACAGAATCAAGGCAGGAGAATTTAACATTAAACTCGTTATGGATCCAAGCGGTTATGTTTACGACGAAGCAACAGTAGAAAGGCTGGAAGGCGTGACGACGACTGCTTACTGGATCGAATACGATCCTGAAACAGACTGGGATGAATTCCTTGCCGCTAAACCAGCAGAGGAAGAATACGGTACAGTCTGGAATGCGAATGAATATAACCAGGTGAACCCTCTGATGACCGACTATGAAGGAAGGTACCAGTGGGATGTGCCGGAAGGCTGGTGGCGTGTCAAATATGAAAAAGAAGGATACCTGACAACCTGGAGTGAGTGGCTGCCGGTACCGCCGCCGCAGCTGGAGGTCAACATCGGCATGCAGTCAGAGAACCCTCAGGTCATACCGGTCAAAGAGGTATCGCTGGATATCAAAGAGGCAACACTCAACAAAGGGGATTCCCTGCAGTTAACAGCAGAGATCATACCTGAAGGAGCGGAAAACAGGAAAGTTCATTGGAGCAGCAGTGCCCCGGAGATCGTTTCGGTGGATGACCGCGGACAGGTCAAGGCGCTTGCGCCGGGTGTGGCATATATCAAAGCAGTCTCGGATGAAAACAGTGCAATTGAGGATATCTGCAAGATCAGGGTCCAGTTCACGGATGTGACAGATCCTACCCAGTTCTACTATGAATACATTTATGACATGGTAGACAAAGGAATCACAACTGGCTACCCGGACGGTACATTCAGACCTACGGCAAACTGCAACAGAGCGGCGGTCGTAACATTCCTTTGGAGACTGAAGGGAAAGCCTGATCCAACAAAGATGGCGACGTTCAAAGACATGACTGGAAGCAGCGACTTTGACAAAGCGATCAGCTGGGCAGCAGAGAGCGGGATTACGACCGGCTGGGATGACAATACATTCCGTCCATGGAACACATGCAACAGAGCGGCAGTACTGACATTCCTGTGGAGAGCGGCAGGAGAGCCGGAGCCAACGCAGACAGCATCGTTCAAAGACATGACCGGAAACAGTGACTTTGACAAAGCAATCAGCTGGGGAGTTGAGAACGGTATTACGACAGGCTGGGCGGATAATACATTCCGTCCCTGGAACACGTGCAACAGGCTGGCAGTTGTATCCTTCCTTGGAAGATATGATGCGCTGAACAAATAATCAATTAAGTTCTGATTGCCAAACAATAACAAAAGAGAGATGGACCATGTGAAATCACATCGGATCATCTCTTTTTTCCTGGTGAATCTTATGACAAAATGCAGTATCGGCGGCCTGCACTGTTGCTGAAAGGGAATTTGCGTTATCCGGGGCTGTTTATAAAAATGGACGATGAAAATGAGGGAGACCAGAAAACAATTTCTGCCATATCAAAAGGACTGCCGCTGCAGCTGATTCAGAGGATGATAAGTTAGTTATCTTTGAAAAAGAGCAGATGGTCTTTTAACTGAAGAAGAGAGAGATCCGGATATTCGTACAGAAGAGAGCTTTTATGTATCCGTCAGATCCCGTGCTTCCGTATTGAACATCATTCTCTTTTCAGTATTCCCTGAAGATGATGAAGCAGTTTGTTTTGTTCTTTGCGGGATGATTGTTCGTCTTTAATGTTCATGGCAGAAATTTCTTCTGTTTTTTGTGGATGATCCGCTTCAGTCTGAGAGGCATCGGAATCTGCCGGCTGATTAGTATTGTTGATGTGAACCTTCATTAATGTATTAGTTCGTTCGTCATGAGGCAGCCATGTAATCTCCATGGTCAGTTCTTCATTGTCCTCCATGTGTCTGCTGAATTTGAACGGATGATCATGTGACAGAGGGGTGGTACTGCTGATCATTGGAATGCCGTTTACAGCCAGCCCGGTGCAGTCGATGAAAAAGGGGATACGGTGATTATCAGGATCTTTAACATCCAGTGTCCGCAAAGCGCACTCCAGCATTCCTTTTCCAATTGCTTTGGCATGGATGAAAAGATGCCCGCTTGCAGACTGGATCACCGCGCCGCTGCCGGAATCATTTTTGATCCAGGAGGGGTAAGAAATGATTCCATTTTCATCAGAAATACTGATGATCTCAATACTGTTATCTGCACTGCCGGTATTTTTGAGGTCAGTGCGCAAAGTAATATAGTTTTTCAGATACGGATGGTCAAGGAGGCTGCTGCTGTCTGTGTGCGGGTCAATAATCGTCTGATAAATCATATGGCTTATATTTTCCTGAGGAGGAAAACTGATTCCCATCCGGACCAGTGAGGCTATTGAGATGATCGGGTAACAGTATTCTTCAGGATGATAGGAACGTGACTGCATTGCATTCAGACAGGCATTGTATATATCTTTTCCATAAACAGACATGAAAGGATATTTCAGATCGTTATTATGGACCAATTCAAGTATTTTACCGTTCATTTCCGTTCGGGGAATCAGCTCATTATCTGAAAATGGATTATCTGTGTGTGACTCTGTCCATCCCGTTATAGATTCCGCCGGTTCAGGAAGGACAGGAAAGGGAACTTCGAGATATGGATATTTCCTATTGATCTCTTTGGCATATGCTATTGTTTCCGCATGAATTGATCTGCCGCTGTCAAACGGAACATCGAGAATGCCTTTTCCGTATCTGTCAAATATGATCGCAACAAGAAGATCATGATCCTTGCAGCTGCTCGAATTTCTTGTCAGACTCTGCAGGATCGGATCAAACAAAGGACTGTATTTAATGGACTGGGCGCAGTAATTCTCATACATGTCCTTTCCGAAGTGGCTTCTGCACCTGGTTTCACGGTACATGTACAGTGAAAGGTCCTCAGGCGCGATCGTCCTTCCCAAAGCCGCGTATTTGTCTTCTGTCTGCCTGTATGCATGATTGACGATTTTTTCGACAGAAGCAGAGAGATCCTTACGGTATCCAAGCGGGAATTTATCACACAGTTTCTTCTCGGATGCGATGATCTCCGCTTCTGAGTCTGCCCAATGACCGCCCCGGATCGTTTCTCCGCCGGTACCGGAAAAACTGTGCAATTTCTCCTGGTGCTGAGTTGTCAGCCAATACATCTGCTTATGTGACCCGAGTTTGCATAGAAAGGAAATATTCAGGGCATCTTCAAGTGAACAGTTGTATGTTTTTCTTTTAGGCAGAGTTTTATTCAGCTGAAAGCCAAACATACCGGCGACCTTTGAAGCTATTTCATAATCCTCTTTATGCGTATGCAGATTATCCTGTGATGAAAAAAACCTGATTCTGTTTAGATCAATTCCTTTTCTTAGAAAAAGTGAGAATACGATTCTGGAATCAAAACCGCCTGTCAGGTCAGCCATCACTTTTGCATTCTGTGATAAAAGACGGTAGATAATGCTGCTCCATTTGTCATACCATATATCCAACAGGCGGACAGCTTTTTCTGAATCCACCTCAACTGTATTTTCGTTATAATCTATCCTTTCAAAGGAATAGTTTTTGTTCTGAATGTCTATCGTGATCTTTAATGATCTATCCAGCAGTTCTATCTCCTTTACCAGCGTATCAGAGAATGTAAAGGGACAGACGGATGAGACCAGATAATAATCCGCATAATCTTTGTTCAAAGTAATCGGGTACTTGTGCCTGACGTACTGCAGAAGCGCAATAAAAGAGTTGCTGAAAGCATAATATTCATGATGGCGGTACAGATAGATGCCCTGACTGCCAATATAATCCTGACAGATCATAATGTGTTTTCCGTCATTACGGATGAAGGTATATGTTCCTTCACCGTTAAGAACAAGATTTTTTATTTCACTGTGATCGATCGTATCAGAACAAATCAGATTGGAATCATTCAGTGCATAGCCATATAACGCATCAGAAACCTGTTCCAATGAATCACTGTCTATTACCCAGTAAAACCGGTTTTTGTCGAAGATGTTTGTCATAATCCCTCAGATAAGCAGTGTGATTTTGTGATTCTGTCCATATATCAAAACATATGATGGAATCTTCTAAACGCTATTATAATACATTATCAAATATATATTCTGATGTCTGACAACAAATGAGATCTGCTGCAGTAATGGATCCATTTCGATGCTATCAGATATAATGCGAAACATAGTATATGCTTTCCTGGAATGTAAAGATCTGAAACAATCTCCCGGACGGCGGAAACCGGGATACAGCAGGCTATGGATCTGACAAGTGGCCTCTCTGTTTTTTTCTGTGAATGTGATACCATCAAAGAGCAGGTGATGACATATTGCACGGGAACTGTTCTGATGATGGTATGTACATTTTTTCTGCTCAGAATGAGAGGGATCGCATATGCTGTTTTTTCACAGAAAGACAAAAAAGAAACTATGGCTGCTCGGAGGGATCGATCATAATAATCTGGGTGACCATTGTATCCAGGGCGCAATGAGTGAATTTCTAAATGATATCATTCATAACGCTCATATTCAGGAGATCCCGATCAAAGAGTATTACGACAGGAAGGAACAGCTTCAGAAGGATATTCAGAAAAATGATATTCTGATTTTCTGCGGCGGAGGTAATCTCGGCAATCTGTGGCCCAGGCTTGAGAATCTGCGCAGGGATGCTTTTCAGACCTGGCCTGCTAATCCCAAAATTGTTTTTCCGCAAAGTGTATATTTCAGCCACGATGAAGAAGGAAGGGCGGACATTGAAAAAAGCCGGAAGATCTATGCCGGAGATCAGTGTGTTCTTGCCCTCAGGGATCCTGTTTCATATGACCTGGCCCGGCAGTATTTCGACTGCTCTATGTTTCTGACCCCTGATATCGTCATGTATATGAAGGTGAAAAGGAAAACAGAAAAAAGAAATGGAGTGCTGCTTCTTTTGAGAAGTGACAAGGAAGCCAAGCTGGGTGCTGATGATAAAGAAAAGATCAGAAGTCTTGCCGCAGAATATGACGCGGATGTACAAAGCTCCGACACAGTTCTGAAACACGGTGTGAAAAGTGACCAGCGCCAGGGAGAACTTGATCAGCTTATACAGATGATCTCATCAAGAAAACTAGTGATCACGGACCGTCTTCACGGCATGGTGCTGTCTGCCATTACCGGGACTCCCTGTATCGTTTTCTCAAACGGATACCATAAGATCGATGCTTTTATGCAATGGATGGAAGATCTCCCGTATATCCGCCATGTGAATGATGTGGAAGAACTTGCAGAGATCCTGAAAACGATCGATACAGATAAAGAATATGTATATCCTCTAAAAGAAAAAAGACAGCTTTTCGGTGAATTCCGGGAAGCCGTCAAAACCATCTTGGATCGATAAAATAGGCCCGGGTATGATATGATCCGGGCTTTGCTTTATTTTTTGATCCTTCGCTTTACAACACCAAAGATACTCTCATTTTCAAGTTCTTTGATACGCTGTCCACGTTCTGCCTTTTCTTTGTATGTCTGCTGGAGTTTTGCGTTCAGTTCGGATTTTTCCTGATATGTACTCTGCAGCTTTGCATTCAGTTCGGATTTTTCCTGATAGGTCCTCTGTAGTTTTGCATTCAGCTCGGATTTTTCTTTCTGGGTCTCTTTGAGTTTCTGCTGCAGTTCATATACTCTGCAGGCATCCTCAACCAGCAGGCGGAAATACTCCTGCTCACTTTTTCTCAGTTCATATCTGACTGCCTGTTCTTCTTCCGGCAGACCGCTGAATATTTTCCGGGCATTTCTCAGCATTCCGGCAAGGACATTGCGGGCGGCCGCTGTTTCTTCGTCAGTGAGAGAGTTTTCAATAGCGGCCAGTTCGGCAGATCCCTTTACATAACCCACATAATAACCGTATACATTGTCAAATCTCTGCCTGCTTGTCATCATGGAATTGGAGTGCGCCCTTCTGAGTGAGAACTGTCTGTTGATGTGTCCTGCTTTCCTGGCGCGGAGATGGCAGCGGAATGTATAGAGATTGTCTTCATGGTGAATTCCGTTGAAGAACCATAGTCCGTTTTTCAGGAAAAATTCTCTGTTGATCATCTGCAGACATGCGTTCGGGCGGTATTCACCGCTGTTTCTCATCAGACACATCAGCTCTGCTCCGGTATGAATGCCGGAGTATTCCTGTTTTCTGTCATAGTAATGAAGATATTCCTGCCATGCATTGCTGTCTTCCGTATTCTCCGGAAGATCGTCGATGAAGCGTTTTCCGTCAAAGAGCAGAAAATCCAGGTCTTCAGAGGTTATTCTCCTATAAAGACATTCCAAAGCATCTTCGGTCAGAAGATCGTCATTGTCATGGTAAATCAGGTATTCTCCTTCCGCAATGCGGATCCCGTTGTTTCTGGTGGCAGAAAGACCTTTGTTATTCTGGGTACAGACGATGATCCGCTCGTCCTGCTCAGCCATTTCACGTGCTATTTCAAGACTTGCATCTGCTGATCCGTCATTTACACAGATGATCTCAATATTCCGGAATGTCTGTCGGATAACACTTTCAATGCATTCCCTCAGAAACGGTTCGGCATTATAGATAGGAATAATAACCGAGACTGCTGGATGATATGCCCGGTTCCGGTCATGGATGATGCGGAAAGATTCAGTACTGAAGTCAGTATTCTGCTTTTCGTGCCATACATTCCTGTTGTACATGCCTTTGACTTTCGCAAGATCAGCCTTGCTGCGGAAGACTTCTTCCGGGCAGTCGAGAAGAGATGTTTCATTCAGGAACCGGGAAACAAATGATTTTAATTGTGATTCGTTCTCAGGGCGGCGAATGAGTCCGGAAAGCATGGTGACAGAGTGATCCGCAAAGCTGCTTTTCACATCTTCAAAAACACCATGCTTTTTCAGCAATGCGTAAAGCTCTGAGAGACTGTCACATACAGCAGTCTGGTCTGCCGCAGAAAGAAGATCCTGATCATTATCATGAGGAGGCACAGCTTCATTCATATATGTGATCTTTTCTGCCAGACAGACAGCTGTCAGTACATAAGCCTGAGCTGCCGGAGAGCTGTCAGGCAGATCTTCTAATTTATTTTCGCTCAGGAATGAGTGCAGGAACAGTTTCGTACCGGGATCCGGTGAAACAGCTGAGAAAATGCTGTCCGGACAGTCTGTGCGGGAAAACACTTCTTTTGACGTTCCGGTATGATCTGCAGGACGCTCACCCGCCGGCAGAAGTATCTCGGAACCGGTCTGTAAAGCTCTGTCATAAGCCTTTTCCAGAAAGTCCGGGCTGTATGCTTCATTTCCGTTGGAAAGCAGAATGTATCTTCCTTCTGAAATGTTCAGATCAGATCCGCCGGTGATCCGGAACCGTTTATCTTTCTTTACATAGCTTATGATGATACTGTCAGAAGGAACTTCAGGGAAAAGGAACTCACAGTCAGACAGAGTCTGTGCGGCCAGACTGTCAAGATGCTTTTCCGTAAGCAGTTTTTCGGCATATTTCAGATGGATGACCGATATCTTCTTGTTCCACTTTTCTTCCATATTGTATCCTGTCTCCGTTAATTGGTTTCTCTGTCAAACATCATAACATAATAAACTGAAAGCGGCCGCCGTAAAGATTGCGGCTTCTGACAGCTGTCAATTTCAGAACATGTATTCGGCATTCTGCTGCCCGGGCTGAACAAAAGATTGCATTTTACAGGATAAACTGGTATTTCTTAAATGATGAACGAACTTCAGAATACGAAATATGACCGTAAAGACATTTCCGTGATCCTTCCGATATATAATATCGAAAACAGCTTTTTAAGGCAGTGTTTCCGGTCTTTGGAAAACCAGGACTTTACGGGGACGGCTGAGTTCCTGATGATAGATGACGGCTCGGAAGAACATGTCCGGGAAATCTGTGACGAATTCTCCGGGAAGGATGAGCGCTTTATCTATATTCAGCAGGAACACAGCGGTGTTTCCGCTGCCCGGAATAACGGACTCAGACAGGCAAAAGGGGAGTTTGTATGCTTTGTAGATCCGGATGACTGGATCGACCGGTCGTATCTCTCGGTTTTATATGACCTGATCACAGGAAACGAGAGCGATATGGCGGTGATCGATGCTGTTTTTCACAATGGTGAAAGAAGCACCGAAAATCATTTCCTGGATTCGGAAGAAACCGTACTGAGAGGCAGTGAAAAGAACAGACTCCTGTACCAGCTGGTCGGAAAGAAGATCTGTCCGTATTATCCGTCGGCGATCGCTGCCGGAGTTCCCTGGGCCAAGATATTCAGAAGGGATTTCATCGTGAAAAATGATCTTCATTATGTGCCTGATATGCCGAGGATGCAGGATAATATTTTCTGTCTTTACGCCTATGAAAAGGCGGAAAGCATCGCATACAAACCGTCCTGCCTGTATCATTACAGAAAAGATACCGGATCGGTCAGTCACCGCTTCAATCCGGATATCATCCGGCATTTTGAAATATATTATAAGGAAACGGAAAAGTTTTTGGATCAATACCATAAAGAGCAAATTCTTTATGAAGCATTGTATATGAAGGAACTGACCAGTTTCAATTCATATCTCACCTATTATTTTTACCTGCTTCCGGATAAAACAAATGCCGAGGTCAGCCGTGAGATCTCCGGACTGCTGAAAAAGGAACCGTACAGGACCGCGCTGGAACACGTGAGCAGACGATATCTCACCAATTCCGAGTATATTTTTGTAATTGCTTTAAAATACAGATTGTTCAGACTGCTGAAACTGTTAGTGAATGCAAGAAACAGGGTAAAATTATAATATACAGAACGGTGAGACAGTCATCGGGAAGATTCAGAGGATAACATAGTAATATATGAATGACAGATATGATATCAGAGCTGTAGTAGTCACATATAACAGGAAAGAACTGCTTCAGGAATGCCTGGAAGCGATCCTTTCCCAGTCTTATCCTGTACGGGAAGTGATTGTGATAAACAATCACAGTACCGACGGGACAGAGAAGCTGTTCCTGGAAGAAGGCCCCTTTTATTCTGATCAGATCAAACTGATCACGACTGAAAAGAATCTTGGAGGAGCAGGGGGATTTTCATTCGGCATAAGAAAGGCGGCAGAACAGGAATGTGACTTCATCTGGATCATGGATGATGATACGATACCGGAAACTGACTCGCTGCAGGAACTTGTCAGGGGATACGGGATCCTGGAAAAGGAAAGCCCGGGATATCTGGCAAGCGCGGTCTTCGGCGTAAACGGGGAACCGATGAATGTTCCTGTCATTTCAAGAAAGACAGCGGAAAACGGATATGCCGACTGGTACAGATATCTTTATGCAGGTGCTGTAAAGATCAGGCACGCGACATTTGTTTCCCTCCTGTTTCCGCGGGAAGCGGTCCTCCGGGTCGGTTATCCGATCAGTGATTACTTTCTGTGGGGTGATGATACGGAGTATACACAGAGGCTCGGCAGACATTACGGTGAAGGATACTTCATCGGTTCAAGCAAAGTGATCCATAAAAGATTCAACGCAAGGTCCGTCAGCATTCTTGAGGAAGAAAACGAGACAAGGGTCCGGCTCTATCGTTATTATTACCGCAATTCACTGATCACGGCAAAAGAATACAACCCGCCGGGCAATTCAGCGCTTCATGTCTGTGAGTTCGTGCTTGTGTCCCTGAAATGTCTTCTGAAATCCGGAGTGAAATACAGATGGCTCAAGTTCTGCACAGTGCAGAAAGGGATATGGGAATATCTTCTTTCTTCCGGCAGATACAGAAAGCAGATCAGCACAGAGCTCAAAGAAAACAGCAAAATATAAATTGATGATTTCATTCATTCTGAAAGAACTATATAATTACCGTTGCCTTACACAGGAAAAGAGGAGGTGAGGATGTGAAGTTCAACACATTAATTCAGAATTTCAGCAAGCATTCATTTCTTTTCCAGCAGCTGGTCAAGAGAGACTTTGAACATAAATATAAGCGCACTTCACTTGGAATGCTGTGGAGTGTTCTTTCTCCGCTTCTGACGCTGCTTGTCATGCGTATCGTGTTCACGGATTTCTTTGGCAGGAATACCCCGCACTATACGATCTATCTGTTCTCCGGAAATATCGTGTTTTCCTATTTCCGTGAGGCAACAAACAACGGCATGACATCACTGATGAACAACGCGAATGTCATTGAGAAGATCAATGTGCCTAAATATCTGTTTCTTCTATCCAGAAACGTGCAGGCATTCTTTAATTTCCTTCTGACAGTACTAGTCTATTTCCTGTTCTGCATCATTGATCATATTGATTTCGGCTGGCATATGCTGAGCCTGGTATATCCGGTCCTGTGCCTTCTGCTGCTGAACATCGGAGTAGGTCTGATCCTGTCAGCTGTCTATATCTTTTTCCGGGATATGACATATCTTTATGGTGTATTCCTGACACTGCTGAACTACATGTCGGCCATTTTCTACACACTGGATAACTTCAGTGAAAAAGTACAGAGGTTATTCCTTCTGAATCCTGTATACGTCATTATCAAATATTTCAGGATGGTCGTGATAGACGGTCATCTTCCTTCAACGGAGTATCATCTTCTTATGCTCGGATATTCCTGCTTCTTTGTTCTGATCGGCATGTTTATGTATAAAAAGTACAACCATCAGTTCGTCTATTATCTTTGAGAGGAGATGCTATGTCGGTTATTGATTGTCAGAATGTCAGCATCCGGTATATAACCGGTGATCTGAAAGCGATCGGTCTGAAAGAATATATCGTCAGAAAAATGACCGGTACATATCATGTGCAGGAATTTTATGCAGACAAAGATATTACCTTTCAGCTGGAAAAAGGCGACATGCTCGGGATCATCGGCTCAAACGGAGCCGGAAAGAGCACACTGCTGAAAGCTATAACAGGGATCCTGCTTCCGGTGGAAGGGACTGTAAAGGTAGACGGAAAAGTTGCTGCGCTCCTTGAGCTTTCCAGCGGTTTTGACGGAGATATGACAGTCCGGGAAAATGCATACCTGAGGGGTGCCATGCTCGGATATACAAAAGCGTTCATGGACGCCAAATATGATGAGATCATTCAGTTTGCGGAACTGGAAGAGTTTCAGGATTATCTGTTCAAACAGCTTTCATCAGGCATGAAGAGCAGGCTTGCATTTTCCATCGCCTGTCTTGTGAATCCCGATATCCTGATCCTTGACGAAGTGCTTTCGGTAGGAGACGGCGCTTTCCGTAAAAAAAGCGGCGATAAAATGAAAGAGATCCTTTCCGGCGGAATCACCGGTATCCTTGTTTCCCACAGCCTGGATCAGATCCGTGAACTGTGCAACAAGATCCTCTGGATCGACCACGGAAAACAGATCGCCTTCACCGATGAAACAGAACTGTACTGTGACGCTTATGATGAATTCCTGTTTTCCAAAAAGCTCCCCGAAAGCAGGGAAGATATAGAAAAACTTGCCATGCGCTATAACAAACGCATGCAGGAAAAACGGGAAGAAAAACAGCGGACGGAAGCTCAGAAACTGCAGAAGATCCTGGAAAAAGGGGAAAAGGGATCTGCAGTCGAGGCAGCGATCAACATCCTTCGAAAGAATTGCCCTGAAGCTCTGAATGAGGATTATTTTGCTCATTAGGAGCTTTTTTGGAGGGAATATGACAGAGATCAAAGTAAGTGTGATCATCCCCGTGTACAACGCGGAAGAACATCTGCGTCAGTGTCTTGAGAGTGTAATGAACCAGACCCTGAAAGAGATCGAGATCATCTGTGTCAATGACGGATCAAAGGATAACTCATTGGCAATCCTGAAGGAGTATGCTGAACAGGATGAACGGATCATAGCAGTCGATCAGGAGAATGCCGGAGCCGGAGCAGCGAGGAATAACGGACTGAGAAGAGCGAAGGGTGAATATCTTTCATTCCTGGACAGTGATGACTTCTTTGAAGAAGATATGCTTGAGAAAGCATACGCGAAAGCAAAAGAAGGAAACGCGGATATCGTGGTATTCGGATCGGACCAGTACAGGGAAGATCTGAAAGAATACAAAAAGGTGAACTGGGTGATCCGTGAGAAGGAACTGCCGCCGTACAGACCGATGTACCAGAGAAACTTCACAGACAATGTGTTTAAAGTATTTGTAGGCTGGGCATGGGACAAGCTGTTCCGCCGGGAGTTCATAGAAGAGAACGGACTGGAGTTCCAGGAGATCCGGACGACGAATGACATGCGTTTTGTATTTCTGGCAGTAGTGCTTGCGAAGCGGATCGAGATCGACACATCAAAGGCATACGCGCACCAGAGAAGAGGGGACCCGAAGTCATTATCCAATACAAGGGAGAAGAGCTGGGAGTGTTTCCATGAAGCGCTGATCAGTTTAAGGGAAGAACTGGAGAAAAGGGGCCTTTATAAGGAACTGGAGCAGGATTATATCAACTATACACTGCACGCAAGCCTATGGAATGTAACGACGATCACGGGAGAGAAGAAGGAAGTGCTGTACAATAAGCTGAAGGACGAATGGTTTGAAGAATTCGGAATCAGCGGAAAAGAGGAAAGTTACTTCTGCAACAAGAACGAGTACAGACAGCTGCAGATGATCAGGTACCTTCCATACCGGATGTGGTACTATATGAAGAAAACTGTCAATTTTCTGAAAAACCGGCATTGAGGCCGATGGCAGAAACAAAAACTTAACATATTGTGTCAAACGAAAAATGAAAAAGAGGGCTGGTGAAGTGAAAAAGACGGTACTGTGTTCGATCGCGTTGATCTTTACAGCAGCGGATACAAGGATGATAACGGTACATGCAGATCATCCCGGGCTGACTGCTGAGCAGGAAATTGCTGTTATGAACGGGGAGATGGAACTGACATATGAACTGTTCGGCGCAAAAGGGGACGGGATCACGAATGATTATGAGGCTGTAAAAGCTGCGCATGATTATGCCAATGAGCTGTATATTCAGCAGGGGATCATGACCACTGTTTACGGTCAAAGCGATAAGCAGTACTATATTTCTTCCGCATCAGAAAGAATTGATATTATAACGAATGTTGACTGGCAGGGAAGTACGCTGATCATCGATGATTATGCTGACGCGAACGGTGACGGTGTGAACGACATCCTTTATACAGAGCCGGTCTTTGATATTGTTCCGGATATGAAAGCTGCTTCCGGATGGGCTTTGAGTATCGACATTTCGGCAGCCGAGTATAACGCGGTCAGTTCCTCAGTAATCGGTCCTTCTCTTTCTGATACGGAAGGGATCATCCAGGCTGTAAAAAACAGCAGTTATTATAAGAGATATTCAAATATCAGAACTGATTTTGATAAATGTACCGTCTGGGGGGCTTATGTTGAAAGCGAGACATACAGATGGATCAGAAAAGGAAGCAGTGCAACAGGTGGAAACAGGACCGGTGAGATCATCACATTCAACAGCATGACCGGGGAACTGCTGACCAATATCGAATACACATACGATGATCTTCGTATGATCAGGGTGTTTCCGATCAGAAATGATCAGATCTCTGTCGGAAATGCGGTCATTAAGACCCTGACAAATAACAGGGTCTTTGAAACACAGAACAAGAACAGCTACACATACAGAAATATCCGTATGAGATATACCGGCAATGTGCTGATCCATGATATTACGCATATCCTGGATGAAAACAGACACCCCTATACAGGAACGTATCAGAGCAACAGCGCAGCCAATTATTATTACGGGATCATTGACCTGCAGAATGATGCCTACATCAGGCTGCAGGATCTGAATCTGTCTGCCCATACGCCGGCGCTGAGACCGGGAACTGCAAACACATATGAAGGAACATATGATCTGTGTGCTGACAGTGTTGCTTATGTCTATATGGATCATATTTCCTATAATGATTATCAAAAAGATATCCTGGATGACAGCAGATGGGGAACTATTGGTACAAATCAGGGAAAGTATGTCTTCCTTGAGAATTGTACGGTCAACCGATTTGATTCACACCGGGAAATCAAGGATATTTATCTGAAGGATTCTGTCTTCGGGATAAAAGGACTGACATTGACAGGAAGAGGCGTATTTTATGCCGAAAATATCACATTCGATCAGGCACAGACTCCGATACAGCTTCGTCAGGATTATGGTGCATCCTGGGATGGGAGTATGTACTTTGACGGCGCGCGGTTCTTTCTTCCCGACAGCCAGCATTCTTACCTGATCTATGCGTATAATACGGAAAACTGGGATTTCGGGTATCGTTCTTTCTTCCCGGATCTCTATATGAGAAACGTTACTGTAAGTTCCGGTAAGGAGACCGAGCCGGTCCTGTTTCTGTTTGCCAATTCCATTAAAAGTTCCTTCGACGATTCAGATGCGGATAATCTCTATTACTTTAAGGGGAATGTCAAACTGGAAGATCTGAAAACAGAAAGACTTAAGTCATTTGACGCTTTCGGATATGATTTTGTACAGGAAGCATTTAATTTCAGGAAAACAAGCTACGGCGGGACCAATTCTGTTATCTGTGATCTTGACAGCAGTATCAGGTTCAATGTGCCGGCGAATATCAGCAATTCCAAATTTGTTCCGGGAAATGTCACCTGTGACTATGATAGTGCAAAGAATTATCTGCTTGAGATATATGAGAAGGGGAACGATTTCATGCAAGGTGCCAACAGTGACATCGTTCCGGAAAGCATCGAGTTTGCACAGGAGAATGTAAGCTTCCGGGCTGGTTCATCTGCCCGTCTCAGATATGTGATCACACCGTGGAACGCAAACCGGAAGGTAATGTTTGCTGTGGGAGATGATTCGCTGGTCAGTGTGGATGATGCCGGCAATATCACCGGCAGAAAACCCGGCAGGACAACAGTTACCGTCTTTACGGCAGCAGGCGGACTGACAGATACGTGTGATGTACGTATACAGTTCAAGGATGTGACCGACGAGAGCCAGTTCTATTATGCTTTCATTTACGACATGGTCGATAAAGGCATCACGACCGGCTGGGATGACGGAACATTCAGGCCGCTGAATGAATGCAACCGCGCTGCAGTCGTAACATTTCTCTGGCGGATGCTCGGCAGACCGCAGCCGGCTTCAATGGCGGGTTTCAGTGATATGACCGGAAACAGTGATTTTGATACTGCAATCTCGTGGGCAGCGGAAAACGGTATTACGACCGGGTGGGCAGATAATACTTTCCGGCCCTGGAATACGTGCAACAGGGCAGCAGTGATCACGTTTCTGTGGCGGGCAGCAGGAAAACCAACCCCGATGTCAATGGCATCGTTCAAAGACATGACCGGAAACGATGATTTTGACGCTGCGATCAGCTGGGGTGTAGAGAACGGCATTACGACCGGGTGGGCAGACAATACTTTCCGGCCTTGGAATACGTGCAACAGACTGGCTGTGGCATCTTTTTTAGGCAGGTATGAAGATATTCGCTGAATACAGAAAGGAGCAGGAATGACAGAAGGTGTGAAGAACAGGATCACATATATCGATCTTGCAAAGGGGATCGGCATCATTATGGTCGTCTGGGCGCATGCAAATGGACCGTACAGAAACTATATCTATCAGATGCATATGCCGTTCTTTTTCTTGATATCCGGCTATCTGTACAACAGCAGGTCCGAACCCGGTGAGTTTATCAGGAAAAGATGCCTGTCTCTTTATGTACCGTTTGTTTTCTGGAATGTTCTTTTTTACACAGCAAAATCACTTCTGCATCATATCAAGTTGAAATCCATTCTGATTTATGATTTGAAAATACTTCTTACGCTGGAAAAAGACGGACAGTTTTTCGGAGCTTCCTGGTTTCTTGCGTCTTTATTTCTTGTTGAATGTGTTTATAAACTGCTTGATCATTGTATGAAAGAGATGAAGTACAGGGATCTGGTCCTGCTTTTCTTATTTTCGCTTCTTTCAGTGACAGGTTTTCTACACACATTTAAATATATGTTTTCGAGGACCTTGATTCTGAGCATGTTTTATGCCGCCGGTGTGAGTATTCGGCGTCATAAGGATTTATTATCTGAATATGATCACTGGGTAACGGCTGCAGCAGCGGGTCTTTTGTTTTTGTTCATCGGACGTTCCGGATCAGCCAATATGGGAGCCAATCAGTACAGCTCTCCGGTCCTGTTTGTGATCGGTTCATTTGCGGCATCCTATGCCCTTATGTATCTGTGCCGGAAAGCAGACAGGTTTCTGGCAGGAACGATGCTGAAACTGAAGGGAATGATTATATATCTGGGAAGAAACAGTAAAGATATTCTGATCTGGCAGTTTGTCTCTTTCCGGATCGTCATTCTCATCCAGATGATTCTGAATCACGAGACGATAAGCATGAAGAATCTTCTGTCATATTATCCGATGTATTCTGCCGGAAACGGATGGTGGATCGCTTATCTGGCTGTCGGACTATTGGTTCCCGTGTTCTTCTGCAATGTTTTAAGAAAGTCCGAAATCATCCGGAAACTTCATATTCTTTGATCGCAGGCCGTAAGTGTCTTCGGAAGCGGTGCTGCGGAAGATAAAATAACAGATAATCAGACTATATCGGCCTGGAATCATTTATAATCTTGTGTAGATGCTGTAAAGCATACAGGAAAAACGTTATGTGATGAACCGGGAGAATATCCTATAGCGGGAAACATCATTTTTCTGCAATAGTGTCTTCTGAAATGTGTCCGGGAAAGGAGTAATAAAAATGCCGAAAGTATCATTGCTGATCCCAGCATACAATGTAGAACCATATCTAAGGGAGTGTATGGACAGTGTTGTCAATCAGACGCTTCAGGATATGGAATTTGTCTGTGTCAACGACGGGTCCAAGGATGGAACCCTTGCAATCCTACAAGAATATGCAGAAAAGGATCCGAGGATCGTCATCATTGATAAAGAAAATGGCGGTTATGGAATCGGCATGAATATGGCATTCCGAAAAGCAACCGGAGAATATATCGGTATTGTAGAACCCGATGATTTCGTTCCTCTGGAAATGTACGAAGAACTGTATAACATTGCTTCCGAAAACCAGCTGGATTTTGTAAAGGCGGATTTTTATCGGTTTGTCACAGGGGAAAACGGTGAATATGAAAAAACACTGTTCCGTCTCTCTCCGAATGAGGAAGATTACAATAAAGTATTTAATCCCAGTGAAACGCCTTCCGCGATCAAATTCACGATGAATACCTGGAGCGGTATCTACCGGCGCGCCTTCCTGGAAGAAAACAATATCCTTCACAATGAAACGCCCGGAGCATCTTATCAGGACAACGGTTTCTGGATGCAGACATTTATCTTCGCAAAGCGGGCAATGATCGTAAACAAACCGTATTATATGAACCGAAGGGATAACATGGGATCTTCGGTACATAATCCCGGCAAGGTCTATACCATGAATATCGAATATGATCATATACGCGATATCTTCATGGAACACCCTGATCTGTGGGAACGGTTCAAGTATATGTACTGGTACAAGAAGTATTACAGTTATGATTTCTCCCTGAAAAGGATCGGTGAAGAATTCAAGGACGAATATGTAGAACGGTTCTCCAGAGAATTCCGCCGGGCAAAAGAAAAAGGAGAACTGAGTGAAGAAGTGTTTACTGTAAAGGGCTGGAGAGATATTAACCTTCTGATCAGGGATCCCCATAAATTTTACAATGATCTGTATGTTCCGAAGCCGAAGGTACAGAAACAGACTCCGAAGAAAAAAGACACGCTGTATGATAAAGTCAAACGGCATGTGCCTGCAGGTGTGAAGAAGACGATTAAAAAGATGATTGGCAGGAGCTGAATATGGAAATCAAAGTAAGTGTGATCATCCCCGTGTACAACGCGGAAGAACATCTGCGTCAGTGTCTTGAGAGTGTAATGAACCAGACCCTGAAAGAGATCGAGATCATCTGTGTCAATGATGGATCAAAGGATAACTCACTGGCGATCCTAAAGGAGTATGCGGAGCAGGATGAACGGATCATAGCAGTCGACCAGGAGAATGCCGGAGCCGGAGCAGCGAGGAATAACGGACTGAGAAGAGCGAAGGGAGAATATCTTTCGTTCCTGGACAGCGATGACTTCTTTGAAGAAGACATGCTTGAGAAAGCATATGCGAAAGCAAAAGAAGGAAACGCGGATATCGTGGTATTCGGATCAGACCAGTACAGGGAAGATCTGAAAGAATACAAAAAGGTGAACTGGGTGATCCGTGAGAAGGAACTGCCGCCGTACAGACCGATGTACCAGAGAAACTTCACAGACAATGTGTTTAAAGTATTTGTAGGTTGGGCATGGGATAAGCTGTTCCGTCGGGAGTTTATAGAAGAGAACGGACTGGAATTCCAGGAGATCCGGACGACGAATGACATGCGATTTGTATTTCTGGCAGTTGTGCTTGCGAAACGGATCGAGATCGACACATCCAAGGCATACGCGCATCAGAGAAGAGGGGACCCGAAGTCATTATCCAATACAAGGGAAAAGAGCTGGGAGTGTTTCCATGAAGCACTGATCAGTTTAAAAGAAGAACTGGAGAAAAGGGGCCTGTATAAGGAGCTGGAGCAGGATTATATCAACTATACACTGCATGCAAGCCTGTGGAATGTAACGACGATCACGGGAGAGAAGAAGGAAGTGCTGTACAATAAGCTGAAGGACGAATGGTTTGAAGAATTCGGAATCAGCGGAAAAGAGGAAAGCTACTTCTATAACAAGCACGAATACGGACAGCTGCAGGAAATCCTGAATTCCGATTTTAACAGCTGGGCCGGCTGAATGATCAGATCAGCATTGAAAGATTCGGCTGCCTGAGGAAATAACTGCAACGCAGAATATTTATGTAAGCACCGCTCCTGTAAAAGGGGCGGTGTTTAGTCATTAAAGGATAAGTTTCAATGCGGCTGAGTCAGGATTAAGAATTTCGATAAAATGATGGTAAAATAGGTATTGTCAGAAGGACATGATTGTTTTTGTTTTTATCATGCGAAATCTGGCAGTTTGGAAGATTGATTGTACTTATGAGCAACCTGAAAAGATATACACTGTATATTTTGAATATGATTGACCTGATATCGATCGTACTTGCACATCTGATATCATATTTTCTGCGTACTTCTGTACTGGACGATTACATTCCTTTTATCCAGAATGCGGCATACTCAGATTTCCTGTTTCTCGCGATCATTTCCTATTTTCTTTATAATGTAACGATCCTGTATGTAGATGAAGATTTTTTTGAGCGGAGTGTTTTCAGGGAGTTTGCGGATTCCCTGAAACTGGTGCTGTTTATCGTAACATGTTCTCTGTTATATCTTTATGCAGTGAAAAAAGGAGAATTGTTTTCCAGATTATATGTGTTTACGTTTGCGGCTCTGATGCTGGTAATAGATTCATCATTGCGTGTTCTGGTGAAGAAGCTCGTCATCCCCAAACTTCAGGGAAGCAGTGCCGGAGAAGATGTCCTGGTAGTGACAGAAAAAAAGAACGCTTCATTATTATTGAAAAGGACAAATGAAAGAAAAGACTGGCGCTACAATGTTAAAGGACTGGTTATTACTGATGAAGATCTGACAGGACAATACATTGATGATATAGAGATCGTATCAAACAGGGATAATATGTTTGATGCGGTTCATACTGCGGATTTTGATTCGGTCCTGATCGGAACAGAACTTGAAAATGCAGAAACTCTGAAGAAATGGATTGATCAGTTCCAGAAAAAAGGAAAAATAGTTCATGTCGAGATATCGGAATATTATCTCGGAGATTCTGTAAAAACATTGGATCATATCGGTTCTTCCGCAATCGTAACCTACCGTGTGATCTCGGCAATGCCAAAGCGTCTGGAGCTGTTTAAACGCATCATAAATTTCCTTCTGTCCCTGGTCTGTCTGCCGATATTCCTTGTGATCACATTGATCGTATTTATATGTGATCTCATCGAATCTCCCGGCAATCTGTTCATCCCCAGGGTCCGTGTCGGAAAAAACAACAGGTTGTTCTATCAGTACAGATACCGCGTCTACAGGATAGATGCGGCAGAAAGAATTGCGCAGGGGCTTTCTCCTTATATGCGGATCGGAACCGTCTTAAAGTCAACACATCTTGACGGTCTTCCTATGATCCTTGATGTTCTGATGGGTGATATGTCATTTGTCGGCCCGAAGTCACCGAATCTGCAGAGATACCTCCAGATGAATACAAGACAGAGAAACACACTTTCTATCCTGCCGGGTATTATCGGTTATTGGTCCTGTGAAGATGATCTTGTCAGACAGACAGAACTGGAGCAGGAATATATTGAAGGATGGCATCTCCTCAAAGATATCAGTATCATCTGCGTTACGGTTTTCAGGTATATTACCGGAAGATCTTTGCGCAGTGACGGTGATACACACGTTCAGGAAGAACTGGATTATGTTGCGCAGATCACGGAAGACCATATTCCTCTGAGTTATGATCATACATTATATACACCTGAAAAGAATCTCAGCAGGTCCTTATATCTGTTCTTCAAACGGTTCTTTGATATTGTCTTTTCGCTGGGAGCTTTGATCATACTGTCTCCGCTCATGATCGTGTTGATGATCCTGGTTACTCTGGATGACGGCGGCAACCCGTTCTATTCACAGTTCAGGATCGGAAAAGACGGGAAACGGATCAAAATATACAAGTACCGTACGATGAGGACAGATGCCGGTGATCTGGAAAAACTGCTTACGCCCGAGCAGCTGGAACAGTACCGGAAAGAATTCAAACTGGACAGTGATCCGCGTATCACTAAATTCGGCGAAATGCTGAGAAAAACAAGCCTCGATGAGCTTCCCCAGCTGTTTAATGTTCTTGGAGGCTCAATGTCTTTGATCGGGCCGCGGCCGATCGTTGAAGAAGAAACCGGAAAATACGGCAGAGATGTTGGGAAACTGCTCAGCGTAAAACCGGGGCTGACCGGTTACTGGCAGGCTTATGCCAGGAATAATGTGACATATGATACCGGTGAAAGACAGAAAATGGAAATGTATTATGTCGATCATCAGGGTTTCCTGCTGGATGTGCGTATCTTCTTCAAAACAATTATTGCCGTAATCAGACAGGAAGGTGCGGAATGACAGTAAAGCTGATGGTTGCCTGCCATAAAAAATGTGATGTTCCGGCAGACCCGATGTATCTTCCTGTTTTTGTCGGCGCTGCCGGCAAAGAAGATATTGGTTTTCAGCGCGATGACAGCGGGGATAATATCAGTGCAAAGAACCCGCTTTACTGCGAACTGACCGGGCTTTACTGGTGCTGGAAGAATCTTGACTGTGATTACCTGGGACTTGTCCATTACAGAAGATATTTTGTATTTCGAAAAAAACTGTTCAGACAAAAAAACAATGATCTGGATTCTGTCCTGACATCCCGGGAAGCAGAAGAACTGACCGGCAGATATGATCTGATCCTGCCGAAAAAAAGGCACTATTTTGTCGAAACGATCTATTCGCATTACGCGCATACCTTTGACGGCCGGCAGTTTGATGTTGCACAGGAAGTCCTGGATGAAATGTTTCCGGAATACGGGAAGGCATTCAGAACGTTTATGAAGCAGCGGTCCGGTTATATTTTCAATATGTTTATCATGCCGAAGAAACTGTGTGATGAATATTGTGAATGGCTGTTTCAGGTAACGGAAGAAATTGAAAAGAGATATGATACGACCGGAATGAGTGATTTTGAAAAAAGGTATATCGGCCGTGTCAGTGAAAGACTGTTCAACGCATGGATCATGGTGCAGATCAGTCAAAACCGTCTGCGTAAAGACAGGATCCATGAATTGCCCTATACATATCTTGGAAAGGTGAACTGGCCAAAAAAGATACTCGGTTTTGCCGAAGCGAAGCTGCTGCATAAAAAATACAAAAAAAGCTTCTGACAGATAAAACCGCATCAGGAAAATGATGTAAATGGAATGATTTGACGGATCATTCCCGGATATGAAAAATCCGGAACATTACGTTATCACAGAAATGAGGAGATGGTATTATATGTTAGACCATCTTTTTTTATGGAGGAATGAAGCGTGGAAAAGCAGTATGAGTGGATATCAGGCAGATTCCTTAAGATCATTCTTAGCGGAAGTATGCTGCTGAGCAGTTCTCTGAGGATAATTGCTGAAGAGTCATCTGGGCTCGATGAGGAAGAACAGATAACAGAAGAAATCAGCGTTGATGAAACAGAACCGGAAACTGAGATTATTCAGGATCCGAAAGAAACAGATGAGGCAGAACCGGAAGAAGACAATGCCGGGATCGAAGAAGAATCAACGGAAGAGCAAGCCGAAAGTGAAGAACTTGGGGAAACTGAACAATCCGAAGAGGAAACAGAGACAGAAACAGAAGAATACACTGTATCTGAACCGGAAGAAGAAACTGTGATTCCCGAGGAAGAAACAGAAATTCCCGAAGAAGAAGCTGCTGCCGGAGAAACGGAAGAACCGGAAACTGAAGAAGAAATAGAGGCTCAGGAAACAGTCGAACAGTACCTGGTAAATGAAGCTGATTTTACTTATTCTCCGAATGATGACGGAACATTCGCTATTACAGGTTATACCGGCTCAGAGATCAACCTGATCTTTCCTTCCATGCATGATGGTCATACTGTTGTTTCAATCGCAAGCAATGCATTTAAGAGTAATACAGCACTGCAAAGTGCAGTTTTTCCTGATGGATTAACCACAATAGATGCAAATGCATTCAATGGATGTACATCGTTAAGTCATGTGGAATTTCCTGACAGCCTGCTCAGTATTGGATCAGATGCATTCAATGGCTGCCCGATTGAGGATCTGGTCCTCCCTGCGAAAGTCCAGATGGTTTATGCAGGCGCATTCAATAATAACAATAAACTGACGAGCATAACGATCCCTAAGACACTGGTAAACGGAGGATCGATCATAGGCAGCCCGTTCAGATACTGCAGCAACCTGAAAGAAGTTATATTTGAAGAAGGAACGACAAGTATTGCGCTCGGTCTGTTTGCCAATGTCACTGCATTGGAGAAAGCAACTATACCGGAAGGAGTCACAGTGATTAAAGGCGATGCGTTTAAAACATGCACCGGTCTGAAAGAACTGACACTTCCATCTACGCTTCAGGATATCCAGCACGACGCATTCAACGGATGCACATCGTTAAGTCATGTAGAATTTCCTGAGAGTCTGCTTTATATAGGATCAGATGCATTCAAGGGTTGCCCGATCGAGGATCTGGTCCTCCCTGCTAAAGTCCAGATGGTATATGCCGGCGCATTCAGCAATAACACCAAACTGACAAGCATCGTGATTCCGAAGACTCTGGTAAACGGGGGATCGATCGTAGGCAGCCCGTTCAGAAACTGCGCCAATCTGAAGGAAGTCAGCTTTGAAGAAGGAACGACGAGTATTGCGTTCGGTCTGTTTGCTTCTGTCACTTCACTCGAAAAAGCAGTTATCCCGGTGGGGGTTACGGAAATAAAAGGTGATGCATTTAAATCATGCACCGGTCTGAAAGAACTGACACTTCCTGGCGGCGTGGCTTCGATCGGTTCTAATGCATTCAATGGCTGCACATCGTTGAGCCATGTTGAATTTCCTGACAGCCTGCTCAGTATAGGATCAGATGCATTCAAAGGTTGCCCGATCGAGGCTCTGGAACTTCCCGCGTATGTGCAGACAGTATTTGCCGGCGCATTCAGCAATAACAGCAGACTGACAAGCATCGTGATCCCCAAGACACTGGTAAATGGAGGATCGATTCTGGGCAGCCCCTTTAAAAACTGCAGCAATCTGAAAAAGGCGGTTTTTGAGGATGGAACGACAGCTACAGCTCCTTATCTGTTTAGCACGGTCAGTTCCTTAGAAAGGGTTGACCTGCCGGAAGGAGTAACAACAATCGGATTAGGTTCATTCAGCTACTGTACATCGTTAAAAAGTGTTGATCTGCCGGATACTGTCACTACAGTTTTAAGAGAAGCTTTTGCGAACTGTACCGGACTCAGAACAGTCAGTATTCCGGACAGCGTAGTTTCGATCCATGAAGAAAGTTTCAAGAACTGCTCTTCACTGACGATCCTGACGAATTATGACGCTCCCGGTGTAGTGCATGCGATCAATTACCATTATCCGTATGAAGCCCTGAACAGCCGGCCTTCATCTGCCCGCCTGATCCAGCGTGATTCTTCTTTCTACCATGCCGATCCTGCCGGCTTTATGATCAATGGTTCACTGCCGTGTACCGTAACCGTGAGTTCCTTAGATGAATATGCCGGGATCAATGACAGGATGATCGATATTTATGTTCCTGAATCCGCGGTTCTGGATCTGAATCATGTCACATTTAACGGGAAAGCTATTCAGGGAAGTTTTGACAGCAAAACCCGTATTGCTAGTTTTACACTGGATGATTACAGTGGATCATTACGATTCAATCTCCAGTTTTCATCCAATGAAAGATCGGATACATATGCCGTATACCGGACAAGGAAAGGTGTATATGATGTGGTCGGCTCGTTCAATAATGTCTTTACCGGGGTATCCCTGATCGCACCGGACCAGACTTCCGAGACAACAGTTTCAGTCAGCGGCATCGCACCGTCTTTGTCAGAGGTAGAGCTCTATGTTGACGGAGAACTGCAGACGACAGTGACTGCGAAAAAGAACGGTTCCTATCACGGGTCAGTAAATGTGCCGGATTCGAAAGAGTATTTTCCGTATACGGTAACAGCAAAGAAAAAAGGAACTTCGGATGATAAGGAAATCGCTGAAAAGACAGTCACATATTTCTCCGGAACCCCGGAGATCAGGTCATTTATTTATGATGACCGGGACGGGAAAGAACTGAAACAGGTCGAACTGCTTGATAACAGCACGCTCCGCATCTTCCAGCCTTCCCAACCTTACAAATTTGAACTGGAATTCACGCATCCGGAAAGCATAGGGAAAGTATATGTCAAGAGTATCAAAGGAACCGATGCCCGGGAACTGGAAGCTGTATATGACAGCACAAGCGGTAAATATATCGCCGAAGGCTGGTTTGGCGGCAGCAGGTCATATGTGCCGGGGCATCTGACTGTCACCTATACACCGAACCGCTCTTCAGGTCTCACATCGGAGCAGATCGTAGGCCTTCTGAACAGTTCAATACCGGAGATCGCAGGCGTCAATATGGAATATGAAGTCCAGCTGAGTGATGAAGTGTCTGCCACGATCGATATCAGCGACGCAGTGGATGAATTTGAAAACACAAGCCTCAAGTTGTATTTCAAACATCAGGATTCTGTATCAGGGGCGGATATCGCCTCCTGGTTTGGGACTGCGCAGGATGTGGAATTATTCCTTGAAACATGGTTCCCGGGGTTCAATGAAGAAAAGTATGTGTTCAGCTTGGAAAAAGCTGATGATAACAGATCCTTTATCGTAACAACAGGCACATTAGCAGATCCGTTGCTGAAGATCGTCAATGATGTAAATACGATCCGCCTGGATATGATCACGGATGATAATTCCAAGACATTCTGGGAGCTGAGTGATAAATTCGCTGAAACAAAGAATATCAGCACCAATGTTCAGGTCCTCTACAAAGTGGCTAAAATTGCTGAGAAACATGAAGAACTTCGTAAGAAGATCATGTATGAATCCGGTATGAGTGATGAAGAGAAAAAGATTGCGTTAAGTAAACTGGATGAACTTTCCTCTGATAAAGCCGGATTTACCGTTCTTTATACGATTGGGACATTAGCGTTGTCTGCAGTAGGCGGGCCGTATGCAATAATATTCTCTGTATTCCTTGCGGCAATGAAATTAGCTTCAGAATTTGCGTATCAGTACCGTGAGGAAGAGCTGCTGGTCGCAGATGCTGATGTAAAAATCAAAACAGACCCGAGCGGTTACGTATATGATACGCGGACAGAAGAACGCATTGAAGGAGTCACGACAACAGCATATTGGGTGGAATATGATTTCACGATAGATGAGGATGTATTCTTCGCAAATCCTCCTGCAGACACAGAATACGGAACAGTATGGGATGCTTCAGAATATGAACAGAAGAATCCGTTAACAACAGATTATGAAGGAAGATATCAGTGGGATGTACCGACAGGCTGGTGGAGAGTCAAGTACGAAAAAGAAGGATATGAAACCACATGGAGTGAATGGCTGCCTGTACCGCCTCCGCAGATGGAAGTTAACGTTGGTCTGAGAAAGATTGGAGGAGAGATTCCTCTGGAGAGAATAGAACTGGATCAGACAGAACTGAAACTCCAGAAAGGAAAAACAGCGGAACTGAAGGTAACATTTGTCCCTGAAGATACGACAGTTGACAAGACAGTCATCTGGGCATCAACCAATCCGGCAGTGGCAACCGTGGACAACGGAACAGTCACAGCAGTTGGTATCGGAACAGCAACAATCACTGCAAAGGTGGGAGACCTTGAACCTGCGGAATGTGAACTGACAGTACAGTTCAGCGATGTAACAGATCCAGAATTGTTCTATTACGGCTATGTATACAACATGGTGGAAAGAGGAGTCGTCGGAGGATATGATGACGGCACATTCCGTCCCACAGCCAACTGCAACCGTGCAGCGGTAGTAACATTCCTGTGGAGACTCAGCGGAAAGCCTGAACCAAACAAGATGGCGGAGTTCACAGACATGACAGGAAACAGTGATTTCGATAAAGCGATTTCCTGGGCTGCAGAGAACAATATCACTACAGGATGGGCAGACAACACATTCCGTCCCTGGAACACATGCAACAGAGCGGCAGTCATGACATTCCTGTGGAGAGCAGCCGGAAAGCCTGCACCAACAAAGATGGCAGAATTCACAGACATGACAGGAAACACAGACTTCGACACAGCGATCAGCTGGGCATCAGAGAAAGGAATTACAACAGGCTGGGCAGACGGAACATTCCGCCCGTGGAACACATGCAACAGATTGGCAGTGGTTTCATTCCTTGGAAGGTATAATGAACTGAAGCACTAAACATTAAAACAGTATGGTCATGCATATCACAGTCAGATCATACTGTTTTCATTTTCTGCAGTGTTCAATCTGAAGTATATAAAATAGAATGTCCACTTTTTTGCCACTTATTGAAGACTGTAAGGTTATCATCGTACAATAACGGAAAGTGTAAAAAGGGGGAGACAATTTGTGAAAAAGAGTATATCTTGCTTACTTAGTTTAATGCTGTCTTTTACCACAGTATTTACTGAGCTGAATGTATTTGCTGAAGAACAAATACAACCTGAAGGTGAAATGATCAGTGAGGAAGCACCTGAACAGCCTTCTGAAGAAGAAATTCAAACGGTGATTACTTCTGATGATTCGGGTCAGACTGAAGAAGTCGCTGAAGAACAGACTGAAACACAGGAAGAATCAGTGGAAGAAACTGAAATATCTGAAGAGAACAATAACGATACAGATTTAGTGACAGATGATAGTTCTGAATTTCCGGAGACTGAAGAAGCAGAAGCAGAATCGGAATCAGATATGGAAATCACAGAGCAGCAAACTGAGCAGTCCGATGAAATCGATGAAGAATTGTTCTCCAATGAAGCTGATAATGATGAATCTCTAATTGATGAAGAAGTGAATAATGAAGAGACTTCTTATGAAATTGAAGCAGAGGAGACATTGGATAAGTTTTTAAGTCCGCCTGCATTACTTCCTTTGCCTACACTAACCGGTAATAAACGTGCTGATGCTGTTGCTTTAGCAGTAAGTCAATTGGGTTATAGTGAAGGTTCCAATAATGCAAATATTTATGAACAGATTTTGACGGGATCTACAGGTAAAGGTGATGATTCTGCATGGTGTGTATATTTTGCAACATGGTGCGCTATAACGGCTGGTGCAGACAGAAACCAGTTCGAATCGTTGGGCGGTACTAACACTAATCTTCATGGTTTTCAGAATCAAGGCAGATGGCATCAAAAAAGCAACAGGTCATGGGTTTTTAAGACATCTTCTTCTGATGGTTCTATCGATTATAATTATCCGGGATATCCAGGGGACCTTGTTGTTGTGGAAACGGTAGCAAAAAATAGCGATGGATCACCTTCACCAGAACCAGATCATACGGCAATTCTTGTTGATCAGGATGACCAATACTGGTACACAGTTGAAGGAAATATAAGTAATGGAGTAGTTCGCCGAAAGTTTGGAAAGAATAATAATAAATTAGACGGAAATTCTGGAAATTATACAGAGTTGATTGGATTTTGTGAAGTAGATTATGGAGATAATCCTTCCGGGATTACAAGACCATCACTTCCGAATCCGTGGCATTACAGTTCAACTCCAAATGGTCTTTTTACAACTTCTATGGTCAACACATATTCGTCTTATGTCAAATGGATCCAGCAGGCTCTAAATGTAGTCATGGGTACTTCGCTTGATGTAGACGGTTATTATGGAAACAACACCGCAAATGCTGTGAAACAGTTCCAAAGTGCATATGGTCTGGAAGTTGATGGTCAATTTGGTGAACAATCCACAGCAAAAATGGTTAATGCACTGAATGGAAAAGGATATTATGAAAATAGTAGCCAATCTTCTGGAACTTTAATTCATATGAATGCCACTAAGTCATTTAATGCCTACATAATAAATGAATCTAGTTGGCTTCCGCTTACAGTTTCTTCTAATAATAATGTCGAACTTCAAAGCGAAAAAACAAGTAATGGAGATCCCAGTCAGGTATTTCATTTCGAACCAGTTGGACAAGGAATATCAACTATTCTAAGGATCACTTCTTTTAAAAATGGATATGCTCTTGATGTCAATGGTGGAGGAAATGATGACGGTACAAATATTCAAGTCTACGAAAGGAATGACTCAACCGCACAGCAATGGTATTTAATGTCGGCAAATGGAACTAATACATCGATTAGATTATCACCATTATGTGCATATGAACCAACGATTAAAGTCCTGGATGTACAGGATAGAAACTTTACACCAGGCGGGAATATTCAGCTATACAAATATAAGGCAGGTGAAGAGGCGCAGGTGTTTACAATATGGCCAATGCCAGACATTGAGACACCGAACGTAAGCGTAAACAACACTGTAGGAGAAGCAACAATCAGTTGGAGCGGATCAAATGATACAAGTTCATATGATGTGGAAATATATCAAAACAGTTCATCAACAGGCGGGGCATTCGAGCCAGGACGCTCTCCGTATAAAACAATATCAGGGGTGACTGGGACAAACACGACAATAACACTCCCCCCAGGAACATACGAAGTTCGTGTTGTCTCGATCAGTTCACACGACCATAGCAATACAAACCGAGGATATAATACTGTTACAAAGACTTTTACTATTTCATATGGCATTTCACTGAATAAAAGCAGCACAACAATCAATGTCGGCAGCACTGAAACACTTACAGCAACAGTGACACCAAGCAGTGCAGCAAACAAAACAGTTACCTGGTCTTCTTCCAATACCAGTGTTGCAACGGTCACTAACGGTACAGTAAAAGGCGTTTCTGAGGGAACTGCGACTATTACAGCCAGAAATGTAAACGGGAATACAGCAACATGCACAGTTACTGTTAAGAATGTTGCAGTAACAGGAGTTGCTTTGAATAAGGTTGAGCTATCACTTAAAGTCGGAGAATCAGAAACACTGACACCTACAGTAGCTCCAAGCAATGCAACAAATAAAAATGTAACCTGGTCTTCATCCAATACCAGTGTTGCAACAGTGTCAGGCGGAAAAGTTACAGCTGTAGCGAAGGGAACAGCAACGATCACAGTTAAGACAGTAGACGGCGGTAAAACAGCGACATGTCTGGTAACAGTTACGTCCAATCAAGAAGGGATTGTTATCTGTTCGGGTAAAGATAAAATTGACTATTTTATTAATAGTGCCGATGAGCTAAAACCGAGGTACGGTAATTTTCAAAATAAACTGTATGTCAGTGATTTGGCGACTGAAGAATCAATTCCATTCAGTAATCTTACTGTCAGAACCAGTAATTCATCAGTTGCAGCTGTAGCCAGTGATGGGACAATATCCGGTACACGCACTGGGACAGCAACAGTAACAGTAACGACAAAAGACGGAAAATACTCTGATTCTATCATTGTGAGAGCACATGAAATGACCAGGGTACCTTCTGAAGTGGTTGTAGAAGTGGGTGAGACGATCGACTGGCCAGCGATTTCTATAAATGATATGAACTGGACAGTGTCGAAAGCAAGTTATGACAGTGAAAAGACGACGTATTACTTATATGATAGATCAGAAAGCAAGGATCATATATCAATCGATTCGGATAATATGACCATTACGGGGGTTAGTGAGGGTACGACCCAGTGTATGGCTTCGCTTCAGGATCTTACAAGGTCATTATTCCCGGAAATGGCACCTGGTCCCATATATTTCTACTGGTTTACAATTACTACAGTGCCCAAGACAATCGAAGCAAAATCTGTAAGTGTGTCACCTACTTCTTTATTAATGACTGTAGGTGATGAAGGACAATTGACGGCAGTAGTACAACCGGTAAATGCGACTGATAAGACAATAACTTGGAGCACCAGCAATAAAAATGTTGCGGCAGTTGATCAAAATGGGTGGGTAACAGCAGTTTCAGCCGGAAATGCAACGATAACAGCAACAACCAGCAATGGTAAGACAGCCACATGCGCAGTTACTGTTAAAAATGTTGCGGTAACAGGGGTTACTTTGAATAAGGCTGCGTTATCCCTTAATGTCGGAGAATCAGAAACACTGATACCTACAGTTACTCCAAGCAATGCAACAAATAAAAATGTAACCTGGTCTTCATCCAATACCAGTGTTGCAACAGTGTCAGGCGGAAAAGTTACAGTTGTAGCAAATGGAACAGCAACGATCACAGTTAAGACAGTAGACGGCGGTAAAACAGCAACCTGCAGTATAACTGTTCCAAGCAATACAGTGAGTGTTACAGGTATATCATTGAAGACGGGTTCCTATGATCTGGTGTTCGGGAAAACGGGAGCGTTAACAGCAACGGTCTATCCGTCAAATGCGACGAATAAATCAGTAACCTGGTCATCAAGCGATCCGAATGTGGTATCTGTATCCACGACCGGGAATCTGACCGCAAAGAAAGTCGGTAAAGCTGTGATTTCTGCAAAGACCAATGACGGCGGTTATATCTCTCAATGCAATGTCAGAGTACAGTTCACTGATGTGACAGATAAGACGCAGTTCTACTATGAACCCATCTATCAGATGTCTGATAACAAGATCGTTGAAGGATGGTCTGACGGAACATTCCGACCAAATAATGAGTGCAATAGAGCAGCAGTTGTTACGTTCTTGTGGAGACTTTCCGGCAAACCGGCAGTATCCGGACTTGCGTCATTCAGTGACCTTACTGGAATTTCAGACTTTGATCAGGCAATTACCTGGGCATCCCAGAAGGGAATTGTTACCGGATGGAGCGATAATACATTCCGTCCCTGGAATACCTGCAACAGAGCAGCAGTCGTGACATTCCTGTGGAGACTGGACGGAAAGCCTGATCCCGGGAAAATGGCAGATTTCAAAGACATGACCGGAAATCCGGACTTTGATAAAGCCATCAGCTGGGCAGCAGAGCAGGGAATCACAACAGGATGGGCAGATGGAACATTCCGTCCATGGAATACCTGCAACAGACTTGCTATCGTGTCATTCCTGGCAAGATACGCCAATTTGAAATAATACAGTCAGTATCAAATCAGGTTCGTATCCTGTGACAGAATGCAGATTTTCTGAATAAAGTCTTGCGGCTGTTAAAACAGAAATCTAAAAAAACAGCCGGGCATTTAACAGCTTCGGCTGATTTGCTTGCTGCTTATATAACGAGTTAATAAGAAAGCAGAACTGATCAGGTAAGTACCTTCCCGGTTCTGCTTTATTTACGGATGGGTTACGGATAATAAGGTAAGGGCAGGGCCTGTCTAAGTGATCATACTTAGATCTTTTCTGATAGATCCGGCAGACCTGGTCTGCAGTACATTTGGTGGGATCTCCGGCTCGCATTCAAACAGAACATGTACATGATCCGGTTCCTTGTTCATTTCAAGAATTCGGGTCTCTTTGTTTTCCATGGCACTCCGGATGTTTATATCCGGCAGCCTTCATGTGTTTCAAAAAGCGCAGATCGTATCCGGTCTGCGCCATTTCGTTTCTGATTTTGTTTTAATCAGCAGACTTTTATGAAATCGACTGTGCCGTCCTGTCTGCTGACAATAGCGGAGCCGAATTCCATTGCGTCATAGTACTGCAGGAGTTCATATTTGCCTCTGTCAGAAGCAGAGAGCTCGCAGAACTTAACAGCCAGATCTTTTTCCTGTTTCATGCAGATGCTGTATTCGCACATATAAAGCAGATCGCGAACTGTGTTATTCAATGTTTGCGTATCATTTGTTGAAACGATGACAGATACACCGGCTTTCCAGCCTTCTTCGATGGATCTGTAGAGCTCCTGTTTATATTCTTCCTCGGCAAATGTCGGGAAAGCCTCATCAAGGATGATCAGATCGTTTTCAGTAGTCTTCTTGTTGAAGTTTCTGATTGCGTCATCCAGAACAACTGTCGGATCATCATGATAAAGGTAACTGACATCAACAACTGTCAGATGCGCGTCAATATCAAATTCCAGTTCGCCTTCCGATACTCTGAGGCGCTTTTCACCAAGTCCCTGATAATGATCAGGTTTGTTTGTGAAAAGGATAATTCGGCCATCTGTTTTCCGCTCAATTATTTTGTAGAGCAGGAATGTTTTGCCGGCTCCTTTTTCGCCGGTCATGACAGCTACCGTAGGCAGTGTTAAAAATACTTCCTGGTTAGTAATTGTGTTTTTACCAATAAGAATATCACTCATATTAACTCCCTCTTTTTTTTCTAACATGTTTATTATAACGCATAATTGTGCAGGAAATGACAAGTCGGTACATGAAAATAATAGAATATATTCCGCTAAAGACTGATATAACATGAACTCAATTTGTGATAAATAAAGACAATGTCTGCATTCTATAATAAGTTCGTAAATAATGAGGTGCAGTATGAAACTTTTAACACAGGGAGATGACTTTGGCTTTACAAGAGGAGTAACACTTGGAATTGTCGATTCTATCGACAGAGGTGTTCTTCGCAATACCGGCTTGTTCGCCAATATGCCGAGCGCGCCGTTTGCGGTCAGTTTTATGAAAGACCGCCCGTTTGCATGCTTTGGCATTGATTTCAATATTGTGGCGGGACCTAGCTGCGCTGATCCTGCCAGGATCCCGCATCTGGTAGATGAAAACGGATTGTTTATCAAAAGCGGCGCAAGGATCAGAAATGAACTGTTCATGACACCGGAAGGCAGGGCAGAGATGTTTCCGCTGGAAGAAGTATATACAGAACTGCGTGCACAATATGACCGGTTTGTCGAACTGACCGGCAGGAAACCCGGTTATCTGCATACGCATTCCATACATCCGGAGACTTATGTAGACAGCATCAGGAGGATCGCGGAAGATGAGCATGTACCGTATTCCCACGATATCAGGGAGGCAATAGGTTTCCGTGAAATGCGTGACTGTCCGACTGCTGTCAAAAAGACAACCAAAGCTTCCGGCAGTAAAGTGTTCGACTCTGCCGAACAGCTCAGCAAGAATACTACAGAACTGATCATGCTGTGCGCAGACTGGCTGGCAGAAGGTGAGTATGCGGCGATTGGCGGACATCCGGGATATGTGGACGGAGAACTGATGAAATGGACGACATTATCTCTGGAACGTATGAGAGATGCTGAAGCTATGATGTCGGAAGAGGTCAGGAACTGGATCAATGAAAACGATATCGAACTGATCACATACTACGACCTGGTATAGATAGAGGAAAATTATCATGATGAAAATGGGTTTTAAATCAGTGGTGATCAATCCGGAATTTCCGGTCAACCGCATGCTGAATCACCACGGCGAGAAGCATCAGGCATGCTGGGATGATCTGCATCTCAGAATGATCGTTCTGGAAGCGGAAGGCCATAAGCCCTTGTACCATGTATCGATCGATTCCGTAGAGATCTGGCTGGAAGTCAGAAACAGGATCAAGCAGGCGATCGAGGAAACAGTCAGCAGAGAGATCGATATCGTTGTTTCTGCTACACACAGCCATAACTGTCCCTGTATGACAACGGATTACGCGTGGATCGATTTTGTGATCGAAAAGATCAGGGCCAATGTCGGAACGATCGAGATGACGGAATACAAAGAGGTAACTTACAGTTATCAGTACCGTTATTTCAATAAGATCGGGGACAGCAGGGAAGCGGATCTGAAGCATAAGGCAGTCCATCTGTATGCCGAGACGCTGTCGCTGTACGGTGACGGGGAACGAAAGATCACATTCCTGATCCATAACTGTCATCCGACGATCCTGGCATTGTGGAAATCCGATTTCACAAGTGAATATCCCGGATACTGCATCAAAAAACTGAGTGAGGCACATCCCGGAGAATTCTTTACCTTCCTGCTTGGACCTGCAGGTGATGTATCACCGCATTTTGTCAGAAAGAGCCAGGATTACGAAGAAATTGCACGTCTTGGTGACATCCTGACCGCTGAGTTTGAACGTCAGCTGTCGCACCAGGAAAACAGGGAACCCGTCAATGCGTTCCGTTACAGGGAACAGATGATCAAAGTGGAAAAGGGAGATCCTGTTTCCATGGGTATGGCATACCTTCCGCCGGCTGAACGTCTGACAGAGCAGGAAAAGAAAACGCTGGAACAGCGCTATCTTAACCCGTGCCGTTTCAGTGACAGACAGCTGGAACCGATGGAGATCACAGATGAATCGATGTTCTCACAGCTGATCCTGAATGAAAACTATTCGATCATCTTTGAACCGCATGAACTGTACAGTGAATTCTACGGGGCAGTGAACAAACAGACAACAACACTGGCAACGATCTCCAACGGATTTGATCATTATGTTACAGGCTTGTATCTGAATCATATTACAATGCACACATTCTCGGAGTTCGGTCCCCGGATGAAACGCGATATGTGGGAACTGCTCGGAAAATGGAGTCTGCAGGAAGAAGCGGAATTCTGATATGAGGAAACGGCTGGTTTACAGAGCGGATGATATCGGATATACGGAGGCGTTTGACCTGGGCATTTACCGCGCGTTTGAGGAGGGGATCGCAACATCAGCAGATGTCATGCTCGATTCCCCGCATACTGTGCAGGCGCTGCTATGGCTGAAAGACTGGCCCTGGATATCCATCGGCTGGCACAGACACCTTTGGGAAAGCCCTGTACTTCCGAAAGAAGAAGTTCCCTCCATGGCAGATGAAGAAGGCAGATTCAAATGGCGTCACCGCCACAAAGAACTGATGAATGAAGTCAGATATGAAGAAGCGTACAGGGAATTTATGGCAGAAGCCGAACTGTGCAGAAGCGTTATCGGCCATTATCCGGACAGCTGTACGACAAAGATGCAGAATGATGTCAATGATTTGGAACGTGCTTTCCGGGATGTTGTCCATGAACTGAAGATCCCGGCGAACTTCTGGTATGACTCACCGGAAAATCCGGGAGATCCGAAATACGAACACCTGCATTTCAGACAGTGGGACGGAGAAAACTTTGTCGGCGGTCCAAGCGAGCAGTTCAAACTCAAAAACTTTGACAAGTATGATCCATATAAAAAGAACAGCGCTGTTGTCTGGGAGAATGATGAACAGATCTGGAGGATCGGCGGACATCCCGGATACTGTGATATGCATATCATGCAGGAAAGCAGCTGCAATCTCCACCGCTGCAAAGACCTTGAAGCGTGTATCAAACTGAAGGACTGGGTCATTCAAAATCACATCGAACTGGTCAATCAGCGTGATGTGCTGTATGGGACGAATGAATTCCAGGATCATCTGAGAGACATCAATTCCCCGCTCTGGATCGGCAATATGCGTTAAGCGCCGGCAACCTATCATTCATTGAAAACAGAAGGGATCTTACCTTTGAGGGAGATCTCTTTTCACTTTTTTCATTTTGATCCAGACTGTATATAAGAAATACGAAATGACATGATAAAATACAGATAATAAAAAAGTTATTAATGGAGGCTAATATGAATAATCAGCGTTTTCCTGATTCTTTTCTGTTTGGCGGAGCGATCTGTGCCATGCAGGCAGAAGGCGGATTTGATCAGGGCGGAAGAGGCCTGTCCAACGGCGACCTGAGAAAAAAAGGACTGGGTACCTTTAATGACTTTGACATCAACAACGAAGACAGAGAAAATACAGACGATTATTCATTCCGCAAAGGCGTGAATTTCTATGGACGATATAAGGAATATCTTGCGGAGATGCACGAACTCGGACTGCAGTGCTTCCGCATGAGCATTTCATGGTCCAGGATCTTCCCGAACGGGGATGATGAAGAACCCAATGAAGAAGGCCTAAAGTATTACGATGATGTGTTTGACGAGCTGAACAGATTGGGAATGGAACCGTTTGTAACACTTTCTCATTTTGAGATCCCTCTGCATCTAGTACAGAAATATAACGGCTGGATGGACCGCAGGGTGATCGGTTTCTATGAGAAGTACTGCCGTACTGTATTTGAACGGTATAAGGGCAAAGTCAGGTACTGGATCACATTCAACGAGATCAACAATGTTGTATCATTCCCGTTCTGGGCGATCGGACTGGATATCAGAGACAGTAAAAATCCCATGCAGGATATGTATCAGGCCCTGCATCACCTGTTTGTGGCAAATGCGCTCTCCATCAAAGCGCTCCATGAGATCGATCCTGCCGCAAAGATCGGTGACATGACATCTGTTTCGACGATCTATGCATATTCCTGCAACCCTGATGAAGTGTTTGAAGCATTCCGTCAGAGACGTCTGAAGTATTTCTTCATCGATATGCAGGCAAAGGGAGAGTACCCGTATCAGATGAAGCGGTTCTTTGAAGAAAACAATGTTGAACTGAAGATCGAAGATGGAGATCTTGAAATACTGAAGAACAATACAGTCGACTACATCACATGCAGTTACTATCAGTCTGCGGTTTACAAAGAAGGTGAAGCACTGACATCAGATACCGGCGGCTTCCGTTCAAAGGCAAAAAATCCGTATCTGACAGCTACCCAGTGGGGCTGGCAGATCGATCCCAAAGGTCTGCGCTTCGTACTGAACGAACTGTATGAACGCTATCATCTGCCCATCTTCATTTCGGAAAACGGAGTCGGCATGATCGAGAAGCTGGATGAAAACAATACTGTAATAGACGATTACCGTATTGAGTATATCCGCAATCACCTCAAGGCTGTCTATGAAGCGATCCGGGACGGCGTGGATGTGTTCGGATATACCTACTGGGGTCCGTTTGATATCGTAGCAGCTTCGGCAGGCAGTATGGAGAAGCGCTATGGATTCGTGTTTGTGGATTACGATGATTACGGCAACGGAAGCGGAAAGCTGTTCCGCAAAAAGTCATTTGACTGGTACAGACATGTCATCGACACAAGAGGGGCTTCACTGTTTGAAGACTGATCACAAAACATAAACTGCTGAAAATCTCAAAGCATTATGAAAGGCTGCAGGGCACATCTGAGAATGTGTTCCGCAGCCTTTGCCTGTTTTCAGAATGTTATGATATACATTCACGCATGATATCCGTACCGCGGCTTGTACCGATCCGCTCAGCACCTGCATCGATCATTTCAAGAGCCTGTTTCAGGGTTCTGATCCCCCCGGCAGCTTTTACTTTGACTTCATTGCCGACAGTTTCCTTCATGAGCCTGACATTTTCCACGGTAGCACCCGCAGTCCCGAAACCCGTACTTGTTTTGATATAGTGCGGCTTGACTTCCTTTGCGATCTGGCAAAGCCTGATAATTTCATTCCTGGACAGGTAACATGTCTCAAAAATAACTTTGCAGATGACCCTTTTCTTTTTGCAAAGGCTCACCATGCGTCGCATTTCATCTTCAATATAGGCATAATTGCCTTCTTTTACTTCTGTAATGTTGATAACATAATCGATCTCGTCAGCACCGTGACTGATGGCATCAGCCGCTTCAAACAGTTTGACCTCTGCAGTCTGCTGTCCGAGAGGAAATCCGATGGCAGCGCCTACGTGGATCCCGGTATCCTTCAGAAGCTCGTGACAGAACGCTGTCTGACAGGAGTTGACCGCGACCATGGCAAAACGATTCCTGACAGCTTCATCACAGAGCTTAATCATGTCTGCATGGTCTGCGTATGCATGCAAGTTTGTGTGATCGATCATTCCGGCAAGTTTATTCTTCGTTATCATAGTTATCTCCCTGTTCATGAACGTGTGCTGATCTTATGGATCCCTTTGATCGTGATGGTTGTTGTTCCGTTTATTTCCCTGGTGAATTCAATGCAGTCCGTGTCTGAGAACAGTTCAGCCGGAACCGATATCTCAATGCCTGTATCTGTTTTGATCTTCTGTTTTCCCGCAACCCTGACAGCGGTCTGTACAGGCAGGCTGACTGTTGCCGGCAGAGGTGTTTCTTCAAGTTTCTGCCGGAAAGCCTCCTGCAGCACCGGTGTCTCCCGGTAAAGATCTTCGGCTATGTCTTTGGGGGAGAACGATTCTGTTTCCTCGGCATTCTTCCTCAGAGTCGTTTTGACGGCGGAAAGCACCGCGGCAGGATCTTCGTCATGTTCCTCGGCAACTTCAACAGCGATATTCTTCAGGATCCTGATGACTTCCTCGGAAGATTTTCCTTCCGTACAGCCAAGGACCTGCTTGAGGATCTTCGGCTTCTGGTCCACCTGTGTTTTCATTTCATCCGTAAATCGTACTGCTTCAGATGAGAGATCGATCAGCGCATATGTTTTGATCTTACGGGTAGGAGAAGGCAGAACAGCATGATGCGTGACCAGCTCATTGATCAGGATACCTGTGCTGCTGTCTACCTGATGCGACCATGCCCGGGTATTTTCCAATACCAATATGGCACAGCAGGGGCGCAGATCGATAGAATAATCCGCGATCAGCAGGTCAAAAGCCTGCAGATCCGGGTGTTCCGTAAAAATATCAATAAACCGCTGAGCGATGCCGTCAGAAAGGTCAATAAATCCTGTTTTTCCGGATCTGTAGTCACGGACTGCATGCAGCATATCGCTGTCCGCTTCAAAAACCCCATCCGAAAGGCGTGTATCATTGATCGTACGGAATATATGCTGGAACACATATCCGTATATCTGGTCGTCATTCAGGTTCAGTTCCTGCTGTGACAGCACATTCAGCCTTGTAGTAAAGTCCAGAATGTGCAGAATGGCATGATTTACCGTTATTTCGGGGACATCGTTTTCTTTCATGAGTTCAACCTCCTGAATACTAGCCATTATACACAAACTCCGGCTTGTTAAATTCGTTTGGTGAGTGAAAATTAAAAAGAAAGTTGGAAATTCAATGATTGAAGTATCGGCATTGTAAGTGTTGCTGTGGTATTATGTAATATGATTATGACAGACCTCGAATATACATTTGATGAAATAGAAGGAAAACGTTCCAAAGAAGACCTGATCAGCTTCCTGGCTGATGAGGTCCGGGACGAAACGATCGAAAAAGCAGCGTTCCTCTCACAGTTCGAAGACCCCGATCTCGCGTTTGACAGCCGGAACGGGATTCTCCGCAGGTTTACAGAGGACGGTTTTGGTATGATCACGGCTTTTGCGTCCAAGGATGAAATGGATAAGGCATCGGTCGAAGTGGCATTGTCCGCCAGCGGTTATGAACCGCTGCTGGCAGACAGCCTCAGTTCCGTCAAGAATATGGCAGCCAGAACACTGAACACATACCGGATCCATGAATCTCTGGAACTGTACGAAGACGCACTGACTCAGTTCCGCGAGTCATACCGCAAGGTTCTTGCGTCTGAAGACGAACTGACGCAGAAACAGACAGAGTACCGCAGATGTTCCGCGGCACTGCGCAGCCTGAAGGAAGAAGATTCCTGGCTGAACAGAGAAAACAAACGCCAGGTCACCAGGATCAAGGATGCGGAACGTCAGGCAATGGCTCACCAGGAGGCAAAACGTCAGGCACAGGAACAGATGGATGTGTTTGATGAGCAGCTGACGGACGCAAACGAAAAGCTCCCGATCAATCTTGCTGAACTGGAAGCGGCTGAAAAGCGTGCGGAAGAACTGAACCAGGAAATTGCTGTTCTTGAAAAGAAAACGACATTCATCGGCGGATTGTTCCGTAAGGACAGAAACCAGCTGAAGGAAGAACTGGAACAGAAGCGTAAAGAACTGGAAGAGATCCGGAAGAAACAACAGAAATCCCAGGAAGGGACACAGAAACTGCAGCTGGAGATCGAACGCCTCGAAGAAAATGTCAGAACACATAAGACTGAAGCCGCAAAGATCGATTCGGCATTCAACGCTGCAAGGAACAACCTGATCAAAGCGCGTCAGGAATACAATGACGGCGAGCGTAAATTTGCGAAGAATCAGGACAGGATCAAGGAAGCCAAACGGAAGATGGACGTTCTTGAGGACGGACTGAGAGTTCTGGAAGGAAAAGACAGGGCTGTCCGCGCAGACTGTCTGCTTACAGCACGCAGGGTCCTGATGGCATTCCTGGTGAGTTCCAAAGTGTTCCGGGATAACCTGAAGAAGATATCCAAGCTGAATGAAGAAGAAACCGTACCGGAAGGAGCTCTGGAGACCATATTGTTCTGGGCACCTGTGATCTTTGTTGAATGGGACAAGGCAGAGCCGTTCCTGATGCAGAGAACTTCCGATACGATCGGCATGATCATCGGAGTCGATACGGATCCGAACAATCAGCGTGCGCTGGAAACGATCATCTTCGAATAAAAACAAAAAAGAGAGACGATCAACGTCTCTTTTTTTCGGCTGCTGTATAAGAGCAGTTCGTTCAGGATCCCGTGTATTAATTAGAGCTTAACTACGTTGGAAGCCTGCGGGCCGCGGTCACTCTGTGTTACATCAAATGTAACTCTCTGGTTCTCGTCGAGTGTTTTAAAGCCTTCGCCCTGAATTGCAGTAAAATGAACAAAGATATCTGTTCCGTCATCGGATGTGATGAATCCATATCCTTTTTCTGCATTGAACCACTTTACTTTTCCTGTTGCCATTTTTTTAAGAATCTCCTATTCTAAATATCCCTATGCCCCCTCTTAGAACATGGACACTAGAATTAATGTAGCATTTTCCGACAACAGTTACAAGTAAAAGCCAGATAATTAAAATAAAAAAAGCTTTTTTATACAAATAATTGAACTTTTTGCCATTAAGTAAGAAAATATGCCGCGAATGCCCATTAATAAAAGCAATTAGAAATTATAAAAAAATGATGTGTGTCAAAAATCAGCAGTGCTGACTGATGACAAATCATGAATGGTACACCGGTTGAAAAGGCCTGTTTTTTGATACGGAAAAAGCGCGGAATGAATCTGTCACACTTTGAAAAGTGTTGTAAGAGATACGGCAAACTATTATAATGTTGTGGAAAAGCAGGGAAGAGGAGAGTAATTCATTCAGGATTATCAGAGAGCAGACGGAAGGTGCAAGTCTGTATGAGGGAATGGATGAAGATGGCCTTGGAGCCGGTTCCGTGAATCATGAGCGGGATCCGGAGGCGTCCGTTACACGCATCGAGTGGCCGTAACAGGCAAGATAAAGGTGGTAACGCGTGCAAGACGTCCTTTCCCGGGGCGTTTTTCTTTTCACAGCCAAAGGAGGCATTCAGTATGGAAAATAAAGGACCGTATTACATTACAACAGCAATTGCATATACATCCGGTAAACCTCATATCGGAAATGTTTATGAGATTGTACTGGCGGATTCCATTGCCCGTTATAAGAGAATGACAGGTTATGATGTCCGTTTCCAGACAGGAACCGACGAGCATGGTCAGAAGGTAGAAGAAAGAGCTCTGGCACAGGGCGTTACACCGAAAGAATTTGTCGACAACGTCGCTGCAGTGATCAGGGAACAGTTCGACTGCATGAATGTATCTTATGATAAGTTCATCCGTACGACAGATGATTATCATGAGAAGCAGGTTCAGAAGATCTTTAAGAGGCTCTATGATCAGGGCGACATTTACAAAGGTCACTATGAAGGAATGTACTGTCAGGAATGTGAAGCATTCTACACAAAGAGCCAGCTGACAGAAGAGGGCAAGTGCCCTGTCTGCGGCGGAGATGTCAAGCCGATGCAGGAAGAAGCATATTTCTTCCGCATGAGCAAATACGCTGACAGACTGATCGAATATATCGAGACACATCCTCATTTCATCCAGCCTGAAAGCAGAAAGAACGAAATGCTGAACAACTTCCTGAGACCGGGTCTTCAGGATCTCTGCGTATCACGTACATCTTTTAAATGGGGTATCCCGGTAGACTTTGATCCGGACCATGTAGTCTATGTATGGATCGACGCCCTCAGCAACTATATTACCGGTCTGGGATATGACTGCGACGGAAACCATGATGAACTGTATAAGAAATACTGGCCTGCAGATCTGCACCTGATCGGCAAGGATATCATCCGTTTCCACACGATCTACTGGCCGATCATGCTGATGGCGCTTGATGTACCGCTTCCCAAGCAGGTATTCGGTCACCCCTGGCTGCTGACAGGTGATTCCAAGATGTCCAAGTCAAAGGGCAATGTCATCTATGCCGACGATCTGGTAGACCTGTTCGGACAGGATGCTGTCAGATATATCATGCTGCATGAGATGCCTTATGCGCAGGACGGCCATGTTACATACGAACTGATGGTAGAACGCATCAACAGCGATCTGGCAAACAACCTCGGAAACCTGGTCAACCGTACGGTATCCATGTCCAACAAGTACTTCGAGGGTGCTGTTACCAATCCCGGCGCTGCTGAAGAGATCGATGAACAGCTGAAAGAAAAAGCACTGAAGACAGTTGCTGATGTTGAGACCAAGATGCAGGAGCTCCGTGTAGCGGATTCCATCGACGACATCATGGATCTTGTTTCCCGCTGCAACAAATATATTGATGAAAACGCTCCCTGGGCTCTGGCTAAGGATCCGGAAAAGAAAGACCGTCTTGCGACAGTTCTTTACAACCTTCTGGAAGGCATCCGCTTTGCTGCAGTCCTGCTGAGCGCATATCTGCCTGTAACTGCTGAAAAGATCTTTGATCAGATCGGTACACAGAAGCGTGACTATGATTCAGTTGCTGAATTCGGTCAGCTTGAAACAGACACACATGTTACAGCAAAACCGGAGATCCTGTTCCAGCGTCTGAATGAAAAGGAAGTCGCTGCCAAGGTAGAACAGATCCAGGAAGCGCAGAAGAAAGCAGCCGCTGCCGCTAAGAAGGCGGAAAAGCCTGTCGTCGAACAGATTACAATGGATGATTTCGCGAAAGTCGATCTGAAAGTCGGCCGCGTACTGAAAGCAGAAAAACATCCGGATGCCGACAGCCTGCTGGTCATGCAGGTCGACCTGGGTAACGGAGATGTCCGTCAGATCGTTTCAGGCATTTCCCGCAGCTACACATGCGGGCAGATGATCGGCAAGCACATCGTCGTCATTTCCAATCTGAAACCTGCAGTCATCCGCGGTGTTGAGAGCCGGGGCATGCTGCTGGCAGGCAAGAATGATGATCTTGTCGGTGTCGTTGAAGTTAACGGTCTGAAACCCGGCACAAAGATCAACTGATGCATAATGAGAGCTCCCGCTGAAAGGTGAATGTACGGAGATCACCCTGAAGCAGGAGTTCTTTTTCTGAATCAGATGTTATATTTATACGGGGTGAGAAAATGAAACGGTATACGATAGTTACAAGACCTGATGAAGTGTCACTGTCACTTGAAGACCAGATCAGGCATGATTTGAATAATCACGGTTATATTGAGGATAACGAAGAACCCGATGTTGTATTTGTTGTCGGCGGAGACGGCACATTTATCTATGCAGTGCATCAGTTCTTCAAGAAACTGAACAAAGTTCGTTTTTACGGGATCCATACCGGAACGCTTGGTTTCTATACTGACTATCGCGACAGTGAGTATGACGAATTCATGGAGACATTCCTGAATCATGAATATGAAGAGGCAACCTATCCGATCCTGCAGGCATATACAGGGAAGGAAACATATTACGCGGTCAATGAGATCAGGATCGAGAATGCCGCAAGAACACAGGTGCTTGATGTATATGTAAATACTGTGCCTTTTGAAAAGATCAGAGGTACAGGTATCCTTGTATGTACACAGCTTGGAAGTACCGCATATAACAGATCCCTGGGAGGTGCAGTCATACAGGAAGGTCTGGATCTGATCGAGATGTGTGAGATCGCAGGAATTCACCACAGTAAATACCGTTCCCTCGGAGCACCGATCATCATGAAAAGCGATACGGTCCTGGATTTCTATGCAACAAGCTTCAAAGGCGCGCTTCTTGGAGCCGACGCAGATGTGTACACATTTACAGATGAAACAAAAGTGACGATCTCATCATGCGCCAATCTGAAAGTACGCATGCTGAGAGGACGCAAAGTCTCCTATTATTCAAGACTGAAAAGCCTGTTCTGATCATACTGAAACTCAGATACTCCTGCCGGGTTCTCAAGAGGCAGGAGTTTTTTTATCATTTCATGGTAAAATAATTCCATCACGAAAGAAGGTTTTCATGCGCAACTGGAATTCTCTTTATGACATACTGTCTTTTCCCATCGGCATCCTTTATTTTGCGATGACTTTGCTTGGGATCGGTAATATTCTTACTAACAGTGCATTCAGTGTATTTTTTTCAATATCGAACGAAGTGGTTATTCTGCTTGCTGAAGTCTGCATCAGAACCGGAACGTTCCTTGTTGTGAATTTTCCGCTGTTTTTCATGATCCGCCTGGTCACCAGAAAATCAGGCAGCGCAACAGGTATTCTGTCCGCATTTGCCGGATATATTGCATTCCTGACCATGACGATGTGTTTTGCGGGATCTTCGCTGCCCTCCACAGCATTCAGCTCGATTCTGGGACTGTCCATAACCTCAACACGTGCAAAATCGCTGGCAGGAGCAGTACATTATCCGCTGCAGACAGGAGTGATCGGCGCGGTAATCGTCGCTTTGATCGCATTGTATAACTATAACCGTACAAGGAAGCGGAGTGACTATAACCTCTTTGCCTTTATTTCGAAAGATACACAGTGTGTGATCAGCACAGTTATCCTTTCCGCTGCAACAGGCTTCGGAATGGCTTATATCTGGCCATATGCGGTAAGGACGATCCATACCGCTGTTGAATTTATTTCTTCCGATACGACTAACCCTGTGAATCTGATGATCTATGGAGTGCTTGACCGGTTTTCTTCATTGCTGAATCTTGGCGCTATGATCCGTACACCGTTCTGGTACGGCAGCAACGGCGGCACATGGCTGAACATGGTAGGCAGCAGCGTTGCCGGTGATGTCAATATCTGGACAGCGCAGGCATCGGTAGGCGGACTGACCGGAATGTCGGGACGGTTCATTACCCCATACTATGTGCTGAACATCTTTGCGGTACCCGGTCTCCTGTGGGCAATGTACTCATTGAAGACAGACTATTTTGAAAAAAGAAGGACCAGGATGTTCTATATCCTGACATCTCTGCTATCGATATTCTCCGGAACATTGCTGCCGCTGGAAATCACATTATTCTTCGCGGCTCCTGCACTGTTCTTCTTCCATCTGCTGTATACCGGACTGCTTTTCGGAGTATTCCAGGCAATGGGCGTATATCTCGGCTTCAATTATGCGGGAGGAGCGACATTGACAGCACTGCCCGGCACACTGCTTGAGTTCCTGAGCTATCTTCAGTTTACGTCTCTGCAGAAGACGCTGCTGATGATTGCGGCAGCAGGAATAATCAGTTTCTTTGTTTACTTCCTGTTCACGCGTTTCTACTATAAATACCTTGCTCTGGATCTGTTCCAGACAGGCAGAAAGAATCATATCGTGAAGGGTGTCATTGACGCAGTCGGCGGAATCGACAACATCAAACTGACACACTCATCGACAGACAGACTTGTCATCAGTCTGTATGATCCGACTAAACTGAATGCGGCTAAGATCCGCTCACTCGGCTCTGTTCGTGTTTATGATACAAAAGCAGGCTATGCGATCACGTTTGGTGCAGCCAGCACGATGATCAGACTGGGGATCAGTGAGTCTATGCGGGAGTCGATCCGGAGTACCGTCTGAAGTATGATCGGAATATCTGGAAGCGGTTTTTCAAAGCAGGACCCGGGAGAAAAATGATGGATGCGGCAAAAACCAAACAGTATTATGATGCTTTAGGCATTGAAAATGTATGTCAGTGTGATTACTGCCGCAACTATGTTAAAGAGATCAAAGGTACATATCCGCTGCTGACAAAACATCTGCAGACAATGGGCATTGATATTGAGAAACCGTTTGAGACCATGCCTATTGAACCGGATCCGGACGGAAATATTGAATACATCGGTACACAGTATGTGGTTATGGGAGATCCTTCAGACTTTCAGGAAACCGATATCTCAGGAATGCATATCGGTATTGCGGATTCTCACCCGATGACAGACATACAGGAAGAACACTTTGTACTGGAAATTTCAGAAATCATCCTGAAATGGACAATACAACAGTACGATCAGAAAGGCAATGAATCATAAACTGATGAAGTATATGAAACAATTGCCTTTTTTTCACAGCATCCGGATCGTTTTTTTGAAGAGGTAATAAACCGTATTGGAACAGCTGATTTCTTTTGTTACGATAATCATACAGATTTTCTTCTCAGGATTCGAAGAGGATCTGAATGTGCAATTGTCCGTGATCCCAGACATTCTGTATGACGGACACCTCAAACTAAAACAAGTGAATAACGTTCTTTGAGCAAAAGCCCCTAAACAGGTCAGCACTGCATGGGACTGCGCCGAGGCATCCGCCTCCGGGGTTGACGGAGAAATCCTGCAGCCTTCCTTATTGAAAAAAAGAGCATGAAAGATGGCGCTGCATGATCATTTTTCGTGCGCGCCATTTTTGTTACCGCGGAGCATTTTATGAGTAAGAAATACGGATGTGTCCTCCTTGCCGGCGGCAAAGGCAGCCGCATGGGAGGCACCAATAAAGCAGAACTGATCATAAACGGACAGACATTTGCCGGAATGATCGAAGCAGAACTGGATCAGACAGGCATGCCATGCTACATGTCTCAGGGTGCATATGATCAGGAGATCCCGGAAGGCTGGACAAAGGTCACAGACCTTTACCAGGGCAGTGACGGGCAGTATCTGGGACCGGCAGCCGGTATTTGTTCCAGCCTTGTTCAGGCAGAGAAAGACGGTCTGGACGGCATATTCTGTGTTCCCTGTGATGCGCCGTTCTTTGAGGCAGGCATGATCGGAAAACTGCAGCAGTTCATTACAGAAGATACCGATGCGGTATGTATCAGAACGTCAGGCGGACATATACAGACTGTTTTCGGATGGTATTCCGTACACTGCATCGGACTGATGGTCAAAGCACTTCAGAATGGAAACAGGAAACTGATCTCCGTTCTTGAGCAGCTCAGCTTCAGGGTCATCGATGCCGCTGATGCCGGCATCAGTGAACGCTGTTTTACGAATATCAACCGCAGGGAAGATTACGAAAAGTACTGTAAAGGCAGACTGCATATTGTGATCGAAGGAAAAAAGGGAGCGGGGAAAACAACACTCATTGATCGTCTGATCAGTGAAACAGACCGCAGGATCTGCGGATACAGGACTAAGATCCTGAAAACAGATGCGGAAGGATACCGCCACGTATATATGTATCCTGCAGATAAAAGTGATACAACTGCTGCACAGGAGATCGGTATTACCAGGCGCAGGATTATTTCTGTCAATGATGAAGTCTTTGAGGATCTTGGTGTAAAGCTGCTGTCGGATGTGTGTGATGACGGAGTGATCGTAATGGATGAGATCGGTTATATGGAAACCGGTGCGGAATGTTTCTGCCGCAAGGTCATTGAAACATTTGACAGGGATATTCCGGTGATCGCTGCGATCAAGGATACGGAGAAAGAGTACCGGTATCTTCAGCTGATTAAAGAACACCCGAAAATACAGCTTCTCAGGCTGAATGAAGATAACCGTGAAGAAGTCTATCAGACAGCCCGCAGGATCATGGAGACATGGGAAGACAGAGGTAAAAGCAGATGAAAGATGTGAAAATCAGGGATCTGATCTTCCTGGCTCTGTGCTGTGATATCGGACTGCTTGCCAAAAGGATGATCTCCCCGTTTGCCAATGTCATCACGGATTTCCTGAAAATACCGGGAGGGATCGGTACAAGCTTTTCACTGATGTTTCTGGTGATCGGAGCGGATATGATTCCGGTCAGAGGATGCGCCGCACTGATGGGACTTGTTCAAAGCGTGATCATGCTGTCACTGGGCATGACCGGAAGCATGGGGCTGCTGGCACCCATCGGATACATCGTACCGGGAATCGTCATCGATCTTGTGTTTTATGCAGGCAGAAAGACAGGTTCCGACCGGGCAGCAGTCATGATGGCCGCGAATATGCTGGCAAGCGCATCTGCCGGACTGACAGCGAACCTGATCGTATTCCGTCTGAAAGGGATCCCGCTTGCACTGTATGTGACAGTGGCTCTGATCAGCGGAGCGTTATGCGGAGGGTTGGCATATATACTGGCTAAAAGGCTCAGACCCCTGACAGGAACCGCAAAAAAGAACACAGCAGATGGTAAATGTTTATCTGAAAAAGATATGGAAAGGGCGGAATCATGAAAAAGAAGTGGATGATCTGGATCATTGTATTACTCGCAGCTGCCGCTGCCGTTCTGGGCTTTATGAACCGGCAGAACAGTCCCAAAGATGAAGGACTTCTGCTTCAGAGCGGCGGAAACACAACTGCTGTGGCATTTGAAAAACTGGATCAGATATCCTTTGAAGGAGACCTGGTCAACGGCAAAGGAGAGGTATCGCATCATGAATACAAAGGTGTGGAACTGAATGCTCTCCTTACAGCAAACAAGATCAGGATAACTGAAAATTCCGTATTGACAGCAACTTCGGAAGACAACTATTCCGCTGGACTGAGCGGTGCGGAAGTACTGGAAGCAGGCAAAGTGTATGTCGCTGTCAGCGCAGATGGAAAGATGCTGGAAGGGATCGAAGGCGGTCAGGGAGCACAGCTCATCGTGTTCGGAGACTCCAACAGCAAGCGTGCAGTAAGGTATCTCAAAAAGATCGATATCCGCTGAACATAGCAGAACTGAAACAGACGCCGGCCGGCGTCTGTTTTCATAAAGCTTTCTGATTCCTATTTGAAATATGCGAGGATGCTTTCGAATGCAACGTGGTAACCGATCTTCAAAGAAGAGATTTCAACAAACTCTTCTCTTGTATGAGCACCCTGCCCGAGATAGAAACCATAGCAGAGTGAAGGAATATTCATTGACAGAGGAATATTGCAGTCAGTTGATCCTGCTCCGGTTGTAGGTTCTTTGCCGGTATATTCCTTCAGGATAGAAGCTGCCTGTTCCAGCATGACGGTCTGTTCTTTTCTTGCTGTTTCGTCAAGCGCTCCGCACGGTCTGGAACCGACCAGTTCCACATCCAGATGTACGTCATCAGTATTTCTGTCCTTGAATATCTTCTGGAAATGGTCTTCCATGATCGCCATGGAACGCAGATCGCTGGATCTGTATTCACACAGCATCTCTACATGCTGGGCGATCGTATTGACGGAAGTACCGCCGGAGATGGTACCGACATTGTATGTTGTTTTGCCGTATTCCGGTACTGTCAGGCTGTAGATATCTCTGATCACTTCAGCAATGCCTGCAATTGCGTTCGGGTTTCCGAACTTACCGTAGGAATGCCCTCCGATCGTAGTTGCGCTGACCTTGAAGCGGGAAGAGCCGACAGCGTCAGTTGTAACACTTTTCAGTCCTCCGTCAAAGGAATAGAAGCGCTTCATCCTGGATCCGTATGTTTTGCAGATCTGACGTGATCCCTTCAGGTTTCCGAGTCCCTCTTCACCTGAGTTGGCCACAAAGATCACACCGAGATCCTTTGTCTTCATAGGATGGTTCAGAAGATATTTGACCACCATCAGCATGGTTACAAGATTCGCAGTATCATCACCGACACCCGGGCAGCAGAGTCTGTCTCCATCCACATGGAGCGGCAGCGGTGTTGTGTCGGGGAATACGACATCCGTATGAGCCATGAATACAACAAGAGGTTTTTCACCGTCATCGTCATAAGGGAAAACAACATTCAGTGCTTCGTCTGTATAAACACCTTTCGCGCCCCAGCTTTCAAGGAGCTCCGTCAGGAAGGCGACTCTTTTCTCTTCATGATTGGAAGGGGCGGGGATCTGTGCAAGTGTGACAAGCAGGTCATATGTTTCCTGACTGTGTTCTGAAATATAGTTTCTGATTTCCTGTGATAACATAACGTACGGTCCTTTCTAAACTATACCGAAATCATAGCACGGTGCCGAAAATATGCGCCAGTAAAGTAATAGTTTGCATAATCTGATGACCGATGCTAAAATATCTTTTACCATGAAAACAGCTAAGGTGATACAGGCTGCTGCGCTGGCGGCAGTCACGCTGATGAGTTCGGGTTTCAAGAGTGATGAATTCTCACTGACCGCATTGAAAGATTACCAGAGAGAGTTCAAATCAACATCGATCGGAGCCTGCAACACATCAAGCACTAAAACATATGAAGACTACCGCATGATCACTGCGCCGGATTCCAGACAGTACTGGCATATCCGCAACCACATGACGGTGGATGAAGAGACCGGGTTCCTCTATGATGAAGACGGCTTCATCGGTGTTGCGCTGGGCTATCTGTTCGGAGAGATCGGAACACGCTATTACATCGTGCTTGATACCGGTATTATTCTCCCGGTCGTAAAGATCGATGCCAAGGCATCAGTTGACGCAAGTGACGGATGCAGCGCAAACCTGAATGCCAGCGTCATTGAGTTTGTCATTGACTCCGACAGGGCAGCTGATTACTTCGGAGCGCATAACGGATACGCGTCATACGGAAACTTCAACAACTACGAGTACCTGAACGGAAACATCGTGGACTTCGAACTTGTTCTTGATGAAAAGATCGAAGACGGAATCATCTATGAGCATACGCTGGAAGATGAGACCGTGACCGAAGAAGTATCCGACGAAGTACGTATCGTCAGAGGCGG
>JAFRJJ010000060.1 GCA_017432325.1 Solobacterium sp. | reverse complement strand
CATGATGACAATGAAGGAAATCATTCCTTTCCGGTGCTGCGACATTCCTAAGAAGCCAATGCCTATCAGTTTATATGCCGCATATGGCGAATATCACTACGGTATTTACAGCCTTATCAACTAAATCTTTGAAAAGAGCGGAGCAGATAAAAACCGGATGCGTATGAGCATCCGGTCTCTGAGCTGAGATTTAAGAATGATTATTTCTTAGCTGCTTTTTTTGTTGTTCTCTTAGCTGTCTTTTTAGGAGCAGGTGCAGGGTCAGCGGACAGAGCCTTGACATTGTAGAATGCCTTCTTGCCCTTGTACTCAGAAACAGTTCCGAGTTCTTCTTCGATCCTCATCAGCTGGTTGTACTTAGCAATACGGTCTGTACGGCTCATGGAACCGGTCTTGATCTGACCAGCATTGACACCGACTACCAGGTCAGCGATCGTTGTATCTTCTGTTTCACCGGAACGGTGGGAAACAACAGCTGTGTACTTAGCTTCCTTAGCCATTTCGATAGCATCCAGAGTTTCTGTCAGTGTACCGATCTGGTTAACTTTGATCAGAACGGAGTTAGCTGCGCCGAGTTCGATACCCTTCTTGATGAATGTTGTGTTTGTAACGAACAGGTCATCACCAACGAGCTGGATCTTGTCGCCGAGACGCTTTGTGAGTTTTACCCAGCCATCCCAGTCATTTTCAGCAAGGCCGTCTTCGAGGGAGATCAGCGGATACTTTTCAACCCACTTCTCATAGAGTTCGATCATGTCTTCGGAAGACTTGTCGCCTTCACCGGAACGAGCAAGAACATAGCATCCCTTTTCTGCATCATAGAATTCAGAGGAAGCTGCGTCCATAGCGAAGCATACGTCTGTGCCGGGTTTGTATCCAGCTGCTTCTACTGCTTCGAGCATGAGAGCGAGAGGGCCTTCATTTCCGAGTGTTTCCAGCGGTCCTGTTCCACCAGGGATGGAGGACGGAGCATATCCGCCTTCGTCACCGACTGCTGTGTTGTATCCATACTTCTTCAGGACTTTAGCCAGTGCATGGAAGATTTCAGCGCCCATACGGATCGCGCCGCGGAATGTTTCTGCGCCTACAGGCATGATCATGTATTCCTGTACGTCGGAAGCGGAGTCAGCATGTTTGCCGCCGTTCAGAACGTTCATCATCGGAACAGGGAGAACCTTTGCGTTTGCGCCGCCGATATATTTGTAGAGCGGTTCGCCATAGAAGTCAGCTGCAGCTCTTGCGCAAGCCAGGGAAACAGCCAGAGTAGCATTAGCACCCAGGTTGGACTTGAACGGTGTGCCATCGAGTTCGAGCATTACTTTATCGATAGCTGTCTGTTCTGTAACATCCATGCCGAGGATAGCCGGAGCGATCTTTGTATTAACGTTTTCAACTGCTTTCAGAGTACCTTTTCCACCGAAACGTTTCTTGTCGCCATCACGAAGTTCGATAGCTTCACGTTCACCTGTGGAAGCACCGGACGGAACGATTGCGCGTCCCCAAGCGCCTGATTCTGTTGTGACTTCTGCTTCAACTGTCGGATTTCCGCGGGAGTCGATTACTTCACGTGCATAAACACTTACGATACTAGGCATTTTGATTTGTCCTCCTTGTAATACCTTGATCATTATTCCCGGAGATCATATCTCCGAAAGAATCTTTATTTTGTTGCGTCAATGATTTCCTTGAAGGAATCAACCTTCAGTGATGCTCCGCCGATCAGCGCGCCGTCGATGTCAGGGCAAGCCATATATTCTTTGATGTTTGTGGGCTTGACACTTCCGCCATACTGAACGCGTACTGCTTCAGCTGTTGCTTCGTCATAGAGAGCCTTGACATTGTCGCGGACGCACTTGCAGCAGTCTTCAGCGATCTCTTTTGTTGCGCTCTTGCCTGTGCCGATCGCCCAGATAGGTTCATAAGCGATGACCATCTTAGCAACTTCTTCACCGGTCAGTCCTGCTAGGGAACCTTCCAGCTGGGACTTGATGACGTTAGCTGTTTCGCCAGCATCATACTGTGCCTCTGTCTCACCGATGCAGAGGATCGGGATGATGTTGTCAGCCAGCAGTCTCTTTGCCTTGGCAGCGCATGCAGCGTCTGTTTCAGCATAGTAAGTTCTTCTCTCGGAGTGGCCGATAATGCAGTAAGTAATACCTACTTCCTTCAGCATCGGAACGGATACTTCACCCGTATAAGCGCCGCTGTCCTTTTCATTGCAGTTTTCAGCTGCGATGATCAGGTTCTTTGCGTTTCTGACGCATACATCCAGGTCTACATACGGAGCGCCGATACCGTAATCAGCAGCTTCTGTTCCTGTCAGAACTTCTTCGATACCCTTCATGAAGACTTCTGCTTCAGAAGGAGTTTTATTCATTTTCCAGTTACCGACGATAATGGGTTTTCTTGCCATATTTATTATTTCTCGGGAATAATCGCTACGCCCGGGAGCTCCTTTCCTTCCATGTATTCGAGTGAAGCGCCGCCGCCTGTGGAGATGTGGGAGAACTTCTCTGCGAATCCGAGGTTCTTAGCTGCGGATGCGGAATCACCGCCGCCGATGATCGTTGTAGCGCCTTCCAGCTCAGCAAGTGTCTTGCAGACTTCGACTGTACCTACAGCGAAACGAGGATCTTCAAACACACCCATCGGTCCGTTCCAGAATACTGTCTTAGCACCTTCGAGTTCCTTCTTGAAGAGTGCGATCGTCTCAGGACCGATATCGAGGCCCATGAATCCTTCAGGAATTTCACCGGCTTTGACAGTCTTGATCTCTGTCGGGTTGGAGAAGTCATTTGCGATCACTGTGTCGATCGGAAGGATCAGCTTGCCTTCGCCCTTAGCCAGGAAGTCTTTAGCCAGATCGATCTTGTCTGCTTCAAGCAGGGATGTACCGATCTCGCCGCCCATAGCCTTGGAGAATGTATAGGACATACCGCCGCCGATGATGACTTTGTCAGCGATCTTCAGCAGGTTTTCGATGACGCCGATCTTGTCGGATACTTTAGCGCCGCCGAGAATTGCAACGAACGGTCTCTGAGGATCATTCAGTGCGCCGCCGAGAACATTCAGTTCCTTTTCAACAAGGAAGCCTACTGCGCCGGGCAGATGTGTCGGGATACCGACTGTGGAAGCGTGTGCTCTGTGTACTGAACCGAATGCATCGCATACGAACAGATCGCCCAGGGATGCCCAGTAAGCACCGAGTTCGGGATCGTTCTTGGATTCACCCTTTTCATAACGTGTGTTCTGCATCAGAACGATCTCGCCGTCTTTCAGCTCAGCTACTGCTGCTTCGAGTTCAGGGCCGCGTGTTGCGTTTACAAAACGGACCGGTGCGCTCTGCAGTTTTGCCAGGCAGTCAGCGACGATGCTCATATCGTTCTTTGCTTTATCTTCATCAGTCTTTACCTTTCCAAGGTGGCTGAGAAGAATGACCTTTGCGCCGTTTTCTGTCAGATAATTGATTGTAGGAAGGGCAGCGCGGACACGATTATCATCCGTAATTACCCCGCCTTTGTGAGGGACATTAAAGTCAACGCGAACGATGACGCGCTTGCCTTTAACGTCCAGATCTTTGACTGTTACTTTTGCCATGAAGAATCCTCCTTTTTGCGTAACAATTATATCATCCGCTTAATATTACAGTAAACGGAGACAGCCAAATTTGTGTAACCATTCACATAAAATCCGTACACATAATCAACGATTGTAAAACCTTTTATGATACCCGTCTCAGGATCAGCAGTATCATTGCACAGCCAAGCAGTCCCGAAAGAAATGCCATGACCGTATTACCCTCTTTAATATATTTTAACACCTGACGCACTGTCATAAATACCCAAACAGCACCAAGTATATAAAGCAGTATTTTTGTGTCGACGATGCCGAGCATATACAGCGCAAGGATCACCAGTGCCAGTGCGCTCATGACCATTCTGTATCGTTTATCCTGTTCCATAATCTTTCTTTCCGTCCGCTCACCAGATCTCTACAGCGCCGGGATATACCATCCAGACATTCTGGAATGTTTTGTATGATACCCAGTAAAGACCGTCATTTCTTCCTGTCGGATCTGCCACAAGGAAGCTGTTGTTGCCTTCATCATATCCGTACAGCGTCATGACGCAGACATTTGTTTTATAAGCGCCCCACGGGTAATTGACAGGCTGTGTGGCCTGGAACGCATTGGTCAGCCATACAACGACGGGATGACCTTCCAGGATGCAGCCGATCAGGTCTTCCATCTCGCAGCCGCTGATATTCTTTGCCGAGCCGTAGTTGTTCGCCCACGTTTCAAGAGCCTCGGGAAGAATACCGTCGATCTGCTCGGTATCGGCCCAGGGATCGCCCGCAAACCCGGTAACAGGTGTTCCGTCGGTGGAATAAGGAATGTTCTTGACAAAGGACGCAAAGTTATAATCAAGCGCATGCCCTGCCGACTGCAGTGCCATCAGCAGTGAAGCGGCTTCCGTTCCGTTCACCATGCCGTAGTCCTTCTGGCTGATCAGGTTCATGACCTTGATCTCTGCGTAAGTCAGTTCCTTCCATTCAGCATAGAAGGTCACATCCTCCGTCACCTCAAAAGACCCGGAATACGGGTTGGTAAAATTACGGTCATAGAACCATCCCTGGAAACCGTATCCTTCTTTGGAGATCGTCAGGGACGGCATGGAAAAAGATTCCCCGTATTTCAGTGTGATGGGTTCGATCGGATCGGCACCGTTAGTTTCAAACGAGATCGTTCTAGTCTGTTTTGACCAGGATGCGTACAGAACGGTATCTTCCGTCACCTTGTCATTCTTATCCCATTTCGCGGAAAGATCAGGACTGGAATACCAGCCTTCAAACGTATATCCTTCGCGCACAGGATCTTCTACTTCGATCGGATGATTCTTGTCTACCATAACGGGCATGATCTGCTGCCCGCCGCGGGTGTCGAATGATACGGAATATTGTACACTCTGCTTTTCTGAGCATCCTGCAGAGATCATTAATACGAAAATCAGAAAAAGTCTGCACCAGCTTTTCATTCAGGCCGTCTCCCTTTTACCGCATGCATGGACACATGCATTCTTTTCTGTATTTTACACCAAATACATACCATTCGCATCAAAAAAGAGAGACCGTACACGCGGTACGGTCCCTCCGGTCTTCTGATTAATCAGGCCAGTTGCAGATCTGATAGTAGAGTTCTTCGTAGATAGCAGCAGATTTATCCCAGGATACATCTGTTGTCATCGCGCTCTTGATCAGGCCCTTCCAGCCGGGTTTGTTGTTGTAGTACTGCTCAACTGCATAACGGATCGTGTATACCATGTCGTCGGCATTTGCAGCCCAGAAGCTGAATCCGTTGCCTTCGCCTGTATACTGGTTGAACGGCTGTACGGTATCCTTGAGTCCGCCTGTTTCACGAACCAGCGGCAGAGTACCGTAATGCATAGCGTTCAGCTGACCGATTCCGCAAGGTTCATAGAGTGAAGGCATCAGGAAGATATCAGCGCCTGCATAGATGCGGTGTGCCAGTTCTTCATTGTATCCGTTGTAGAATACAGCCTTGCCCTTGAATTCGTTTTCCATCCAGCGGAATGCGTTCTCGGCATTTGTTTCACCGGAACCCAGTACGGCAAACTGGATATCCATGCCCATGATCTCATGGAGACGGTCTGTGATCAGATAGATACCCTTCTGATTTGTCAGTCTGGATACCAGACCGATCAGCGGTACGTCATCTCTGACTTCAAGTCCGAGTTCTTCCTGCAGGGCATTCTTGTTTGCCTTCTTGCCGGAAACATAGCTTCTCAGATCATAGTTCTTAGCCAGATGCGGGTCGGTCTTCGGGTTCCATGTATCTGTGTCGATACCGTTGACGATGCCCCAGAGGTCATCTCTTCTGTAGCGCAGGATGGAATCCATTCTCTCACCGAATGCTTCTGTCAGGATCTCATTGGCATATGTCGGCGAAACGGTCGTGATCTTGTCCGCATATACGATACCGGCTTTCATGAAGCTGATACCTGTGTCGAACTTGATCGATCCGTTGTCAAAGTAGTAGTAATCAAGACCCAGGCATGTCGGCAGCATATCTACGCCGAAGTTGCCCTGGAATGCCAGATTGTGGATCGTATAGACATGCTTGATCTGCTGGTATCTCTGATCATCCGCATAGCATGCATGGCAGATCAGCGGGATCATACCCGTCTGCCAGTCGTTGCTGTGGATGATGTTCGGCCACCAGTTGATGAAATAGATCATGTCCAGTACAGCTCTCTGGAAGAATGCGAAACGTTCGCCGTCATCATCATAACCGTACAGTGCAGGTCTCTCAAAATATCCCTGGTGTTCAATGAAGTAATAAACAACATTGTCTACCGTGCAGGAATAGTATGTTGCCGGCTGATCGATCCATCCTGAATGGACACGGATCGTTCCCAGACGGATCAGCTTGTCATAGTGTTTCTCAATGACTTTGCTGTAAAGCGGAAGAACGACACGGACATCGTGGCCGCGCTGAGCAAGTGCCTTCGGCAGCGCGCCGATGACATCCGCAAGGCCGCCTGTTTTGATGAACGGCAGACCTTCACCCGCTACAAACAGAATTGATCTTGACATAAAAGGTCTCCTCCTAGATGCGGTCTCTGCGTTTTACGTATACAGGATCTTCGTCAGTGCCTTCCAGCTTCTTGACATGATGTACGATCGCGTACTTGTCAACGATGACATGGTCAAGCTTCGCTTTTTCACCGATATATGCGCCCGGAAGAATGATGGAGTCTTTGACTTCCGCACCCTTGCGGATCGTTACGTTTCTGCTGATGACGGAACCTTCAACTTTGCCTTCGATGACACAGCCGTTGGCGATCAGTGAATCTGTTACGTCTGCAGTTTCTGTATAGCGTGTCGGACAGGAATCGTTTGTATGTGTGTAGATCGGCCATTCAGGCTTAACCAGTGAAACGGATTCGTCACGGTCACGGAGTTCCATGCTTGTGCGATAGTATTCAGGCAGAGAATTCAGGCAGGATACATAACCCTTGACGCCGTATCCGCGGATATCCAGTGTGCCGACTGACTCAGCCAGAATATCCTTGAACCAATACAGAGAAGATGTCTTGGCTGCTTTTTCAACCAGTTCAATGAACAGCTTCTTTGTCATGACATAAGCTTCGAGGGAAACATTTCTTGATTTGTAATTGCCGCGGTTCTTTGCGAACTCTGTGACTTTCTTTTCTTTGTCAAGCATCAGTACGTCGCAGCCGAGGAATCTGCTCTTTGCTTCGGTCGTAGCCTTGTAAAGAACTGTAACATCAGCCTTGGAATCGATATGAGCTTTCATAACAGGGTTGAAGTCGAGTGAGTATACAAAGTAGCTGGGTGCTACGATGACATACGGATTCGGATCTTCTTCAATGTACTGCATATTCAGGATGAAGTTTGCAATATCATGATTGTAAACCGGTGAGGAGAATGACTTCTCGCCGAAGAGAATACGCAGCTTTCCGCGCTTGGAATTGATGTTGTAAAGTGTTCCGTCACCCAGGTGATCGAACAGGTTGCGCGGTTTTTCCTTACAGTAAACATGAACGTTGCTGATGCCGGAATTGGTCATGTTGCTGAGGATGAAGTCAATAACACGATAACGTCCCAGGAACGCGATTGCAGGAACGGGTCTGAATTCACCAAGTCCTTCAATGTTCGCTGTATCGTCTTCAAAATTGATAATACCTAATGCACGCATGATCTATCCTCCTACTCTGATTCCTTTGCAACAAGCAAGATGTTTTCGCTGTCAGCACTGCCAAGTACGGCACCTGCCGGAACAACGACATCATCCGCAATGATGCAGCGGGTAACTTTAGCACCTTCGCCTACTGTTGCGCCCGGCATGATGACGGAGTCAATGACCTTTGCGCGTTCTTCGACTGTGCAGTTTGTACCCAGTACGGAATTCTTGACGTCACCAAGGACAACGCTTCCCTGTGTGACATAACTGTTTTCCACATGCGCATCAGCGCCGATATACTGCGGAAGTGAATTGACGTCTTCTGTGTAGATCTTCCATGTAGCATCACCCAGATCAAGCTCTGAATTTGCATTCAGCAGATCCATGTTTGCTTCCCACAGGGAATCGATCGTTCCTACATCCTTCCAGTAGCCCTTGAATCTGTAAGCGACGAGCTTTTTCTTGTCGTTCAGATAAGCCGGAATGATGTCCTTACCGAAGTCGTGATTGGATTTCTCATTCTTCAGGTCCTGAAGCAGATACTTTCTCAGTGTCTGATAGGAGAAGATGTAGATACCCATGGATGCCAGATTGCTCTTCGGTTTCTTCGGTTTTTCTTCGAATTCGACGATGACATCTTCTGCGTCGCAGTTCATGATACCGAAACGGGAAGCCTCTTTCAGAGGAACTTCAAGAACAGCGATCGTAGCATCTGCTTTCTTTTCCTTGTGATAAGTAAGCATCTTATCGTAGTTCATCTTGTAAATGTGGTCACCGGAAAGAATCAGGACATACTCGGGATCAACAGAATCAAGGAAGTCGATATTCTGTGTGATAGCATCAGCAGTTCCGAGATAGACCTGGAAATTCGCCTGATCACGTTCACGCGGTGTCAGAACAAAAACACCGCCATCGTTTGTGTCTAATCCCCAATTATGATCTTTTGCAACGTAGGAGTTCAACAATACTGATTCATATTGCGTCAGTACTCCTACAGTGCTGATTGATGAATTAGCACAGTTGCTGAGCGGGAAATCAATAATACGGTACTTCCCGCCGAAATGTACCGCCGGTTTTGCCACTTTCTTAGTCAGTTCAAAAAGACGTGTGCCTCTTCCTCCTGCAAGAATCATGGCCACCATACTGTTTGCTCGCATAATTACCTCCTGCACAAACATGTTACCGCTTTCATTATAATACCATGAACACAATCATGGCTAACAGTTTCCGTTGCATTTACGAATAAATTGCCCGTTTCAAATAAAAGAACCGGTTCAGCAGTACCGGTTCCGATGTGTAAAAAATTATTTTGATTCTGTCATCAGATATTCTCTGACAACACTGATAAAGTAGAGCGAGCCCGTAATGACTGCCGTGCCGTTTTCCCCGGCATGTTTTTTTGCCAGGGCAATGGCCTCTTTCCAGTCCGTGACCAGTTCGGCCCCGTCGACCAGGTATGTCTGCGCGCGGTCAGCCCGGTACATTTCAAACTCCGTTACGATCAGTCTGTCGCATGCATGCGCCAGCATTTCCGCCATCATGGCGCCTTGTTTGTCACGCAGCGCGGCAAACACACAGACAAGCGGTCTCTGCACTGTTTCCAGTGATTCTGTCAGCGCCGCAACGCCGTGTGTGTTATGCGCTCCGTCAAGGATCACTCTCGGATGTTCCCCGACCGTTTCAAACCTGCCCTTCCACATGCTGTTTTTCAATGCGTTCTTGACTTCCGGAGCAGAGATATCAATATCCAGCAGCCTTGCGGCACTCAGCGCGAGCACCGCATTTTCCCGCTGGTACAGCGCATCCGAGGACATCTCATATGCTTCACCCGAAATGATGATGCTGTTGTTTTCTCCCGGCAGATACTCCAGCGGTCTGTACAGTCTGGCATGATGATTTTCCGCTTCCTGCTCAATGACCGCCATTGCTTCATCGGGAATATTTCCTGCCAGTATGCGGGAATCATCATGGATGATCCCTGCCTTCTGCCAGGCGATCTTTCCCAGGGTATCTCCCAGGCGGTCCATATGGTCAAAGCCGATCGTTGTGATCACGGACAGTTCCGGCTGATCCAGCACATTGGTGCTGTCATATCTGCCGCCCAGACCGCACTCGATCACCGCGATATCGACCTGTTCATCCCTGAACCAGCTGAAAGCGATCAGCACATCGATCTCAAACATGGAAAGGTCATGTTCGGTGATCAGATCATAGTATCTGTTCAGGTATTCCATGAATGTCTCACCCGGGATCCACTGTCCGTTGATCCTGATCCTGTCCAGATGCGAGATCAGGTGGGGCGAAGTAAACATGCCTGTCTTCTTTCCCTGTGAGATCAGGATATCGCTCAGATAATTGACGAACGATCCCTTGCCGTTGGTACCGGCAGTATGCACAGTCCCGAATGTATTCTGCGGACTGCCGGCTGCTGCAAGGAACTCTTTCATCTCCTGTGGATCATGGGAATGTCCATGCCTGGACATCACCCATTCCAGGGCTTTATCAACTTCCGTGAACATAAAGATTCGGGATCTGCCAGTTCACAGCTTCCTTTCCGTGTCCGGTCAGGAAGGCGTTTGCCTTTGAGAAATGTCTGCATCCGAAGAAACCGTTGTACGCCGACAGCGGCGAAGGATGGGCGGCTTCGAGTACAAGATGTTTCGAACGGTCGATCATCTGTGCTTTGGCACGTGCGGGTCTTCCCCACAGCATGAACACTACCGGGTCTTCTTTTGCGTTGATGCGTTCGATCGCATGATCCGTGAACGTTTCCCAGCCCTGCCGCGCATGCGACATCGGCCTGGAATCAGCTACGGTCAGGATCGTATTGAGCAGGAATACTCCCTGCTGTGCCCAGGGCATCAGATAACCGTTGTCGGGAATAAAGCAGCCAAGATCCGTATTCAGTTCCTGGAATATATTCTGCAGGCTGGGCGGAATGCGAACGCCCGGATTGACGGAGAAGCACATACCGTGTGCCTGTCCTCTCTGGTGATACGGGTCCTGCCCCAGTATGACGACCCTGATATCAGGAAGATCAGCTGTTTCAAAGGCTGAGAACACCTGGACTTTCGGGGGATATACCGGTCCGTTTTCATAGGCTTCATGAACAAATGCAGCCAGAGGCTTGAAATACGGCTGCTGAAACTCGTTCTGAAGCCATGGATACCATTCGTTATGCTTCATAGATCACCTCATGCAGCGAAAGGATTCTTTTTCTTTGTCTTTATGATAAACCAGATCACCAGCGCTGCCGCGATGGCAAAGCCGCCGATCGCGAAGGCACCGTACTTCGTGTTGTTCTCCATGGACTCTTCCATTCCGCTGAGCGCGTCATACGGCAGCAGGTTCGCGGATTCTTCATTGAGCGTCTGCCCGTTTTTCAGAATGCTGACCCATTCGTTCAGGTCTGACTCGACGACTTCAAAGTCACGGTCACCGTATGTCAGGAGCACGCGGTTGAATTCAACAGGATCAAAGTCATTTCCAAGCGTATCCTCGGTACGGTATCTCAGAGCCAGGAACTGTGCGAGGCCGCATCCGTAATTCAGCAGTCTGCCCGGCGTATCGACAGCTTCATTGTAGAGATCCTGCGCGATCTCACTGTTCAGGTACATCTTGTCCAGCTCATCCGCAACATCAGCCAGGCTCCAGCCCAGTGCGTTGACGCCGATATCGATGACACACGGTGCCATGTATCCGATGATCGTCATGCTCTTGAGGTATTCCCTCTGTTTCCGGGAGAGTCCGATGTGATCAAGCTGGTTTATTTCCGCATACATTGCCCAGCCTTCCGTATAGCCGCCGTGACTCAGCACACTGCGTACCGGATTGGGCTTTGTATTCAGAAACCAGGTGATCTGGTACTGGTGTCCGGGGAAGCCTTCATGCGAAAGCGTCATGTAAAGGTCATTCGTATCATTGATGGCACTGTCATTGACACGGATCACATTCACATCCGTTGCGTCAATGCACGGTGTCAGATAATATGCCACGATATTGGGATTCGTAATGGAAGGATCCAGATAGGAAACGGTAAATTCCGTGTTGGCGCCTTCCGGATAATCCTGCAGTTTTCCAGCCAGGAAATTCAGTGTTCCTTCCGCTTCATCTGTTTTGAACTGTTCGCCGGTATCATCGTATCTCTGGCTCATGAGCCTGTAGATCTCATTGATGATCATCGTCCTGCAGAGATCCAGCAGTTCTTCCGGTGATTTGGAGGAGCTTGTTTCGGTGGCGAGGAATACACGGTAAAAATCAGCTCCGTCCTCATATTCGCAGAGCCCTCCGGATACAGAGCGTGATCCTCTCAGCTTTTCCAGTTCTTCCGATACGTGTTTATAAGCAGGGATGTAGTGATTCAGGATCAGGTCTTCATTCCGCTTGATGTAAACCTGTTTCTCCTGATCGCTCAGTTCTTCCATCGCATTGATATCCGTCGCAAAGTCGACCACAAGCGGGTTGTTTTCTGTTTCGGCAGTAAATTTATCGATGGACTCCTGCAGCTGATCCAGTGCATTGTTTGTCAGGAAATGACCGCGTGATGCCTGTTCACGTGTCACTTCCAGTGCCTGATCCATGTAGGACGGAGTTTCCTCGATCATGGTCAGATAATCATCGACGTCCTGTTTGGAGTAGAAGATATACTCCGTGAAATTTGTGATCAGGGCGTCTGTGATCCCGTCTACCGGGTTGAACAGATCGGTGTAGTCTTCCGCGTATTTTTCGGATTCAATGCTCAGTTCCAGATCTCTCTCAAGGATGATGTAGTCATGCTGCTGGGTCTTGGACAGCTTGTCATAGTCAAATGAATGCAGTTCATCCAGGTACTCCTGCAGCTCCTCGGTCTCTCCGAATTCGATCTCCCCGATCGTTGCTTCCGGGCGCGCAAGTCCCATGGACTCATAATCCCTTACGGTATAATGCATTGTCAGGAAATCGGATTCTACGGTCTCGGCAAATATATCCTCCAGGAATTCATCAAACTCCTGATTCCCTTCTTCCGCCTTTGTATGAATGCCGGGGAACATCAGTATCAATGCCATCGCAGCGGCAGTTATTTTTCTTGTTTGATATTTCATCTTCGTACCTCCTGAAGATCGTTACCTACATGATAACAAATCATGAATAAAAAGTGGATTGCAGGAACCAATAGTTAAAAAATGGTTTATCCTGAGCGGTCCGCAGACAGAAAAAGGAAGTGTTTCCGGAGAATCACTTCCTGTATCAGCCGATATCGTTCAGATCAGAAGCGCCGCTACGACACTGCAGGCTTCGATATGGATCTCATTCTTTGTTTCAGCGTGCGCGCCGCCGTTTTCATCAAAGATGATCCTGTACTGCATATCACCGTAGTAATACGTATATGCCTGCATGCTGGGATTGATCAGGACCCTGATGCCTCTGCCTGACGCGCCCGGTTCCGCATAGTTGATGTCATACTGCAGCACGCCGTTGTCGAGAACATACGTTTTGACGAACCGCTTCACATCATCGCCCGTAGCCAGACGGAATGCCGGATAGAACTGTCTTGTTCGGATCGCCGCGCGTGTATATTCCACCACATCATAGTTGAACAGCATTCTTTCCCAGTTCATGCCGTTGACTGCGTCGCCGGCATTATAGGAGTTGGAGTTGTCCTGCTTGGTGCCGCAGTATTCAATGCCCGAATGCAGGAACGGTACGCCCTGGGCGAACAGTGTACATGCGATCATCATCTTCTGGCGTTTCTTTCTCAGCTCACGGGGTTCTTCACTGCAGCAGGCATGCATCTTGTCCCACAATGTCGCGTTGTCATGCGTCTCAATCGCATTGATGCTCTTGACGGGGTGGTCAAAGCGCATGAAGTACGGGGCACCCATCGTATTGCCGCTCAGTACACCGCATGCTTCATAGATCAGTCCCGAGTTGCCTGTCAGATAACCCTTGGCACTCTTCTGGTTGTCGCTGGTGCTTCCTTTCAGGACGTCACGGAATGTATCGTTGAAATGAGCGACTCCCGGCATCTTGTCCTGGTTGAAGATCTTTGCCTTCAGTTCATCATTCAAAGCCGTCGGCATATCCCAGCCTTCGCCGTATACAAGGGCGTCAGGCTTGATCTTCAGTGTTTCCTGGCGGATCAGGTTCATCGTATGGATGTCTATAATACCCATCAGGTCAAAACGGAATCCGTCAACACCGTAGGTCCTCATCAGGAATCTGATCGCGTGCAGGAACAGGTTCCGCATCATGGGACGCAGTGAGTTCAGATCGTTGCCGCAGAACGAACCGTTCGAGAGGCCGCCGGACTGGTTGTACCTGAAGTAATAGTACGGTACGGCCGCTTCCAGGCAGTTCTGGTGTGTTTCATACATATGGTTGAACACAAGGTCGAGTGTGACCCTGATATTGTTTTTATGCAGTGTTGTGACCAGCTTGCGGAATTCCATCATCCTTGCATACGGATCATTGGGGCTGATGGAATAGGAACCTTCGAGCGTCATGAACTGCTGGGCATCATAACCCCAGTTATAACCCCACTCCGGGTGATATTCATCAACCGTCGCGAAATCAAGCACCGGCTGCAGCTGGACATGCGTGACGCCCAGACTGACAAGATAATCTAGACCTGTGGACTTTCCTTTCAGCTGTGTGCCTTTTTCTATGAACGCGGCATACGTTCCGCGCTTCTGGACATGACCGTCATCAACGGGATTGCTGGTGAGGTCCCTGACGTTGATCTCATAGATCACCGCGTCGGCCGGTGTCCTGACTCTTGTTTTGACTTCATAGTCCTTGATGGATTCCACTGCCGCAAGATTGATGACCGCGCTTTCCTTGCCGTTCGCGTTGGAACTGACACCGTACGGATCCGTGCACTCGACGATCTCACCGTTGCGGTTGACCAGATAAACGTATGTTGCGCGTCTGAGATCACCGGACCATTTTGCCCGCCAGACACCCTGGTTTGTCCTGCGCATATTGAGAATATGCACTTTGCGCTCATGTTTGATGCGCACCATGACCTCAACTGCTGTCGGTGCCCATAAAGCAAAGGTCGTATACGAAAGATGATAAACTGCTCCCAGGTCATTTCCGTCATACGTAAACATGCGGTCAAATTCAGGCTTCTGTACGATATACCTGAATTTCACCTCAACCTGTTTTCCGTGTGTTTCCCTGACGTAGTAACGAAAGCCCATCTGCAGATCGGAAGGGATCACAAGTTCATAAACAACTTCATCACGGCGTTCTTCAACGTTGCGGATGATACAGTCCCAGGAGTTTCCCTTTTCATCGGAAAGATGAAATTCATTGGTCCTGCCGCCAAAGAAATTCCTGGAAAGATATACTGTGATCTTCCCGTAATCATCAACATATGCATTCATTACTGACATAACTCCCCCTGAGCTGTCTATAGCGCTGTAAGTATACGATTTTAGAGCCGATTAAGCAAACAGAATCAGGCATTGCTCATTGAGCTTTCGCCTTCTCTGTTTTGTCGGCATGTTTGCGGCATGTAAACCAGATCGCTGCGAACGGTGCAATGCGGATCATGAGCTTATAGTCAAACCCGTTTACGGGGTTCTCACGTTTTTCAGCCTTTACCGGTTCAAAATTGCACATGTTGCAGCCGTCATAGATATCCTTTTCCGAATTCAGGATCTCTTTGTACGTTCCTGCCTGAGGAACGGAAATATCATAGTTTTCGTAAGATGCAGGTGTCATGTTCAGGACACACACCAGATACTCTTTTTCGTCTTCACGATAGAACGTATATACTGACTGCTTCGAATTGTCCGCATCGAGCCATCTGAATCCCTGGCGGTCATATTCATACCTGCTGAGACAGCTGTGCGCGCAGTAGATCTTGTTCAGGTCTGTGAAGTATCTCAGGAACGCGTCATGCGCCGGATAGCTCAGCAGGAACCAGTCAAGTTCTTTTGCCTCGTCAAATTCACGGAATGAAGCGATCTCATTGCCCATGAAGTTCAGCTTTTTGCCGGGATGCGCATACATATACGCATACAGATTCCTTGCCTGGGCAAACTTCTGCTCATAACTGCCCCACATACGGTCAACGACAGTATGCTTGCCATGGACGTTTTCATCATGGCTCAGCGGCATGATAAAGCGTTCGGAATAGAAATACGCCATGGAGAACGTGATCTTATGATGGTCCCACACCCTGTAGATCGGATCTGTCCCATAGTATTTCAGTGTATCGTTCATCCATCCGAGATCCCACTTATAGTCAAATCCCAGACCGTTGTCCAGCGTGGACGCCGTTACCTTCGGGTAATCGGAACTGTCTTCCGCAATCAGCATGAGCCCGCTGAACTCCTTGCTGAGGTAATAATTCATGCGTTTCATGAAGATCAGAGATCCTTCATTGACGCCGCGGTCACGGTTTCCGCCCCAGTAGATGAGATTTGAGACCGCATCGATACGGATACCGTCCACATGATAGACATCGCACCAGAACGCTGCTGCGCTCATCAGGAATGAACGGACTTCTTCACTCCAGAGATCAAAGTTGTTCGTTCCCCACTGTGATTCCGCGTCGGAAGCCTTCTGATATTCATACAGGGGTTCCCCGTCAAACAATCTCAGTCCATGCGCGTCTTTGACAAAATGAACAGGTACCATATCAATAATAATACCAATTCCCGCTTTATGCGCAGCATTGACCAGTTCGGCGAATTCTGTCGGATTGCCGTACCTGGAAGTAACGGAATAATAGCCGCTTGCCTGATAGCCCCAGGAACCGTCGAACGGATACTCGTTCAGGGGCATCAGTTCGATATGGGTAAATCCGTGTTCCTTGACATAAGGGATCAGTTCATCCTTCAGCATTCCGTATGTATACGGATACTCCCCGTTCCGCTTCCATCCGCCGGCATATGCTTCATAGATGCTGACAGGCTTGTCAAAGTTCTTGGTGCGCTTCTTCATCCAGCTGCCGTCAGTCCATCTGATCTTCTCATAGTCATACAGCTTCGAAGCCGTTTCGGGTCTTGTTTCACTGTAAAAAGCATACGGATCGGCTTTGTCGAACACGTTCCCGTTCCTGTCTTCGATCCTGTATTTATATGTTTCCCATTCTTTCAGTCCCGGAACAAATACGCTCCATACACCGGTAAAACCGGTACGCTGCATAACCGCTTCATATCCGTTCCAGTCATTGAAACTTCCTACCACACTGACGCTTCTCGCATGCGGTGCGTAGACGGTAAAACACACTCCGCGGGTCCCTTCGCAGACAAAATGAGCGCCAAAAAACTTATATGCGTCAAGGCAATGGCCCTGATGAAAACTCTCAATGATACGTGTCGTATCCATATTTACCCCCTGCAGTGATCACAGAATAAAAATATAATAACAGACATCAACTGTTTCTCATTTATATTATTCAAACATTTTTTACTTTTTTTCCAGTCCCGGAATGAGTCAGAACAAACACTCCCATCAGTACTGCAAATACAGCGCAGGCATATATCAGAACATCCTGCTGAATGACGCCTTCCGACATGAAATATCTGCAGATGACCGTGATATAGCCCAGGGTGCACAGCGTTACCGTCAGGATCAGCAGAAACAGTTCCCCGGCATGGATCAGGAAGAGATCCTTTTTTTCAAATCCGAGCTGTTCCAGCTGGTGATCCCAGGCAGATCTGACGCCTGCTTCGCTCCGGAATGTCACGATGAGCAGAAATACCATCTGCAGCATGGACAGCGCGTAAACGATCTGGATCAGATGAAGCTTGAACATGTCCCCTTCCGCGTACGGGAACAGTGCATGCAGGAATACCCCGTTCATGAAGATCAGGAAGATGATGAAACGGTAAAACTGCAGATCATAGCGGTACATTCCGCCGGTGACCATATTCCGGGCATTTCTGAACGCACGTTTTCTGCCGATCAGTTTCAGCAGCGGTTCCGCTGTTTCGTGCAGAAGCCGCCAGAAGGCATAGATACTGATCCCGCAGAACAGGACCGGCTCCTGCGATCCGGTATGGATCAGCGCTGCCGGGGCAAGGAACAGGATGAACCAGAATATCCTCGATATGATCTGTTTCCGCTTCTCTGACTCTTCTGTCGGTTTGCCGAAACGTACCATTGACTGATATTCGACGGGTTTCGCGCTTCTGGAAGCGTTCAGCAGCATTGCTGCGGAGTTGATATAGGTAAAGCTGACATTCAGCAGCGCGGCCCAGCCGGCAAGGAACAGGATACAGCCGATACCTCCGATATTCCCGAAGGCACTGATCTCAAAGACGACGCTGTCCGGGAAGTACAGCTGCAGGCCTTTCAGCACCAGTGTGGAAACAGCCAGGCTGACGACAATCGCAGCCGCGAAAAGAATGAGCACCTGAAGGATCAGATACAGGGATATGCTTGTCTGCGATATGCCTAGCGAACTCCTGAGGGCCAGCTCCCTGGCTTTACAGCGGGAAAACAGCTGATTGGATGACAGGACCATGGCACAGGAAAGCACCAGGATATAGAAGCTGAGACCGACGATCATATAATCCGAGTCCCCGGCCAGCCGGAAAGCATCCTGGGCAGCGGTTATATTGAAATAGACCAGGATCTCGCTGCAGGCAAAAACAAGCGACAGGAAATACATCAGTGCCTGCTGTTTCTGGTCTCTCAACGATTTCAGAGCAAGGCGTATCATATACTCAGCAGGCCCTCGTTTTCCGCATCCTGAAGCGCGTTGATCTCACGCAGATATTCCTTCTGGGTCCTATCCCCGCGCTCGACCTCATGTTCAATGGAGCCGTCACGGATCATGATCATCCGTTTGGAGAAAGAAGCTACCAGGGGATCATGCGTTACCATGATGATCGTGACTCCCTGCTCGTCGTTCAGCTGCTTCATGGTCTTCATCAGTTCGAAGGAATTGCTGCTGTCCAGGGCTCCTGTCGGTTCATCCGCCATGATGATATCGGGTTCATGGATCAGCGCGCGGCAGATCGCGGCACGCTGACGCTGTCCCGCAGAGCATTCATACGGATATTTGTTCAGGATATCCGTGATCCCGAACCGCTCAGCCAGCTCTTCGAGGCGTTCCATGATCTTTCTGCGGTCTGTTTTCAGCATTGATGCGGACAATCCGATATTCTCATAGATCGTCTCCGTATCCAGGAGATTGAATTCCTGGAAAACAAAACCGAGATGTTCCCGGCGGAAGCGGGCGACCTCGTTGCTGTTCATGTCACGGACATTCTTTCCCATGAGTTTTACGGTACCGCCCGTATAGAAATCCAGCGTCGACAGCACATTGATGAATGTGCTCTTGCCTGATCCGGACGGACCCATGACCGTCACAAAATCCCTTTCATCCGCATGAAAGGTCACTTTGTTCAGAGCGGCAGTCTCACCGGGCGTGCCGTAGTTGTATATTTTCATCAGATCTTTTGTTTCTATGATCCGCTCCATACCCGTACTCCTTATAAAAAAAGCAAGGGATCACTCCCCTGCCTTTTCAGTTTTGCATTCTTTTAATTATGCAATGACCTTCTGAGCGCGAAGAACTTCTTCGATCGTCTTGACAGCGGCTTCTTCGTCATCACCTTCACATGTGATCGTGATTTCGGACTGTGTCGGAATGCCAAGGGACATAACGCCCATGATGGACTTCATGTTAACTGAGCGGCCTTTGAAAGCAACTTTAACATCGCTCTTGAATTTGCTTGCAGCGTTTACAGCTACTGTAGCCGGACGTGCGTGGAGTCCAACGGGATCCACTACTGTTACTGAAATCTGTTTCATGATTAATTTTCCTCCTGCTTGCTGATGATATTTTAACTCAATGGAAAAGGCTTTACAAGCGGTTACATTTTTAAGAAAAAACCGTGATCACAGAATAAATGTTAAAATTGCCGCAGTTATCAATGCCGGAAGCATATTTGCCACTTTTACATGGAACGGACAGAACAGGTTGATGCCGACACAGAAGATCAGAACGGAGCCGACCATGGAAAGATTGGCGATCACAGCCTCCGTCATCACACCTGCCAGAAATGACGCAAGAAGCGTGATGCCTCCTTCCAGCAGCAGGATCGGAATGGCCGAAAACAGCGCACCGATACCCATAGTCGCTGTAAATACCATAACGATCGGAAGGTCCAGGATCGCTTTTGTATACAGCATGGAAGGATCATGCAGGATGCCGTCCTTCATGGAACCGACGATCGCCATCGCGCCGATGCAGATCGTAAGCGATGTGCTGACAAACGCTTCAATAAAGCGCGAGTCCTTGGAGCCTGCTTTTTTCTTCAGCCAGCCGCCGAACTTTTCAAACTGGTATTCGATCTTCAGCATTTCACCGATCAGGGCTCCGGAAGCCATGGACAGGGAAAGCAGGATCGCTCCCTGAGAAGAAATGGCGCCGTCTGTAATGACCAGCATCTTTTCCAGCGCTCCGGCAATACCGATGAACATGACCGACACACCGAGCGCAGACATGATGATCTTCTCATATGACTCATTCAGTCCCTTTTTCAGCAGCAGTCCCAGGATCCCGCCTGCGATAACTGCCAACGTATTAACAATTGAACCCATAAATATCCTCACTGACTGTAACATCATACTCTTTTTTTTGTAAAAGTGTGACTGATGCTCGTTGAAACCTGTGTTATAGTGCGAAGGGGGAATTGCCTTATGAAAAAAACATTGCTTATTATACTGCCGCTGCTCCTGGCAGGATGCGGAGGAAGTCCGAAGACCGGCGGCAGTTCATATGCGGCCGACTATGACACCTCATATAATTCTTCAGCTGAATACGCACCGGCTGCGTATGATGAAGAAGCTGCAGAGTATGCAAGAGAGGAAGCTGCCGGATCAAGCGCAGCGCTGACTGCCGAGCAGAAGACCGCTGAAACACTCAGCAAAACCGAGGAAAAGATCGTCTATACAGGCAATATCAATGTTGAAACGACCGATTATGCGGCTACCATGACAGCTCTGGCTGATCTTGAAGCAAAGTACAATGCTGTCGTTACGTCTTCCGATGAAAGCACGTACAACAACAACCGGCATTATCTGTATCTGACTGTCCGCGTTCCTTCCGGTCAGTTCCATGACTTTATGAACGGATCTTCCGTACTCGGTGCTGTCCGCAACCAGTCCATCAACCGTTCGGATATCACGAAAGCCTACAATGACCATACCATTGAGGCGGAAGCGCTGAAGATCCAGCTGACACGTCTGCAGGATATGCTGGCAAAGGCTGAAACGATCGAAGATATGCTCGCGATCGAAGACAGACTGCTCAATGTTGAAACAAGGCTGAACCAGCTGAACAGTGTCATTGACAACATGGATATGGACGTTGCCTATTCCACAGTCAACATCACCATCAATGAAGTCATCCAGTATTCACCCGGCACCAAGAAAGACGCGACATTCCTCGACAGGCTGAAGATCGCGTTTGAGGATTCCTGGGAGATCACAAGGAACTTTGTCGAAACAGTGCTCTTCACACTGATCAGATACTTCCCTGTCATCGTCATTCTCTCTGCTCTGTACTATGCATTCAGACGCTGGAGAGCAGCGCATCCGCGTACTAGCGGCAAGGGCTTCTCAATGCCGTTCAGGAAGAAGAACAAAGACGCCGGACACACAGACAACGGTGAAAACTGAGACATGCATGCACATATGCAGGAGTAAATGCCTATGAAAAAAGCAGTTCTGATCCTGCTGGCTGTCCTGATGACAGGAGGCTGTGCAGAGCCGAAGCAGACGGCCGTTGAAGAAACAGTCCCGCCGCAGGATGTGACGCCTGAACCTTACGTTGAAACACAGACTGTGACCCTGGAGAGCGATGAACATACCATCACCTTTGAGATCCCTGTCTCCTGTACAGCGGAAGAGGTGATGCTGGATCAGGCAAAAGAGATCCTGGTCAAAGACGGCGCAAATGAGATCATTTCCGTGGGCACCGGTTTCTTCGGTGTATGCGGTACCGGACTCACCGAGAAAAGGACGGTGATCAATGACAATGAAGTGACCGTCGGATACTATGACGGCAGTCCGGAATGGTCGTTCGCGGTATTTACCTCTGAAGATCCAAGAGTCTACGCCGTGTGCCGTGTGTATGAAGGTGACCGGTCTCCGGCAGACATGATCCTTCAGAGCATTCAGATCAAATAATCATCATTCGGAAATCAAAAAAGGATTGAAGCCGTGATGTTTCAATCCTTTATTTGTGATACGGTTCATGGTTCATGATCTTGAACGCGCGATAGATCTGTTCCAGCACGATGACTCTGCAAAGCTGATGGGGAAATGTATTGTCTGAGAGCTTCCATCTGAAATCAGCTCTCTGCTTTACAGCATCACTCAGGCCAAGCGAACCGCCGATCACGAATGTGATCCTGCTTTGTCCGTGTGTCTGAAGTTCTGTGATCTTCCGGGCAAGGCCTTCGGAATCGCATGTTTCTCCTGCCAGGTCCAGCAGGATCACATAGTCATTCGGACGGACTGCCTTCAGCAGTCGTTCCCCTTCGATCTCCATGACCTTTCTGTTGTCCGCTTCAGAGTTGTTCTGAGGCGCTTTTTCGTCCTGCACCTCGACCACTTCTGTTTTGTCATATGCGCCGATCCGCTTCAGATATTCGGAAGCTCCGTCCTTCATCCACTTCTCGCGCATCTTTCCGCACGCGATCACCCTGATCATTGCATTACCACAGGAAGCTCGACTGTATTCTGACCGCGTATGATCTGCAGCGTCGTACTGTCTTCCGGATTCATGTCATACAGTGTCCGCATCAGGTCGGCATGATTTCCGATCGGATTTTCACCGATGCCCGTCAGGATATCGCCCACTGCGATGCCGGCTTCCTCAGCGGGAGAATCCGGCGCTACATAGTGGATATAAACACCTGTGATCTGGTCGAGCGACAGGTTCAGCGCGCTCTTCTGATACAGTTCCATCTCACTGACATCCATGCCGATCACACCCAGATATGCCCTGGTAGCGTATCCGCTCTCATAGATATCCTTGACGATCATCTGGATCTCGTTTGCGGCAACACCGTATGCCATACCTGTCGTAGAAGCTGCTGTCGTCAGTGTCTGTGACAGGATCGCGGCAATCTCTCCGCTCAGATTCAGCAGAGGGCCGCCCGTATTTGTCTGGTTGATGGACGCATCTGACTCAATAACGCTCAGGATCCACGGAGGAGCTGTTTCATCACCCGGACGGTTCATGAAGCCGGGCTGGGAAACAACGCCGAAGCTGACGGTATTGTGCTGGGTATCTGCTCTTCTGGAACCGACTGCCACCATATATTCACCCTGGTGGACCTTGTCGGAATCGGTGAATTTCATAGGCTCCGCGATAAACTCGGGATATGTTCTCAGCAGGGCGAGATCAGACCTGCTGTCGCTGCCGAGCACGATCGCATCAAGTTCGATGCCGTTGTCAAAACGTACAGTGACCCTGACGTCATCTTCAAGGATCCTTGCGTTTGTCAGGATATCGCAGTGATCGCTTGCGCTTTCATAAATGATGCCCGTAATGGTTCTGACACGCTCTGTTTCAAGGTAGGAGGTCACGGAAACAAGACCGGGCTGCGCGCTGGAGGCGATGGCCGTCACATCGGTCGCGTAACTGTTGACCGTATGATTGATGTAGGTCGTACCGTTGACTGTTTCGGGAATCTCCCCTTCCGGCTCTTTTTTTTCGAGCAGTTTATATGTCAGCCATCCGTTCCATCCCAGCAATACAGCTAACGCTGCCAGGATCAGTTTTTTCATTCCGGTCACCTCCTCGGATCAATTCATACTGCCCTGCCGCGCAGATCACAAGATCTTTCCTGACACTGCCGAGACGGCGGAGACGTTCTGCCGCAACGCTGAGCGCCAGATTCCGCTCATTGGCTTCCTGTGAGAGATGGGCAAGGATCACCATTTTTGTTTTTGTGGTGACTGCACGTTCCAGAATGGATGCACAGTCTTCGTTGCAGAGATGTCCGGTATCCGAAAAGATACGCGCTTTGAGGACCTGCGGCCTGTTCGTTGCCATGAGCATCTCCACATCATGATTGCTTTCAAGAATATAAACATCGGCTCCGGTGATCAGAGGAATGTATTCCTCTTTCAGATAGCCGGTATCCGTGATGTATACGAGTTTGCTGTTCCATGTCTCAAGAATATAGCCCACGGTAGGCCCTGCGTCGTGTGACAGTGCCAGCGGTGTAACAGTTACATGCTCGATCTGGAACTTCTGCATCGGTTTTACCCGGTGCGTACTGATCCCGGGCAGATCCACGGGGGAATAGATCTCAAGGTCACTGAACATCCTGATCTGGGCAATGTGATCTGTATGGTCATGCGTGATCAGCACAGCGTCCAGATCCGCCGGATCGAACTTCAGGCGCGCAAAGCAGCTGTTCAGATATTTTCTGGTCGTCCCGCAGTCGATCATCAGGCTGGTGTTTTCGTCTTTGTAAAGGAAACAGTTTCCTTTTGATCCGCTTGCAAGCAGTGCAAATTTCATCAGTGCATCCCCGAACAATCCAGGAACCCGTTGCATGGATTCAGCTTGGATCCGTTATACGCGATATAGAAATGGACATGCGGTCCGGTCGCCCTTCCCGTCATACCGATATCTCCGATATAGTCACCTTTATCAACGACCGAACCGACCGGGATCGGACTCGGTGCGATCATATGGCCGTAATATGACGTGTATCCGTCTCCGTGATCGATCACGACATAGTTGCCGCTGATATAGTTATAGGCATTCTCAATGACCGTACCTCTGTCAGCCGCATAGATCCTGTCCCATTTGTTGTAGGCGTTCTGGATATCGATCGCTTCGTGTCCCCAGTAACATCCCCAGTAACAGGAAATGATCACGTTCTCAACAGGCCACCTGTATGTTCCGGTGCCGACGCCCGGTATAACGAGCGTGCCGACGCCGATGACTTCATCAACAGCCTGCAGTGTATCAACGCTGCTGATCAGCGTACCTGAAACCAGGACGCCGTTGATCCATTTTTCGGAATAAAGGGAATTCTTGGAACCGCTGATGCCTTTTGTCAGCAGTGCTGTTTTGCCTTCACGGAGCGTTTCGTCCTCGGTATAGATCGTTTCCGGATAGATCTCTTCCTTTTTCATCCGTTCCATCGTTACGGTAACGTCGAAGATCGGATCGAAATACGTCACGCACAGCTGTTCGCCTTCACTCAGGACCTGGTCTGTACTGCTGATCTTGTCACGGTTGATGTTCATGACCTGGACAGCGGAAAGGCCGCCGTTCTTGGCGCCGACACCTGCTACGGTATCGTATTTCTGCACGGTGTAATATTCCTTGTCGTTATGCCCGCTGTACTCGATGTATTCCAGGACTTCCGCCTCATCTGTCATGATCTCTTCAGCCTTGGCATAATCTTCCTTGATCTCGACGTTCTGACTGACCGTGATGCCTACCGCGTGGCTTCCGTATGTTTTCAGCTCAGGAACAGACTGTCCGCTTCTCAGCAGCCTGAGCGACTCTGTGTCTACAAAATAGGACAGATACGTTTCCATCGCTTTTTCATAGATCTGCTGATCGCTGACATAGATCTGCGCGTAAACGCCGTGCTCATCGGAGAATTCAACGGCTGTCGTACGTACGGTAAACAGATCGTTCCGGGTCAGGTAATCGAAGATCTTGTCATCAATGTTCTCATAGTTGAAGTAGCTCTGCTCGGAAGCGAGAAACACATCATTGCTGAGGCTGATATCGGAACCCGGGAAACGCGCTTCGTAATCAGTTTTGTAGACATCCTTCAGGAAGGCATCCAGCGACTGGCGCGAACTCAGGACGCCGATCAGTTTTCCGCTGTCATAGATCCTGTATATTTCGTGCAGTGTTGTTCCGGCAGAAGAACTCTGTGAGAGCAGGCTGCGTTCCTTTTCTCCGATCTGTGTATACGAGTTTTCTCCGTCTCCGCTGAAATAAGGTATGCCGAAAACGATCAGCGCTGCTGCAATTAAGCATCCCAGTATTGTCAGTAATCGTTTCATACCTTCATATCTCCATTACGGTTCTTTTGTCAGTTCAATATTCATCAATGCGTTCGTTGAAGCTTCAAACGCGACATTGATCCTTCTTGTAGCGCCGTTTCTGTGCTTGGCAATATTGATCTCAAGCGGTTCGCTGGCATCCGGATCAAGATTGTCCTTCATTTCCTGGTTGTAGTAAGACTCTCTATACAGCATCATGACGATGTCCGCATCCTGCTCGATCGCGCCTGATTCACGCAGGTCGGAAAGCTGCGGATGTTTGTTTTCACGCTGCTCGACCAATCGGCTCAGCTGGGAAAGCGCAATGACCGGAACGCCCAATTCACGCGCAAGAGCTTTCAGGTTTCTCGAGATCTCCGACACTTCCTGCTGTCTGTTCACTTCATTTCTGCCGCTGGAATTACCGGTGATCAGCTGAATATAATCGATCAGCACCAGGGACAGTCCCTGTTCCGCCTGCAGACGGCGGCACTTGCTGAAGATGTCGGTCGTTTTGATACCGGGTGTATCGTCGACGTACAGTTTGAGCATCTTGAGCTCGCCTGCCGCTTCATTGACGCGGTTCCATTCTTCGTTGGTCAGATAACCGGTCTTCAGCTTATCGCCGGCTACCCTGCTGCGCGCGCTCAGCAGTCTCATTGCCAGCTGTTCGGCAGCCATTTCCAGCGAGAAGATAGCGACTGCCTGTTTGGGCTGGTACAGGGCGACATTTAGCGCCAGGTTCAGGGCGACCGCGGTCTTTCCCATGGAAGGACGCGCTGCCAGGATGATCAGGTCACCCTTCTGCAGACCGTGGGTCACATGGTCCAGGTCACGGAATCCCGTTTTCAGACCGGTGATATCGGAATGGTTGTCCGACATCTTCTGGATCATGTCCAGAACACTTGTCATCAGTTCCGGAGAACCCTTGAATTCCGATACGCGTCTGCTTCTGGAAACATCCAGGATCGCTTTTTCCGACTGATCCAGATATTCGTTGATATCCGCCTGTCCGCTGGTTCCCTCTTCCACGATCGTCTGCGCTGCTTCGATCAGCTTTCTCAGCACCGCCTTATCATGGATCAGGGCAACATAGTGCTTTGTGTTGTGGCTTGTTACCGCAGCATCCGTCAATGAAGTCAGATATGCGAAGCCTCCGACCAGCTCAAGCTGTCCCAGGTCCTTCAGGCGGGTGGATACCGTTGTCAGATCGACCGGAGACCCTTCGTGATACAGAGAAGAGACCGCAGTAAAAATACGGCGGTTCACATCGACGAAAAAGTCATCTTCACTTAATCCTTCTTCCATACCGGTTCTCGCGGCATTCGGATACACCATCATGGTGCCCAGCAGGCTGGCTTCCGCTTCCGGTGCCGAAGGCAATACACCTACAGGCATACGTTTACTCGCTTCCCTTTAACTGAATGTTCAGTGTTGCGACAACACCTTTATAAAGTTCGACCCTGACCTTTGTTACGCCCAGACCTGTGATCGGGGCTGTATCAAGGAACTTCTTTTTGTCGACCTTGATATTCTGCTTCTGCAGTTCCTGGACGATCTGCTTTGTTGAAACAGATCCGAATACTTTACCGTCTTTGCCGGTATTGACCTGGAACGTAAATGTTTTCTTCGCAAGTTCATCCGCCAGAGCCTGTGCTTCTGCGCGGTTCTTTTCGTCAAGCTTCTTTTCGTCTTCCTTCTGAATGGCAAGGATCTCCATGGAACGTTCTGTGGACGGTACTGCCAGTCCTCTGGCGATCAGATAGTTTCTTGCATAACCGTCGGAAACATCAACGATCTCGCCGCGTTTTCCGACTTTCTTCACATCAGTTTTCAGTATTACTTTCATTTGATTCAGCCTCCCCGAAATAATCTTCCAATACATCAAGCAGTTCCTTATGCACATCATCGATACTGCATCTGGGTCTCTGCATGGCAGCAGCTGTCATATGGCCGCCTCCGTTCATACGCTCCATAATCACCTGTACATTGATCTTTCCGTTGGAGCGGGCACTGATCGCGGTTTCGTTGTCGGAATCATCCGCAATGACGAACACAGCTTCCACACCCTGCACCTGCAGCAGCGTATCTGCTGTCTGGCTCATCATGGCACGTGACAGGACAGTGCCTTTGACCGGTGTGATCACCACACCGTTCTCATAGATCTGGCTTCCGGACAGCGCGTTTGTTTTCTGTTCAAACTGCTCATAAGTGTCCTTGAGGTACTCTCCGACCATCATCGGATCAGCACCGTATCTGCGCAGCGCGCTGGCCGCGTCGAACGTTCTCGTTCCGGTACGGACACGGAAGTTCCTCGTATCGATCGTCATTCCCGCCAGCATGATCGTAGCGTCGAGCGGGCTCAGTTCGATCCTGTTGGAAATGTACGGCAGCAGTTCCGTGATCAGCTCACAGGCACTGCTCGCGCCAGCTTCAATATACAGGAACATCGGTTTCACACCGATCTCCGTGGATCTGCGGTGGTGATCGATGATCGCGATCTTCTTTGCTTTTTCCAGCACCTTGGAGCCGTTGGACTGCTTGAGATTATGATGATCGACCATGATCACAAGCGTGTTGTCCTGCAGCTGATTCAGCGCTTCGTTTTCTGTGACAAAATTGACTTCCTGGGTCAGTTCTTCCAGGTTTTCCGCGATAACAGCACCCAGTTTTTCTTCGATGCCGCCGGTCTTGGCAATGATGCTGCAGGGCTTATGCAGCGCTTCCGCGATCCTGGCTGCGCCGATCGCAGAGCCGATGCAGTCAAAGTCCGCATTCCTGTGTCCGCAGATAATGACATTGGAGCTTCTCAGGATCATTTCCCTGAGCGTGTGCGCCATGACTCTGACTCTGACACGGCTGCGCTTCTCGGTAGCTTCGGAAGAACCGCCGAAGTACTGAACGTCTTCTCCGGCTGTCTGTACGGCGACCTGGTCACCGCCGCGGCTCTGGGCAAGGTCAAGGAGCTTGACGACCATTTCATCCAGTTCCTCATAACTGTCCGCACCTCTGGCAAATGCCATGGATAGCGTAATGGAAACTTCCTGTTTCTGGGCAGCCTTGCGGACTGTGTTCAGTACCTGGAAATGGTCTGCCATCAGGGCGCTGAAGATCTTTTCATTCAATACCAGCAGATACCGGTAGTTGTTGATCCTCTTTACGAGGATGCCGTGTTCCCTGCAGTATTCCGTCAGCGGTGTGCGTACCGCTACATTGATCGCGGATACGACCGCTTCATCTTCGTACTGTGTACTTTCTTCATAGTTATCGAGCGATGCCATACCGATAATGGCGCGGCTGTCCTGATACAGGCTGCGGTACTCTTCCCTGTCCGTAACATCCCGGAAATACAGGATCGGTCCGTCTTCCGCGCGTGTGATCTCGTACCATCTGTCATCCAGACGTACACGTTCGGAATCACTGCTTCCGCTGATCAGGTCCTCCGCTTCGGGCAGCCATACCAGCAGCTTTCTGCCGACACGGTTGATGCCGCGTTCTTTGAACAAATCGCTCATCCATGTGATGATGTGCTCATCGTCATAGAACAGGATCCCGACCTGACCGTACATGAATGCATCCTTGCTGGCAAGATCCAGCATTTCCCCGACGCCCGCGGAATGCTCGACCGTAAAGTTTTCAAAATGGTCCAGAAGATACCAGCTGAGGACCGCTTCTGCCGCAAATACAAGGACCGACACAAAGGCGGTCTTCCCCATTGCTGCCCAGAACAGGGTAATGAGGCCTGCCTGAACTGCCAGAACGATCAGGACTGTTCTTCTGAATTCAGTCATTTTTTTCTGCATTTGTTGTATCTCCTTCCAGCAGCCTCTGATGGATGTCAGTCGTGATATACAGGAAGCCCACTATAACCATCATGATCGGTGCTATGAAAAGCAGCAGGAAAGCAAGCAGACCGATCATCGGAGAGCCCTTTCTTCTGTTGCGCGTAAACAATATCAGGATAAATACGCACCCGAAAGCGAGCAGATATACAACACCAAGCACACCGAGCCCGACACACGCGTTCTGCGCCAGCGGGTCGGCGAACGGTCTCAGCATTGCATATTCATATGCGACAAATCCGGCAAATCCCAGATAACCGGTCCATTTGGGCGGATAGTAGTAAGCGACAGGCCTGATCGGTTCTACGCGCAGGCGCAGACGCTTCATCATGATCCTGGAGAGCATATGCGTTACAAAGCCTTCCAGGATGCCTGTTATAACAGCACCGACGATCAGGAGCGTCTTCAATGTCTCGGCATTTGTCAGTGTAGGAGGAACCGCGACGCCTGAAGCTGCTGCGGTGCTTTCCATAAAGTTCTGCATGTATGCGATGTCTTCCGTCAGATCGTATCCGAAGAAGGCTGCCAGAACGACCATACTGATGACATTGACAAACACCGCGATCACGATAGCGCTGATGATCAGATGCTCCGCAGGTTTATGATCATGTACGCCTGCTCCGTAGATCAGGCCGAGCAGTCCTTCTGCCGCGATATAGAACAGCATCTGCGGTCCGCTGATGATAAACGCAAGGAATGACATCGCCGCAAGGACCATCCAGCTGTCTCTCATACCGTACTTTGTGGAAAAGAATACCATCGGGAGCGGAAGCACAAACATAAAAGTCCCGGAAAAGAATCCGCCGAGGAAACGGTCTGCGACAAGCATCACGCCAATGATCGCGCACATCATCGCGCCGTCTGTAATTTTTCTTACATTACTGTTCATTTCTGCTCCTGAGTATACTAAAAACAAATCATCCGGAATCGGACCAAGTTATTATAGCATACTACGAAATTTCAACACCTTATGACGCGTGATTTTCAGAATTCCGTCACAAAAGCCGGCTTCCGCCGGCAGTGTTTACTCTTCTGGCAGCTCAGCCATGATCGACTGTCTGTCATAATTCTCCAGGTAGTAGAAATTCAGATGCATGGCCTGATTCAGGTAATAATATTCCTTGAAACCCCATATGTGATCAACATCTTCTTCATAATCGATGTTGGCTGAATGGATCGTTCCCGGGGGATATGCCAGGAACCAGGCTTCTCCTGTATCGGGACGCTTCTGATAATATCTGACCTGGGCAATGCGGACAACGTTGATCTGATGTACCAGATAATAGATCCTTCCGAAGTGCGCAAAGCCGAGCAGGACACCAACCGCGCACAGGCATGTCAGCGCTTTTTCAAGTCTGATGCGCAGCGGAAGCTCGCGCAGCAGCAGGCTTGTCAGAGCGATCATGCAGTATACGCCGTATACCGCGGTACGTTCGGGAAAGCTTGGTGAAAGCACCATGATCCCGTCGGCCGCCAGACAGCCGAGCACCAGGAATACCTGCAGCGGATTGCTGCGAAGTACATAGATCAGTGTTCCGTACCAGATGACGCACCAGAGCGTATCGATGAAGGGATTCGCGAAACCGTTCGTCCCTGTCAGGACCAGTTCCGCCGCGAATACAGCGATGCACAAAAGATCAGTACGGCTCCTGTTTTCCCGGAACCAGAGCTTTGCGGCCATGATCACGCACAGGCATGTGTTGACCGCGTCCGCAAAATACAGCGACATATAGAGGAACGGCTTCCAGTTATTCACGATACGGGACAGATTCAGTGCTTCCGTCTGTGAGAAATCATCTTCCAGCCTGACGGCTGTTCCGGGAGCCAGGAACATGATCAGACAGCCGACAGCCGCACATCCCAGCAGGATCCACAGATTCCTGTCACACTTCTTCATATACAGCGCGTATACGACTGCCGCGAAGTTTGTAAACGCCAGAAGTACTGACATGTTTTCCATATGCAGCGGTATGATAACACTCAGGATGGCCATTATTATCACACTGCCTGCAGACTTTCTGTCCTCAAACAGATATCCTTTCAGCAGGTTCAGATGGATCAGCCAGAGCGGGATCGGTATAAAGTATGCCGCATAACCAACAGCAAACGTATAAGTCTGTGTACGGATCATCCGCGGTACCGTCAGGACCAGGAATACAGCAAACAGAACATCCGTGATCCGGTACGGCTTCCGCTCCAGTTTCAGAACAGCCCATACCGTCAGTACCATCAGAAGCGCTCCGGAGATCTCCCATATGATCTTGCGGTCGGTAAATACAAAACCCCAGAATTCACTCAGGACCCTGCCTGACCATGTCATATACGCATATGCCGTCTGCGCGATCGCATTGGAATAACGTACTTCACTGGCGTAGACCCAGTCATCCCCGGCAAGCGGTGACCAGTGAAATATCAGTACAAAAAACAGAAACAGTATGACATATACCGCATATTCCGCTGCTTTTCTTTTTTCAAGACGCATATAACCTCCCCAGAATCTTTACATAATATGTTAACTGTATTTAATCCAAAACAAAAGCCGTCATTTCTGACGGCAATGTGCTTGTTACTCTCCGACGTAAGGCAGGAGTGCCATCTGACGGGCACGCTTGATCGCAACAGCCAGCATACGCTGATACTTTGCCTTTGTACCCGTGACACGTCTCGGAAGGATCTTTCCGTTTGTGCCAATGAACTTCTTCAGAAGTTCGACATCCTTATAGTCGATATAGGTGATGTTGTTTTTTGTAAAGTAGCAAACTTTACGGCCACCCATTCTCTGTTTCCTGTAAGCCATGTTTTTCTCCTTCGTTTCTTAGAAAGGCAGGTCATCGCTTGAAATATCAAGACCCGGCCCTGTGTTAAAGTCAGCACTGTTGAAATCATTTGTTCCGAACGGATCGTTCTGCGGTTCACTCTGGTAGGAAGGATAAGTCGGAGCTGTGTCCTGCCTTGCCTGAGACTGAGAACGTGATTCCAAAAGCTGAACGTGATCAGCTACGACTTCTGTTACATATACACGCTTGCCGTCGCGGTCATCGTAATTGCGGGTCTGAATTCTTCCCTCAACTGCGACCATTGCGCCTTTGCGTGCATAGGAGCCAAGGAAATCAGCTGTCTGTCTCCAGGCTACACAGCTGATAAAATCAGCTGTCTGCTGGCCCTGATTCTGCTGATCTCTGGAAACGCGGCGATCACAGGCAACTGTGAATGATGCTACAGAAAGATTACTCTGTGTCTTTCTGACTTCTACATCTTTCGTCAGTCTGCCCACTAATTCGACACGATTCACTTCTTTGCCTCCTGAACCGGAGCTTCGTCACGGGTAATCAGGAAACGAACAACATTTGCGTTGATACGCATCAGACGGTCAAATTCTGCTACGCATTCGTTGTCGGCCTCAAAGTTTACTACTACATAGTAACCTTTGGTCATGTCGTCAATTTCGTAAGCGAAGTCGCGCATGCCCCACTCGTTTGTCTTTGTGATCTTTCCGCCGTGGTCTGTGATAATTCCAGCCAGGGATTCGATCAGAGCAGTGCGCTTTTCTTCTTCAACATTCGCATTGACGATGTACATGACTTCATACTTTTTCATCTTGTACACCTCCTTCTGGTCTATACGGCCATTTCTGGCAAGGAGCAGATTTCTCTACTCGCGAAGAAGATTATAGCGGAACAGAGACACAAAGGCAATCATTTTTTTTGCGTCATCATGCATATTTTCTTCTTCTGATCGTTTCAGCGGAACCGCTGCCTGCTTTTCATGATCCGCAGAACACTAGCGTATACTCACTTAACAGGAAAGAAGGTTTCCCTTGAACCGGCAGTTCTCGGGAAACCTTCTGCTGTATTTACTTTTCTTCTTCCTGATCCAGTTTTACCAGGACCTTCTCGACACGGTGGTCGCCCATCACAAGGACCGTCAGGGTAAATCCATGGTCATTGAATGAATTTCCCGGTTTGGGGAATGTTCCGTAGTGCTCGATCGTCCAGCCGCCTACTGTTTCGCTTTCACAGTCAAAGTCATCTTCGCGGATGCCGAGCAGATCCAGGAAGCTGGTGATCGGCATATCGCCGTCGATCTCATATTCCGTTTCCGTTCTCTGCACCACTTCATCCTGGACGGTATCACTTTCATCCCAGATATCGCCGACGACCTGTTCCAGAACGTCTTCCATGGAAATGATGCCCTGTGTTCCGCCGTACTCGTCCACAACGACCGCAAGATGCTGGCGAGCTTTGCGGAATGTGTTCAGTACTTCCGGAAGCTTCGTCGTTTTATAGACATAGCAGGGTTCCATCAGCAGTGAGCGGATATCCACATAATCATTCTCCGTCAGTGCCTTCAGGAATCTGTTCATATGCAGAACGCCGATAATATGGTCGATACTGCCTTCATATACGGGAATACGCGTATAGTGCGTTTCCTCAATGACATCCAGGATATCCTGCCAGACACTGTCAATATCGATCGCAAGCACATCGACCCTGGCAGTCATCGCTTCCGAGGCGGATACATCCGAAAAATGGATCGCGGCCTGTACCAGTTCGCTCTCTTCTTCATCGATGACATCTTCGTTTTCTGCCGTTTCAATGATCGACTGCAGTTCTTCTACCTTCTCATCTGTATCTTCCGGATCGGCTTCCCCTTTCATGAACAGGGTCAGCAGATTCACCAGCCCGACAACGATCACCACAACGGGTTTCAGGATGAACATCAGGATCCTGATGGGATACGCGTATTTCATCGCAAACCTGTTCGCACCTTTTTTAACAGTGATCTTGGGAATGGTCTCACCGAAGATAATGACAAGGATCGTCAGAACCAGTGTCGCCAGCCATGTCATTTCATCGCTCCCCGTCAGCAGCAGGACCGCGACTGTAGCGAGCGATGAGCTGGCAATGTTGACAAGGTTGTTTCCGATCAGGATCGAACTCAGCGCGTCATCAAAATGCTCTGCAATATAAACAGCGATCGCTGCCGGTACGGAACCGGCATCACGTTCATTCTCCAGACGGAGCAGGTTGCAGGAAGAATATGCCATTTCTGCGCCGGAGAAGAAGTTGGACAGATAAATGCACAGGACGATTCCGGCAATTACGAAATAGATCGTCATACTGTTTCCTCTCCTTCCTTCTTATCCTTCGGCAGTCTGATCATGACCTTCAGGATCCTGTTATGGTCCATGCTGGCAACAGATACCTTCAGTCCGTGATAATCAAAGGATTCCTGTACTGAAGGAACTTCCTGGAAGTGTTCGAACACCCATTCACCGATACGTTTGTTGGACAGGGATTCATCTTCTTCCGGATTGTCAAAGCCGATATTCCAGAATGTATCCGTAACCGTTTCTTCGGCATCCACGAGCCAGCTGCCGTTTTTCAGATCGATGCAGGGATCTTCCACAACATCATCTTCATCCCAGATATCACCGACCAGTGTTTCCAGGATGTCTTCTGTCGTCACGATGCCGACAGTTCCTCCGTAATGGTCCGTAACGATCGCAATGCTCTGCCGTTCACGGCTCATTTTCGGCAGCAGTTCATCGATCTTGGCGTTTTCCGTTACGTAGAACGGTTCATCGAGCATGGAACGGACATCTACCGAAGCGCCTTCTTTCAGATAAGAGCGGATATACTTTCTGATCTGAAGAATGCCGATGATGTGGTCGATGTTGCCTTCATATACCGGCAGACGGCTGTGATTCTGGGTACGGATCTCTTCCAGCATCTCCTCGGGTGAAGCGTCGATATCAAGCGCGCATACATCAACACGCGGTGTCAGGATGCTTTCCACAGTCAGGTCATTGAATTCAAGCGCCGACGAAATGAGGTCCCCGTGTTCTTCATCAAGAGTACCCTCTTCCGTCATGTCTTCAATGATATCCTGGATCTCTTCTTCCGTTGCCGAGACAGGTGGATCCCCTTTGACGAAGCGGGACGCGAAGGTTCCGATCGCCGCGAGCAGCAGGGAGACCGGGCGGGACAGTCCGATCAGGAATGTCAGGAACGGTATGCACCAGAGTGACAGTTTTTCACTGTATTTCTTGGCAATGCTTTTCGGCAGCATCTCCGCCGCAAAGAATACGACAAGGGATGTGATCAGTGTCGACAGGGTTACAGCAGAAAGACCCCAGCGTTTCGTCACCTCCACCGTAACGATGGACGCAACCGCCAGGTGCGCTATATTCGTGCAGATCAGCAGGGTACTGATCGTACGGTCAAAATTATCCAAAGCATCCAGGACTTGCTGTGCTCTCTGATCTCCGCGGTCCGCAAGCGTTTTCATTCTGACCTTTGAAACCGATGCCAGAGCTGTTTCGCTGACCGCAGCAAAATCCGCGAATAATATCAGCAGTATCGTAATAAGCAGGGGCGTTATACTACCGCCATCATCCATAGGAAGCTTCCTCCTTCTGTGCCTAAGGGACAAATATAGCCAAATAGTATTCGAAAACATTTTGCCTGTCAAGAAACCAGGCAAAAACAGAGGTGTTCAGGCCTCTGTTCCGTGTTTCATATCAAACTGTGAAAGGAATTTCTCGATGCGCTCACAGGCTGTTTTCAGCTCTTCCAGACTGTAGGCGTAGGACATTCTGACATACCCTTCCCCGCTCGGTCCGAAGGCTGTGCCGGGGATGATGCATACCCTTTCTTCCTGCAGAAGACGCAGGCAGAAGTCATAGCTGCTCAGACCTGTCGGCTTGATATTGGCAAAGACGTAGAAAGCTCCTTCCGGCAGCGGTGTATACAGGCCCATCCTGTTCAGCTGTGCTGTCAGGAAATTCCTGCGGTTTTTGAATGACTCAAAATGACGCTCGATGTCCGAGTCGCTGCGGGCACCGATCGCTTCGATCGCGGAAAACTGTGCGGGTGTTGCCGGTCCCATCGTTGAGTACTGATGTATGGAGTTGCATGCATGGATCATGTCCGCGTCCGCGATCATATAGCCCAGTCTCCAGCCAGTCATGGACCATGCCTTGGAGAAACCGCTGACGATCACAAGCTGGTCGCGGATCTCCCGGAACGAGCCGATCGAGTACGGCTTCTGGTCATATGTCAGCTCCAGATAGATCTCATCGGCAACGATGAGAATATCGTGTTTCCTGAGGATCGGAATGACCTTTTCATAGTCTTCCTTACTCATGATGCCGCCTGTCGGATTGCTCGGGTAATTCAGGATGATCATCTTGGTACGGTCGGTAATGCATGCCTCAAGCGCTTCCGGCGTCAGCTTGAACCCGTCTTCTTCCCTGAGCTTCAGGTACACGGGCTTTGCCTCGGCCAGCAGGACTGCCGGCTCATATGCCACATAGCCCGGATCCAGCACGATGCACTCATCACCGGGGTTCAGGACAGACCTGGCAACCAGGTCGATCGCCTCACTGGCCCCGACTGTCACAAGCACGTTGGACACATCATAACCGGTCACATTGAAACGCCGTTCATAATATCTGATGATCCCTGTACGCAGTCTTGTCAGGCCAAGTGTGGGAGGATAATAAGTCCTTCCCTTTTCGATCGCGTAGATACCTTCTTCCGAAATATGCCAGGGTGTCAGGAAATCAGGTTCACCGACACTCAGCGAGATCACATTGTCAACCGTTTTGGCAAGATTAAAGAACTGCCAGAGAAGCGAGTCGGAGATCGGCCGGATACGGTTGCTCAAAAAACGTTCAGCGCTCATGGCTGTACCAGCTTTCTCTCATCCAGAACTTCTTCATCATCCAGTATGATCCCCGCGACTTTATACTGTTTCAGCAGGAAACATGTTACGGTAGCGGTCACACCTTCGATCGGGGCAAGCTTCATGGCAACAAAGTCAGAGACTTCACGCATGGTCTTTCCTTCGATCATGACGAGGAACTCGCTTCCTCCGCTTGTCAGATACAGGTTCGTCACTTCGGAAAAACGTGCGATCCTCCGGGCGATCCTGTCATATCCGGTATCCCGCTCAGGCTTGGCACTGACCTGGATCACGGCACTGCAGTGGTCCGTGTTCGCCTTATCCCAGTTGATGACTGTATGGTATCCGCAGATGATGTGGTCGTTTTCAAGACGTGTTTTGACACGCTGTACTTCATCTTCGCTTTCGTTCATGATATCCGCCAGATCGCGGACCGTGATCCTGGGATCATTTTCAAGAACTCTCAGCAGCCGTTTCTCATCCATCTTCCATTCCTCCTGAAAAATACAGAATTAATTCTAGCACCAGCATCAGACGCAAAAAAGCATATTCAGCAGAAAACTTCATACAGGGCAGAAGGAACTGCATAACATGCCTCCTTTGTGAGCTGATCCTGAGTTTCCGTACGGATTTTCCATATATTGGCAGGAAACGGATAAAATTGCGTATATTATAAGCAGATGAAAGGATGTTCTATGCACCGCAAATCCTCAGAAATAACGGAAGAAACAGTATATCAGACCTATCTGATGATCCGCAGAAAAGAAGAAGAGCGCAGACTGCGCGACAGTTTTCTGAAGCAGAAATTCAAACGGATCCCCTCAAAGGACGCATCCCGCAAATATCTTGCCTCGGAAGAATACCTGCAGGCGGTCGATCAGTATTTCCGGGAGACTGAAGACATGAAGTACCTGAGTCTTCCCTTGGAAAAACAGAGTGAAGAGATCAGGGATGAATATGCTGCATTCCGGGAGTTTATTGAAAATGACCTGAAAGCCGGTAAGCGTATCCGCGGATATGAGCATTATGTTTTTGTTTTAAACAGGAAAAAACGCAAAGCCTTCCTGAAGAATGCCGGAGATCTCGCAGAGCAGATCTGGAGCCTGAGAAAAGATGAAATACTGTCGGACATTTTCCATTCTGCCGACCGCGGCTTCCGGACCCGCACGCTGTATTATTTCCGCGAACCGAACGGATGGCCTTCCCGTCCGCTGGTTCCGGTCAAGCTGAACATTGACTGCTTCCCCCTGTTCTTTGAACAGATCAATCTTCTGCTCAATATTGCAAAATTCCTGCATATCCCGGGTGAATACACCTATGTCGATACCCTGTACGCGGACTATCTCACCCATTGGATCCTCTCACATACAGAAGATATCTCCGGGCTCGACCAGGAAGGGATCTCGGGACTGTATAATATCGTTCTGCAGTCCGATATTCCCGGAAAACTGATCGATGAGATCCTCGCCCGCTATACACATGAAAAAGTATCCGCGCTTGTTTCCCGCAGCAAATTCTTCCGCACCGCAAAGACGGAATACGAAGAACATGAAGCTCGCGAGGAAAAGCTGCGCACGACGATCCTGGAAACCATTCCCGACCGCTATACCGACATGTTCCCGCTTGCCCGCAGTCTTCACAGGAAGTTCGTCATCCATGTCGGGCCGACAAATTCCGGCAAAACACATGACGCTGTGCACAGGCTGGTTGAGACTTCCAGGGGCATTTATCTGGCGCCTCTGCGCCTGATGGCATATGAACAGTATGAGAATATCCGGAATCTGACCGGCAGCTGTACCATGATCACCGGTGAAGAAGAGATCCGGGAAGAAGGTTCTGTCTTTACGGCATCCACGATCGAGATGCTGGATACCTCCTATCACTATGAATGCGCCGTCATTGATGAAGCGCAGATGATCGGTGACCGTTCCAGAGGCGGCTCCTGGTCCGCTGCCATGTACGGTCTGTACGCGGATGAGATCCAGGTCTGTACCGCCCCGGAAGCGCTGGACCTGCTGATCCGGATCGTCGAGGACTGCAAAGATGAATATACCGTCATCCGCCATGAGCGCTTTACACCGCTGATCGCGGAAGAGAAGACCTTTGACAGCAGTCTGAAAGACGCGGAAAAAGGTGACGCGCTGATCGTCTTCTCACGCCGGAATGTACATGCTGTGGCGGCAGAACTGCAGAGAATGAACCGGACCGTATCCATCATCTACGGTGCGCTGCCGTATGATGTGCGCCATAACGAAGCCCGCAGATTTGCGGAAGGAGAAACGGAACTGCTCGTCGCAACCGACGCGGTAGGCATGGGAATGAATCTTCCGATCCAGAGGATCGTATTCCTTGAGATGCAGAAATTCGACGGTTACGGAAAACGGTTCCTGACCTCTTCCGAAGTCCTGCAGATCGCTGGAAGAGCCGGCAGAAAAGGTCTCTATGATACCGGGTATGCCGCGTCTGCAGGAGACCGCAGACGTTTCCTGAAGCTGTTTCATGCCGAGCCGAAGAAGGTCCAGAAGGCATATATTTCTTTCCCCGATATTCTGCTGAAGCTCGACTGTTCCCTGTCGGAGACGCTTGAGCGGTGGAAGAATATGGAAGTTCTGGAAGGCCTCCTGAAAGGCGATATCGATGATCAGATCGATCTGGCAAAAGCCGCCGAAGCGTATCTCAAGGATAAGGATCTGATCTATCAGCTCGTCATGATCCCGTTTGATATCCGTACTCCTGAGCTTTGGGATACCTGGATGGACTTTGTCCGTCATGAGGCACAAGATAAACACTGCGATCTTTCCGGTTATCTCGAGCATGCCCGGTATACGGTTTCCTACGGTGATATCCAGGCGCTGGAAACAGAATACCGGCGTATGGATCTGCTGTACGGATACAGCAGAAGGATCACCCGGGATACGGAATGCTGTGAGACCATATCCGTGATCCGCCAGAATCTGTCCGCGGCGATCATGCAGATATTGTCAGAACAGAAACTGACACCGAAACGATGCAGAAGATGCGGGAAAGAACTCTCCTGGAATTATCCGTTCAATATCTGCTATGACTGCCATATCAAAGAGGATATGCCGTACCGGATAAGGGGAGCTGAATAACGCTGCTCCCGGCTGCGGATCGAAAACAAAAATGCGGAGAAGCATATGATCTGTACTCCGCATTTTCATATGGTCTGCAGTACCGGGATCATCAGCTCCCGGTCATTTCCTTCTTCTGTCTGCCAAGCAGATATGCAGGGATCAGGGCTCCTGCCAGAAGGATGCACGCGCCGCTCCCCAGCATACCCAGAACTGTACCGGGTGTCACTTTCACGTGATACTGCCCGAGCATTTCCGCAGGACTGACCTCCGTGAAGCAGTTCTCCTCAGAGATCCAAGGCAGGACCTGTTCAGCTGCCAGTTCTTCTCCGGCCTGCAGTTCAAACCGGTCCAGGTATCTGCTCATGATCTTTTCCGTTCCGGATGACAGGGCAGTCCCTGCCGCAAAGGCAAGGATCAGTCCTGCCGCTGCCGGGATAAACAGCAATGACAGGATGCGCCTGTACAGCTGTCCGGTCTGTTCCTGTCTGTTTCTGATCACAAGTGCTGAGGCAAGAGCCGTAATGACGATCATGGCAGCGGTCAGGATACCGACCATTATACGGGTAAAGAAAATGCTCATATCCAGCGGCCTGACCAGCGCCTCAAAGCGCTCCGTGCCGTCGTTCAGGAATGTGTAGTCAGCCAGTTTTGCGGCATTGTCCTTGATAAACGCTTCTGTGTGCAGAGGATCGTCGAGAAGAAATACAACACTGTCCGGTTCTGGTTCCGAAGGTTCTTCTTCCTTGTTTCCGGCAGCCCCCTGTCTTTTCCAGTATTCCTCTTCAAGCGCTTTGTCCTCTGCCAGTTCTTTATCCAGCGTACCGGCGGGAATGACCACTGTGTTGGCCGGGGACTCACATGGACTCATGGTCCAGTACTGTTCGCTCTGGGGATCAACAATGTTTTCCGTGTCATAAACACCGACCACCGTCAATGTCATTCCGAACCCGGAAATATCCATGCCTGCACTTTTCATATCAGCAGCTTCCCTGCTTCCCGCAAAGTCAACATGGAAATGGTCACCCGGCTTCAATCCGTTCAGATCGGCCAGTTCCGATGTGATCAACGCGTTGTTTTCCGCGCCTGCGGTATCTGACTCATCCAGGAACCTGCCTTCCCTCAGCGTCCATGTGCCTTCCGCTATTTCAATCAATGCGGGATAGCGGACCGCGCAGATCATGATATCCGGTTCCTGCCAGAAGATCTCGCCGCCGCCTTCATCGATGTAGGAATCGATCCCGTCCTCGCTGCCGGCCGGTACATGATGAAATCCGGATGAATATACCGGTGATGAAGTAATGAAGTCCACCGCAGCGACCCTTGTATCTTCCGCGATCATCTCCGCAGTTTCCTGTGACAGATGGGGATAGTTCTGATATTCACGGCTGAATTCATCGTCATCATCAATGGTGCTGATGTGTTCCCAGAAACCGTCATGATCCACCTCATAGCTGACAGCCGCGCGCATGGATTTTCTGGCAAGAATCTTCGCATTCTGTGCCGCGGAAGATACAGCCAGGGAAAGGATCAGAAGTATTCCGGACACAAAAAAGGCCGCAGAAAACATGGCCGTTCTTGTCTTATGTCTCGTGATCTCGTCCCACATCTGTTTCATAGCACTCATCATTTCCGAAAGCCGCTGCAGCTGAGTTCATTGTAGCACAACAAAAAAAGATCAGTTCAGACAAACCGATCCTGAAATGATTAAGACCGCAGTCCTCATCATTCCTGATTCAAAACCAGATGTGTCATCCTGATCAGGTCTTCCCTGCAGATCTCCGGATCCGCTGGTTCGTTCCTTGTCAATGACGCATAGATGACCCCGGTGTACGTATACAGCAGTTCCAGCACCATCCGCAGGTCTTTCTGCTTCCTGGCTTCGTCAGTAATATGATCCAGACTTGTTCTCATCCGCATGATCAGGTCATTGCTGTCATCAGACAGCGAGGGCCATTTCAGGGCGGTACCGAGGAATCTGTACATGACGCTCTGTTTTTTTCCCTGCGCGATCAGTTCATCAAGAATGCTGATCATCAGTTCTTCCGCACTCACATCGCCGGAATCATACAGGGCAGAATAAATGCGCTCGCAGGCCAGTTTGGAACAGTGATCAACAAGGTCATCATAGATCGCGTTTTTATCATCGAAATATAAATAGAATGTCCCCTTGGCGACACCTGCTTTCGTACAGATGTCGTTGATCGCGGTATTCATAAACCCTTTTTCATTGAAGCACTCAAAAGCCGCCGCCATCATACGTCGCTTTTTATCGGCTTTTTTCTCATCAAGTTTCATACCATTGCTTCCCCTCAATTGTATTACTCATTCAGGCTATACAGAAAAATCGGATAATATCTGCGAAAACGGTCTTCCAAGATAGATACGGTATTTTGCCATCAGTACAGCAGGATCCGCATGCATATTCTGGCTGAAATATACCTCGACCAGTTCAATGCAGGAATTTACAGCAAGTCTGACAAACAGCCTTTTGTCTCTCCAAGTCACATGTTCATTTCTGTCCTTCAGATACTTTGCTGTACGTTCTGTGAAAACTTCAGTCAGAAGCGTTTTCAGTTTCTCCTGATATGCCTGATAATATCCGGATTCGTAGATCTTCGTGATGTACATACTCTGCTCTTTGAACGCTTCGAGCAGATCCATCAGTGCGGCAGGGATCGCATCCAGCTCATCAGGATGCTTTTCAAACACCTTTTTCAGTTGTTTTTCAAGTGTGTCTTCGACATATTCCCGGACGGAACTGAAATGATAATAGAAGGCAGGGCGTGTAATTCCTGCTGTTGTCGTAAGGTCACTGACAGTAATACTATCCAGGGAATGATCTTGTAATAATGTTTCCAGTGCAGCTCTCATTTTCCGGTCAAACTTTTTGGGCATACAGCCTCCTCATACAAGGCTTCGGTAACGATGATTAATAAGAATGCATATATGGAGAAGGCACTACCTTAGTTTGGCCTCATGATGATATTTATGACAATAATATATGGTTGTCAAATAATATTATATCATCAGTAAGTATTCGATGCTTTACCGGTATGATAAAAATATTCATTTGTTTGAATGATGTTCAAATTTTTTTCAGAAATTTTTCAATATTTACAGAAATGGCCTTCCCGTAATATCTTTTATACTGTTCAATATTATGTTCCGGTTCTTTTGACATACCGGATTCCAGATCGTTTTTGAGCAATCCATAAATCGTACCTGAAATAAAATCGGTGAGCGCAGCTTTATCATCGTCATCAGGATCCACCGGAAGCTTTTTTAAATGCCTGGTCAGCACTTTTTCTGTTTCACTTGTGATACTGTCATACAGACAGTTAAGATATATGCTTCGTTTTTCGGATTTCATAATAGCATCCATAATGATCCGGTTCTCCCGGAAATACAGCATACCCTGTTCCGCTGCTGACAAGAGCTTATTGACGTTGTTTCCGCAGTCATCTGTCAATTTCTGTACGTGTTTACGGATCTGTCCGCAGATATAATCGGGGATGTTTTTCGCGTGATAATAAAATGCCTGCTTCGTCAAACCAAGATCATTTGTAATGTCCGTCGCAGATATATTGTCCAGATCCTTTACTTTCAGCAGTTTCAATAATGTTTCATGTGTTTTTTGTTCAAACCGGCCGCTCATACTGTCCCTCTCATTTCTAAAAAACTTTGGAAAACAGATCATATGACCAACAAAATTGCACTAATGGTCATTTTTTATTTTATTTAATCACTATTTTTAGTGTATTAATGTCTACAATTCAGCAAAGATTAAAACTGACATAACACATGCGAATAGTAACATAATTTTAGGTCAAATAATACCATTGTGTAAAAAGATTTTTTCGTTATGGTTCTTTTTATGAGCATTTATATAATTGTCGACTGGTATTTTTAGGTAGACATTTCAGAAATCCCGGGCAGTACTTAATTCTTATTCCCTCGCCCGTGTCCTTGCATAGAATGCGGATAACGACATTCCGGCAAGATATGCCGCGTCACGCGGGGATATCTTTTTTTGTTTCCATCCCATGTAAATCTCTTCGAAATCATCAGGTTCCTGAATGCGCGGTCTTCCGAACGTTACGCCTTTGGCTTTCGCTGCAGCGATCCCTTCCGCCTGTCTCTGTCTGATATTTTGGCGTTCATTTTCCGCAACAAATGACAATACCTGCAGTACGATGTCACTCAGAAAAGTACCGATCAGATTCTTTTCCCTTCGTGTGTCCAGGAGCGGCATATCGATCACCGATATGTCTGCCATTTTATCTTTTGTTATGATTCGCCACTGGTTCTGGATCTCCTCGTAATTTCTTCCGAGACGATCGATGGATTTTACATAGATGAGGTCTCCCGGTCTGATGATTGTCATCAGTCTTAGATATTCCGGTCTGCAGAAATCTTTGCCTGATTGTTTGTCAATGAATACGTGATCCGGTTCAACATTCAGTTCACGTATTGCAATCAGCTGTCTGTCTTCATTTTGATCTTTTGAACTGACACGAACGTAACCGTAGATTTCCATTACGGCATTAACCTCCATAACTTATCCTGTTAAAGAAAAATTAGCATACGATCGTATCTCACTGGAGCAATTTGCATTTTTGTGTTTTTTATTCACACCTCCCTTTGTAAAAGAAAACGAACTAAGAGCTTTTCCCGGTAACAGTTTTCCTTCTTTACACTCGTCGTCCGTTTTACCTTTGATATGACTTTTCATTTTCCGCAGAACACAGAACCTTCCGTGTTCTACAATGTGAATTTACATGATTTCCGAATCCATTTCAAGCACATTATTCACGGTCTTCAGAACTGGTGGTGGCGTTCCATGTAAGCTCTGATCCATGCAGGGTCTGCCGGTATGTTTCCGTTTTCCTTTACCAGATAAACACATGGATCCTGTGTATCAGATGCGGTCACAACAGAAAATTCACTGATGTTGCTGAAGGCTCCGCAGTCACCGTTCTTTGATACCGCGATCACACTCAGATCCCCTGCGCTTCCTCTTGCTTTTCTCAGCCTGCTGTCGAGTCCTTTTACTGCCAGCTCGCATGCTTCCTGTGCGGTATGTCCTTCTTTCATCAGACGGACAGTCTCGTATGAGATACATCCCTTCATCAGATCTTCCCCGAGTCCTGTCGCAGCGGCGGCTCCGATCTCTGAATCCGCGTAAAATCCGCTTCCTGCCAGAGGAGAGTCCCCCACCCTGCCGGGCAGTTTCATGAACAGTCCGGATGTTGATGTCCCGGCATAAATGTTTCCTGACTCATCCAGCACCAGCGCACCGACAGTATCATGTCCCCGGTATGCCTGATGCGTCTGCTGTACTGCCTGGGTCCAACGGCTGACAGACAGTTCTGTACGCATATCCTTCTGTTCAAATCCATGATCTGCCGCATAGGCTTCCGCGCCGCTTCCTGCCAGCACATTATTCATTTCATTTCCGCTCAGACTTCTGGCGATCCGGAACGGGGACGCAAAACCGGATATGCTCATGACAGCACCGGTATTCAGTGTCGTACCATCCATAAATCCGGCATCCAGTCTGACATTTCCGTCACGGTCAGGCAAACCTCCGTATCCTACCGATGTAAATCCCGGATTGCTTTCCACATCCGTGATCAGTGCTTCCAGCGCATCTGCGCCGTCAGCACCGTCTTTCAGCATTCCTGACGCTTTCCTGACTCCGTCCAGTGCCATGCACCATGTCGCCGCGATCACCCACATAAACAGTCCTCCGATCCGTTATCATAATCTTCCAATAAAAAAATCCGGCAGTAAATACCGGATATGCTGTTTATCTGAAGCGGATTTCCCGCATGACTTCTTCGATTTCTTCGAGTGTGAGAGATTTTGAATGAACTTCCGATTTCTTTTCGTCTTCTTTTCTTTCTTCTTCGACCTTGTTTTCCATTATCTCTTCCTCCACACAACTAAAATCATAAAATTATTTTTTTGATAATACAATGCTTGAAATATATTCTTGTCCATGAATCTTTCAGATTTCACAAAATAACAGCCGGTTATGAAAAACCGGCCGTCATTTTCACTTACTCGTCCTCGTCACCGCCTGCGCTGAACGCAAAGTCATTCATCAGAACCACACCGTTCCTGGCTTCTGTTGCCACCAGGCGGAGCTCGTCTTCTGATGCGTCTTCAGGAAGCGTAGCTGCCGTTATCAGCATCGGGAAATTCATGCCGGCAAATACATAGGTGTTCGGTCTGGAAATACACGGAGTAACAAGCTGGTTGACGCTGCCGCCCATGATATCCGTAAAGATCAGTACCTGGTCTTCATCACTGACGCCCGCCCAGAACTTTTCAAGCTCTGCTTTCGGGTCCAGATCATTTTCATACGCATTGATCGCAGTGCAGTTGTCACCGCCGATCCCGAAATAAGACATCGTACTCAGCATGCCGCCGGCAAGTCCGAAATGACTGATCAGCAAAATCTTTCTCATCGTAGTTTTCCTCCAGTTACATTCTTATTATAGCCGTCTGTCTGCACGCTCTATTTCACGGATTGTGTTATCATTCTTGAAATTTCAGATATGGCGGATCCTGTGCAGGAATTTTCTGATGATGCTTTCGTTGTTATAGCCGTCGATATTCTGTGACTGGAACACATACGGGCGGATGCCTTTTTCAAGACATCTCCTGATCGTTTCCGTTGCAGCGATGTTGACCAGATTCATGCCCACGATACTTGAAGCCGGTCCGGTCCTGATCCCGTCAAATTCCAGAAGGCCATCCCCGGGGGGACAGCAGTTATCGATCACAAGATCCACGCATTCATACAGCTTCTTCCCGCTTGCATGCCTGCTGACAGTCTTTCCCGATTGTTCGACATTGGTGATCGCTGCCGTAAAGATCCCTTCCTTCATGCATCTCATAGCCATTTCGATCGGCATGGCGTTCCTGCCGGAATTGGAACTGATGATCATGATGTCCCCCGGGTTAATGTCATAGGTATCAAAGATGATATCGCTGATACCGCTCACCCGCTCGATCTCGCTTGACCGTCTGGCGCCCTGGGACAGCAGCACGGCATTATCCAGGATCGCGTTGACATTGGCAAGTCCTCCCGCTCTGTCAAACAGTTCCATGCCGATCATATGACCGTGTCCGGTCCCGAATGTATAGATCAGTTTGTCTTCCTCAACCGTACGTACCATTTCGCGGATCAGTATTTCCAGAGCATCATGATTTTTCTCTTCTGCTTTCCGCATCGTTTCAATGATCAGATCAGTATATTCGTAACTCATAACATTTATCTCCGCTTATAAAATACATCCAATACGGATTTCGTGTAATAACACATTCACGATAAAATTATCCACATGCAAAAATGAAACCCGGATATGATATCCGGGCTGTCATTATAAGTACTGTTCCTCTCCGCGAGGCAGATCGAGTTCATCCTCGTCACTTGTTTCTTCGACTTCTTCTTCATCTTCGTCGTCGACATCTGTGACGGCATGTACTTCTTCAAATTTCCTGCGTGATCTCAGATCCCAGATATTCCCTTTCAGAGACGCGAACCTTGAATCGAGCATCAGCTCGGAATAGAAACTTGCCTTTTTGCGGCTGCGCTTATCCTCGGGGATTTCAAGTATTTCAGCCACTTTATTCCAGATCTCGGAAAAGGGCAGCTCACTTCCCGCCTCGGAAAGGATGCTGTAGGCTACATCTGTCTTTGTTGCTTTTGCCATAGTAGATAATGTTTCTCCTTACATATGCACTGGCGCACTGACACCGATACTGTCGAGTGCATTTTTTAAAGTGATCTCACACGCATTGACCAGTGCAAGGCGCTGAGCTGACAGTTCAGGGTTCTGTGGATCAATGACTTTACTGTCGTTGTAGAAACTGTGGAATGCCTGCGCGAAGCGGGCAATGTAGTTGACCATTTTATGCGGTGTCCTGGCAGCTGCAGCATCTGCCACGGTTTTTTCAAATTCTCCCATCTGCTTCATCAGGGTCTTTTCTTTTTCCGTACTGAGCAGATCGAATGTTTCCGCAGGTTTGATGTCTCCGGCCTTTTCCATGACCGAGCACATTCTGGCGTGTGCGTACTGCGCGTAATATACAGGATTGTCGTTGGACTGTTTGACTGCCATATCCAGGTCGAAATCCATCTGTGTATCTCCGGCTCTTGACGCGAAGTAGTATCTGACCGCGTCTACGCCTGCTTCATCCAGCAGGTCGCGCAGAGCGACAGCTTTTCCGGAACGTTTGGACAGCTTGAATTCTTCGCCGTCCTTGATCATCCTTGCCATCTGGATGATATCAACATTCAGTTTATCAGGCTCGTGTCCGAGTGCCTGTATCGCTGCCTTAAGACGCGCGATATAGCCGTGGTGGTCTGCTCCGAACAGGTCGACGAGCTGATCATATCCCCTGTCCAGCTTATCCAGGTGATAAGCAATATCCGGTGTGAAGTATGTATAGCTTCCGTCACTCTTGACGAGGACTCTGTCCTTATCGTCACCGAAGTCCGTTGTACGCAGCCAAAGAGCTCCATCCTGTGTATAGGTATGGCCTTCTGCCGCCAGGGTATCCAGAGCCTTCTGTACAAGTCCTCTGTTTCTGATATCCTGTTCGCTTGTCCATACATCGAATTCAACACGGAATTCCCTCAGATCAGCCTGGAGCTTCTCAAGCTCCGCCTTCAGACCGTATGCCCGGAAGAACAGATAGCTTTCTTCAAGGTCCGTATCCTTATATTTGTCACCGATCTCTGCCCTGATGCGCTTCGCAATATCGATAAGGTCGGATCCGTGATAGCCGTCTTCAGGAACCTGCGCGTCCTTGCCGCATTCCTGCAGATATCTTGCCTGCAGTGAACGAGCCATATTGTTGATCTGGTTTCCGGCATCGTTGACATAATACTCACGTGTTACATCATATCCTGCCATCTTCAGCAGACGGGTAATGGAATCACCCATTGCCGCGCCGCGCGCGTGTCCGGGATGGAGATCCCCGGTCGGATTGGCGGATACATATTCAACGTTGATCTTCTTTCCCTTACCGGCATCAGAATATCCGAACCGGTTTCCTTCTTTCAGCACTTTTGTAATGATAGCTGTCAGTGAGTCCTCTTTCATGAATACATTCATGAAACCGGGACCGGCGATCTCGATGCGTTCAGCGCCTACGGCATCGCAGTCAAAGCATTCCGCGATCTTTGCGGCAGCATCTCTGGGTTTCATGCCCGCGCGCTTCGCAAACTTCATTGCCGTATTCGCCGCATAGTCTCCGTGTGCCTTATCCCTTGAAAGACTCAGTTCCACTTCCTCAGGTCTGATTTCCATACCCAAAGCTCTTGAAGCAGCACCTGCAAACTCCTTTTTCAGTTTTTCTTCCAATTCACTCATTCTGCAGCTCCTTTGATGTTCCAGGTCAGACGCTGATGCAGCACGATATCGCCGCCGCTCAGCACCTGATATTCAACACTCCAGCAGTCATCGTTTTTGAGCCAGCTGTTCAGCCTCGTTTCCAGTTTCATCACTCCGAACGGGCTTTCAACAACACTCTCCGACGGACGCATCGGCGTCAGTTTTGTAATACTGGTAATTTCCGCTTTCCGCTTCAATATGATCTCACGGTCAGTGAATGTTACTTCATGAAGATATCCGGGAGCCTGCAGTTCGCGATAAACAAGTCTGTCGCCTTTCAGATCTCCCGTTCCGTCTGCCAGAAGTGTTTCTTTGCCTTCAAGCATATCTAATTGTGTCAGCGAAATGTGGATCAGCATAGTTACCTGCTAAATTATACAAAAGGGTGTCGTCTTGTCAATAACTAACATGCCTGCATATTTTTACTTTTACTTATTTAAGTCACCAATACTGTGAAGGCTTCGGAAACCTTTCAAACAAAGGCAGAAAACTCTGCGGGAATGCAGGGCTTTGTCTGCTGATAAAGCCTCTGCTGAAAGAAAAACCTTCTGCCGCCGGACTGACGTTATACAGATCATGCAGATCCATTGACTGCTTTAAACGCCATAATTATATTTTTTATAGAATTCTAATGTTAAGGAGGAATTATGACCACGATCAGAAAACTCAATGAACAGACCTGGATATTCGACGAAGGAGGCGTTTATTTTTACCTGCTCTGCGGAGACGAGACTGCTCTGCTTCTGGACAGCGGTATGCACACGGAAAATATCAGAGGCCTTGCCGGAGCCATGACAGACCTTCCCCTGGTGCTGATGAACACCCATGCAGACCGCGATCATATCGGCGGGAATCATGAATTCGAATGGTTCTATATGGATCCGGCAGAGGCTTCCAACTTCTATAACACGCAGAAGGGAAGCGGTGTGATCAGGCCGGTCTATCATGGCGATATTATCAGCCTCGGAAACCGGGATCTGGAAGTGATCGTGCTCCCCGGACATACGCCGGGCAGCATCGCTGTCCTGGACAGAAAATACCGTGCGCTGTTCAGCGGCGACCCGATCCAGGACGGACGTATCTTCATGTTCGGTGTACAGCGTGAGATGCATGCCTACCGGCTCAGCCTGAAACGGCTCGATGCCTACCGGAATGATTTCGATGAAATCTATCCGTGTCACGGTTCTGTGCCCGTAAGTCCGGCACTGATCGACGAACTGTACGAGGCTTCCGGAAAAGTACTTGAAGGCTCTCTGCCATTTACTGATGACACCGGCAGATTCGGTACTCCCATCCGGATATATCACGCGGGATGCGCGGATTTCATCACCGATCCTGAATGATCAGTATCTTCGAAGAGACGCTTTAAAGTCACTTTTCTTTCATGAAAAAAGCAGGAAGCACAGATCTTCTGTGATCGACAGAAGAATACTTATGTGCTCATCCTGCTTTTTGATTTATTCATTCTCCTGGAATATAGTCGATTTCGGGAAAGTACACACGGTTGTCACTGCCGACCGGTCCTTTTACCAGGGAGTTGACGATGTTGCTGGCGGAAGACAGTTCCAGAATCTCTCCTGTGTGCATCTGTACCCAGATCCCGCCCGATCGTTTTCCGCTGTACGGGATATAAGGACGCTGGTCCACCTCATCTTTCAGGAAATAATATTTCAGGTCATATCCCGCGGCCTTCAGTTTTGCCCGGATCGCCCTGTTGCCTTTCGGCGTGTTCTCACAGTACTGGAACAGACGTCTGTTTGTCAGACGGAGCGCCAGATCCCTGACAACGGGATCCTCCGCTTTCGTCAGCATCGCAAACCCGTAGCCGCAGGCATATTCGTCCAGCGCAAAATACTGCTCCAGGGTTAGTTTTTTCTTCTGTACGAGCGGCCTGAATTCAGGAAGTGTTTCCGGCCACTGTCCCATTTTGTCGAGATCCCTTAGCCTGATAAACAGTTCCCACAGCATCAGCTCATAACAGCGCGCTGTCGGATGATAGTACACCTGCCAGTACATGTGGTATCTGGACATGATGTAGTTTTCCACAGCATAGGTGCCGCTTTCCTTGACCACGATGCGGCCATCGCTGACCCTCAGGATCCTGAGGATGCGCTCCATATCAAACGCGCCGTATGTCGTACCGGTAAAGTAAGCATCCCTCAGCAGGTAATCCATGCGGTCAGCGTCAAGCTGTGATGAAACGAGCTGGGGCAGGATCGGGTTTTTCGATTTGTGACGGATCACGTCAGCCACTTCTTTTGCCAGACCTTCCGCGGTATTTTCCAGGATTCCCCGGATCTCGGGGTCTTCCTCTATGATGCGGCATGTATATTCCTCATGGGATGTGCCCGAGACCTTTTCAAATGCATGTGAATAAGGTCCGTGACCGATATCATGCATCAGTCCCGCCAGCATTGCCGTGAGCTTTTCTCGTTCTGTCAGGGCACTGGAAATATCCGGTATCTCGGTCACCATTCTCCTGACGATCTCATAGACACCCAGGGAATGGCCGAATCTGGTGTGGTCTGCGGTATGGTAGACCATGTACGCGCCGCCGAGCTGCCGGATCCTGCGGAGTCTCTGGAACCAGGCAGAGTTGATGCACTGCCATACAGCCTCGTAATCAACATGGATATATCCGTGCACCGGGTCACGCAGCACCTTGACTTCGTCGGTTTTCCGGAACATCATTCAGTCCTCTTCCAGAAGGACGACAGCCTGCGCCATGACGCCTTCCATCCGTCCGACAAAGCCCATGCCTTCTCCTCTTGTTGCTTTTACGGAAATACGGGAAATATCACAGCCCAGGGCATCCGCAAAGTTCTGACGCATTGCCTGGATATGCGGTGCCATCTTCGGCTTCTCGATCAGTACCAGACTGTCAACATTGCCGATATGATAGCCTCTTTCCCTCATCATATCCGCAACGGCTTTCAGGATGATCTGAGAGTTTACGCCCTTCCATTTGGGGTCTGTATCAGGAAACCAGTGTCCCAGGTCGCCCAGGGCAAGCGCACCGAGGATCGCTTCTGCCACCGCATGTGTCAGAGCGTCCGCGTCACTGTGTCCCAGAAGACCTTTCTCAAACGGGATCTCAACACCGCCGAGTATCAGTTTTCGTCCCTCCGCAAGACGATGAATATCAGTTGATTGTCCGATTCTCATATCAGTTACCTGCCTATAACAGAATTATACAGTACGAGGCTTATAATGTGCCTGCTCTTTCTGAAGCCATCTGCTGTGGAAATAATAGAATCCGGTAAACAGCGCCGCCAGGACCCAGGTAAAGCTGTAGCAGTATCCGACCAGGCTGATCTCATGCCATCTGGGCATCGTAAATGCCAGGAAGATCTGTCTCAGGACGACGAACGAAATGATCGATGTTATCATCGGCACACTGCTGTGTCCGCTCGCGCGCAGGGCGGAAGAGAAGACCTGGTGGAAACAAAGGAAGATATAGAACGGGCACATGATCCGGATCAGTCCCGCGCCTGCTTCGATCACTTCGGGATCGGAAGAGAACATGCGGATGCATACAGGCGCATTGGTGTATATGATCACGCCCATTGTCACAACGGCGGTGACAGACATTGCCAGAGCTGCGCGCACGCCTTTTCTGACACGCTCAAATTCACCAGCACCGAGATTCTGCCCGCAGAATGTCGTGGCAGCCAGCGCGAAGCTGTTGACCGGCAGACCGATGAAATTATCAAACTTGTTGGCGCTTGAGAAACCTGCTATGGACGCCGAGCCGAAGGAATTGATATAGCCCATGACGATGACATTTGAAACGGATACGACAACGCCCTGCACCCCGGCCGGAACACCGATCCTGACGATCTCCCTGAGGATCGCAAAGTTCAGCTTCAGCTGGCTGAGCTTCAGTCTGTATTCGGCGTCTGTGCGCATCAGGACGGTAATGACAAGGACCATCGAAACACCCTGGCAGATGATCGTAGCCAGCGCGGCTCCGACAACACCGATCCCGATCACCCTGACAAACAGAATATCCAGCAGGACATTCAGTATGGATGACGCGATCAGGAAATAAAGAGGATGTCTGGAATCCCCGACAGCCTGCAGGATGCCTGTAGAGCTGTTGTAAACCGTTACGAATATATTGCCCAGGAAATAAACTCTCAGATAAGAAGCCGCCTGCGCAAACACATCTGCCGGCGTACCGATCATGTTCAGGAATACCGGTGTCATCGTTACACCCAGCACGCTGAGGAAGAGTCCGAATATCATCGCGAACAGGATAAAGGAATGGATCGCTTCACTCATTTTCCTGTGATGTCCCGCGCCGTAATACCTGGAGACGACTACGCCAGCGCCGGTTGCCAGGCCCTGGAAGAACGCGATCAGCAGATTGATGACAGGAGAACTGGCACCGACTGCTGCCAGAGCCTCTTTTCCGACATAATTGCCGACGATGATGGAGTCGATAGTGTTGTACATCAGCTGGAAGAAATTCCCCAGCAGAAGCGGTATTGCGAATATCAGGATCCGCTTGTAAATATTGCCGCTTGTCATTAATCCTTTGTTCATGGTTTTCCCTCAATGCAAAGTATACTAGACGAACGGTATGAAGTATTGAACATGATAAAAAGAATCTGATGTGTTTCAATCAGATTCCTGTAACAATTTCTGAAAACCGATGCGGGGAGCCCCGTCCTGCATATATACCCTGCCGCACGGGACAAAGCCTTCCTTCTGAAGTGCCTTCTGCATGGACAGATTGAGATCATGGGTATCGGCGCGCAGATTGCGGTATCCGCCTTCCCTGGCAAGCTTCCCGGCATGCCGGAAAAACATCCCGGCATATCCGTGTCCGCGTGTGGAAACAAGCACAGCGATCCTGTGAATGACCGCATAGTCCTCATCATTCAGCCAGGCACCGTTCTCAATATATGTATAGTTCGGATCACGCTCCAGCCGGATACAGCAGGTCCCGACAACCTGTCCGTTCTCTTCGATCAGCCATGACGCACCGTCTTTGATATCCTGACGGATGCTGTCGGCGTTGGGATAACCGTTCTGCCACTGCGGAATGCCTCTGGCCTTCAGATCAGCCCTGGCATCCTCGATCACTTCCATGACAGCAGGAATATCCTTTTCTTCTGTTCTTCTGATCATGCGGTTTACAGTTTGATGAACTGTTCAACATCCAGAACAAATACCGTCGCGCCGCCGACCTGGACCTCGACAGGGAATGAAGCATATCTGCCGATATCATAGCTTGCGGAAGAAGGAACGATCTCTGTACGGCGTTTGGATTCTTTTCCGATCAGTTCAATGCAGTAATCGACCTTTTCATCTTCCGTACCTGCAATAATCGTTGTATTGCCTGCTCTGAGAAAACCGCCTGTTGTTGCCAGACGTGTTACGGAATAACCGTTTTTTGTCAAAGCGGAGGAGACATTTGAAGCATCGTCATTCGACACGATCGCCAGTATTAATTTCATATCAGTTACCTCTCTGCTGCTTTTTTATATTCTAGCATGTATATCTGCAGGGTTGTTGAAATACTCCTGCCCGGTCTCTTCCGGCTTTATACATTAAAGCGGAAGAATACGACGTCTCCGTCTTTCATCGGATATTCTTTTCCTTCCAGACGGATCTTTCCGTGTTCCTTTAAAGACGCTTCCGTTTTGTATTCCATCAGATCATCGTAGCTATAGATCTCGGCACGGATAAAGCCCTTTTCAAAGTCAGTATGAATGATGCCCGCGCACTGCGGTGCCAGCATTCCTTCACGGAATGTCCAGGCACGGCATTCCGGTTCACCGACCGTAAAGAATGTACGCAGACCAAGCAGATGATATGCGGCACGGATGATCTGATCCAGACCGGAACGTTCGATTCCAAGTTCATCCAGGAATTCACGTTTTTCCTCTTTGGAAAGACCTGCCAGTTCTTCTTCCATCTTCGCGCAGATCGCGATGCATTCGCTCCCTTCGGAATCAGCGAACTTCTTGACAGCCGCGTAGTATTCGTTGGACTCCGGTTCATTGATCTCAACATCGCTCATGTTTGCGACATAAATGACCGGTTTGCCTGTCAGCAGTCCGTAGTTTTTCAGATATTCACGGTCTGTATCATTCAGTTCAAGCAGACGTACCGGAGTTCCGGCCACCAGGGCATCCTTCAGCTTCACGAGTGTCGCGTACTCCTGTACGGCATCCTTTTCCTTAGTCTGTGCTTTTCTCTGGACCTTTGAGATCCTGTTTTCCACAGTATCCAGGTCTGCGATGCACAGTTCCAGGTTGATCTCATCAATATCACGGATCGGATCAACGGATCCTTCCACGTGCATGATATCGTCATCCTCAAAACATCTGACAACATGGCAGATCGCGTCTGTCTGCCTGATGTGAGACAGGAACTGATTGCCCAGACCCTCACCGCGGGAGGCACCTTTTACCAGTCCCGCAATATCCGTAAATTCAAATGTTGTGTAGATCGTACGTTTCGGATGGAACAGTTCCACAATGTTGTCCATACGTTCATCCGGCACTTCTACCACACCGACGTTCGGCGCGATCGTTGCGAACGGATAGTTTTCTGCCAGAACCTGACTGTTCGTGATCGCATTGAACAATGTGGACTTGCCGACATTCGGCAGACCTACGATTCCTGCTGTTAAAGCCATAAAAGACCTTCCTTTCAATCTTCACTGACGTGTTCGATCACACGTTTCAGTTTGCGCTCAAATTCATGACGCTCGAACATGATCACTGCTCCGCATCCCTGACATTTGATCTTGATATCCGCGCCCATCCTGATCACATTCCAGTATTTGGACTTATGACACGGATGTTCCTTTTTCATTTCAACTACATCACCTAATCCGTATTCAGGTACGATCATAGTTTCCTCCTGTATGCCTTCAGTGTGTTTGACAGCAGCGAACAGATCGTCATCGGTCCGACACCTTTGGGGACAGGCGTGATCGCTCCGGCAATGTTCTGAGCAGCCTCAAAATCAACATCACCGCAGAGATGGCCGTCTTCCAGTCTGTTGACGCCGACATCCACGATATACGCACCTTCTTTAATATATTCAGCTGTAAAATACTTCGGTCTGCCGATCGCCGCAACAAGAATATCGGCATTCCGGCAGATTTCCTTCAGATTCTTTGTATGTGAATGACATACGGTCACCGTTGCGTTGGCATTCTGCAGCAGTCTTGCGACAGGTGCCCCGACAAGTTTTGAACGTCCGACAACGACTGCGTTCTTTCCGTCCGGATCGCAGCCCATTTCCTGCAGGATCTGCATGATGCCGATCGGAGTGCACGGCACAAATCCGTCCAGTCCGGAATGGAGCAGACCGACATTGACAGGGTGCAGACCGTCTACATCCTTATTGGGATCAACAAGCTGTATTGCCCGAATCTCATTCAGTCCGTGTCCCTTGGGCAGTGGCAGCTGGATCAGGATGCCGTCAATTTCAGGATCTTCATTCAGTTCAGTGATTGCCTGTTCGAGTTCATCCTGGGATGTCTCTTCAGGCATGTGGTTCAGCTTCAGACTGATCCCGACCGCTTCGGCAGCTTTTCTCTTTCCTCTGACATAAGAGATGGACGCAGGATTGTCGCCGACAAGTATAACACCAAGCTTCGGCGCGCGCATGCCCTTTGAAAGATAACCAGCGATCTCCTCCTTCATTTCTTCTTTCAGTCTGCGGGATAACTCACTCCCGTAAATAACAACTGCCATACCGTCCTCCTATAATGTATCGCTGTCCAGCAGGATCGTTACCGGTCCGTCATTCAGCAGACGGACTTTCATTTCTGCTCCGAAGATCCCTTCTTCTACCCGGAACCCCTGTGATCTGATATATTCGTTGAAATACAGATACATCTTTTTTGCGTGTTCCGGCTTGCCTGCTTTATCAAAGCTTGGCCTGTTTCCTTTTTTGCAGTCAGCGTAAAGTGTGAACTGCGAGATGGATAATATCGCGCCTTCCGCCTGTGCAAGCGACAGATTCATCTTGCCTGCCGCGTCTTCAAATATCCGGAGCTTCATGATCTTGTCCGCCATCTTTCTGACGTCCGCTTCAGTATCCTCGTCCCTGATTCCTACAAGGATCATGAATCCGGTTCCGATCGCACCATGTACGCTTCCATCGATCGTTACAGATGCTTCGCTTACTCTTTGAATAACTGTTTTCATATCCACAAGTATACCGAAAAAAACGCATGTAAGCGGTATGATTATGGGAATTTTGTATGAAATTATTATTTTGCTTGCTTTTTCATTCCGGGAACACTAAAATCCCGATTATGACTTACAAAAGTACGAAAAAAAGAGTACTGTCGCTTATCCCGGTACTGTCATATGTGCTTGCGGGCACACCCGTGATCAGTGCTGAAGAGCTCAGCGACAGCAATACAGAGCTCCAGGTCATCGAACTGGAATCCTCTGATACACAGCCGCTTGAAACGATCAAGCACGCAGTTCTGTCTCAGTATTACGATGAATACGATGCAGAAAATACAGTCATCAGCGTCAGCCCGTTCTCACAGGTATCTGCCGGTCTGAACTCCGTAGTCGTTAACATCGACTTCACAAACGACGATACAGGTGTCGGCACAGCGCTGTCCGTACCCGTTCTGATCAGGAATATCCTGTCAGACGATCCTGAGATCCTGCTGACATCGGAAACAGTGTCAGTCAAAAAGAATTCTGAATTTGATCCGCTTGATTATATTGCGGAGATCACAGACGGTTCCGGTATCCTGCCGGCACTCAGTGTAGACAGCGATGTCGATACGAAAGTCAACGGAACATATACTGTGAACTATACAGTTACCAATATGCACGGTCATTCCGCCGCAGCCTCACTGGAGGTAGAGGTATATACACCGGTCCTTGCGCCGGGCGAGAATGTTGATCTCTCTACACTGATGATCAACGATGACGGATCCGTGTATGCAATGTTTGAAGCCATCAATGCGGTACGTGCAGCCTATGGCCTGTACCCGTATGTGCTGGCAAGCGATGCAGGCATGACTGCTTCCGCGATCCGCGCACAGGAATGCACATATTTCCTCAGCCATACAAGACCTGACGGAACACCGTATCATACGGTCATGGCGCAGGTCGGTGAACCTCACGGTTCCATGGTCTGGGAGATCCTGGTCGCCTACGGCAATTCCGTCGAATCGAACCTGAACTGGTGGCTGAATGAGCCGGGACACGCAGCGTGTGTTCTGGGAACGTTCGGAACGATCATATCGATCGGTCATTCCGGAAATGTCTGGGAAGCAATGGTCTACTGATCAACAAGAGCAGCTCGTGATGAACTGCTCTTTTTCATTTCAGTATTCAAATGTGCATTCCCAGTGTCCTCTGACCGGGAGATCCTGATCGGCCTTTTTTCTTCCGGAGAATTCCGTGATCACAAGACGGTATGTGCCGTGTTCCTGCAATGTCAGCGGCACGATGATCTCAGCTGTTCCGTCATTCACCCCGGTCCATTCCGCCGGTTCGTTTTCCATCACGGTATTCCCGCCGGCATCAATGACCTGGTAGCCGGTGACTTTCCACTCCTCGATCTCACTGTACGGTACCGTATCCGGGCACTGCAGCACTGCATGCAGTACGTCTCCTTCCGCAAAAACACTGACTTCGAGTTCCTGGTCCGCGTTTTCATAGACTGTTCCGGTGACTGCTCCGCCCGGGCTGAAAACATCGCGGAAGAAGCCCTTCAGTGTACCGGCGGATACCATGACTGTACCGGCAAGACATATGCAAAGCACGGTGACAGCGGCTGCCATGCGGGGGATATATATCTTTTTCATCAAACTGTTCTCCTGTTTCTGAATATACTTATGGTTCTGTTCCAGGATCCCAGACAGCATACGGTCATCAGCGGAATCATCCGGTCCGATCGTGTTCCATGCCTGAATCAGTTTATCGTTCTTCATCGAAATCTTCACCTGACCTTTCTTTCAGAATCTTTCGCGCTTCATGCATATAGTTTCTGATCGTTGACTGCGGTCTGCCGAGCATTCCGGCGATCTCCGCGCTGCTGTATCCTTCGTAGTAATAAAGATAAACGACTGTCTTGTATTTATCCGGGAGCGCCATAACATCCTGCATGAGTCTGTCTGCCTCGGAACGATCAGGACTCTGAAGGTCATAATGATCATCAATGTCTTCATGTCTGCGCCACCAATAACGCAGTGCATTTCTGCAGACATTTTCCGCGGTCCGGATCAGCCATGCCTTCTCATGCTGTTCATTCTCAAACACCGGACCTTTTCTGATCATCTGAACGAATGTATCCTGAACTGCATCCTCTGTGTCAGCAGGATTTTTCATATACGCATAGCAGACCCGGTAAACAGTCTGCCGGTGACGCATATAGATTTCCGTGATCTCTTTGTCCGTACGCAGCAAAGTTTCCTTCATCCTGTCTGACCTCCCTTCACTATAAATACAATCGTACATACTGAAATGCCGGATATAATTTCGATTTTTATAATAAAGACAGTACTGTTTTCATGCAGTACTGCCTGAGATGATGTGCTATATATATCGATACTGTCCGGATTCAGATATACTTCTGCAAAACTCCTCCGCCTTCCGGATTGATGCCTCCATCTTTTCTTTTGTATTCGTAAGGCTTAGGACATTAAGCGGGAATCCTCGGCAATTCAATTGCCGCAGATGAAAGCGCACCATAAGTCTGCTTCTCATAGTCTTTTCATATTTATTTATAATGTTAAAAATGGTATACTATGTGTATGAAAGGAAATCTCGTTCAT
>JAFRJJ010000059.1 GCA_017432325.1 Solobacterium sp. | reverse complement strand
TACGGATCTTAGGGATCACGTAAACAAAAGAAAAAGACTGACCATACGGTGAGGGAACATCGAAATCGGTCAGTCTTACAAACTCAAGCCTGCGGAGACAGCTATGTCGGGCATTGCCGAAAGCAGTGCAGTTATCTGTCGTTGAAGCAGGAAGTGAAACTTTATCGGGAATGTATTCAATTACAGCCGGTGACAGGGGTTTCCCGTATAAAGTTTCTTATGTAGATAAAAGGACTTGTCAGCCGACAAGTCCTCCGATCAGTCCATACGATACCGTGGTCATGATGACTGCTGCGAGGAAGATACCGATCAGAATCGAGATAGACGCCTTTTTCAGGTCCATATCGAACACGGCAGCCACCAGGCTTCCCGTCCAGGCTCCTGTGCCGGGAAGCGGGATACCGACAAACAGCGTCAGTCCCAGGAGACCGTATTTATCGATCTTCGGCTTGTTCTTCGCTGCTTTGTCTTCGAGCCACTTGGCTACTTTGGAAAGATGATGATCCGCCATCCAGTGGATGATGCGCTTGATCAGCAGCAGGATGAAGGGGATCGGAAGGATATTTCCGACCACGCAGATGAATACTGCTTTCCACATCGGGATCTGAAGCAGTTTTGCCAGAATGAGTCCGCCTCTTTCTTCGATCAGCGGCAGCATGCTGACTATAAATACTGACAACTCAGGAGATATATGCTGTCCAATCGTTGCCATAAACCAACTAAGAAATCCGTCCATAATTTACCTCTAGTTAACCAGTAAACATTACCACATGACAGGAGATGAATCAAATAAAAATCTTGTTGACCGTGCAGGCCGCCGCAGCGGCTGAGCACGATGCCGAAAAGTACAAAAATCGCTATTCTTAAAATAAAAAAAGGTAAAATCTGTTGTAAGTGCAAACCATTTTGAATATAATGCCGTTGTGATTAATCACAGGAGGAAAGAAATGAATTTCAAGAAATTTGGGATGTCTGCACTTGCAATTGCACTTCTCGCAGGATGCAGCAGCTCCACACCGGCTAGTGAGGACAAAGATGACAAGCACATCGAAGACCTCAAGATCGAATTCGTACCTTCAAAAGATGCTGACGTTATTCTGACAGGCGTTGCAGGCCTTGACCAGATGATCATCGATTCCATGGGCACAAGAGGCTACACGATCGACAAGGTTGAGATCACAGTTGGTACAAACTATGACGCAACAGGTGAAGCACTTGCTGCTGGTTCCATCGATCTCGGCTGGCTGCCGGGCGGAACATACGCTCTGTTCTCTGATGACGTTGATGTCATTCTGACAGCTACACGTAACGGTCTGTCCAATGACTCCACAAATCCTCAGGACTGGAACGGCGAAGCTAACAAGACTCTGAAGAACGGACCGCAGGTCACATTCTATCGTGCACTGATCTATGCTACACCTTCCGAATATGGTAAGAAGCTTGCTGAAAAAGTCAACAACGGCGAAGCTCTCACTTGGGAAGATCTCGACGCAGCTAACTGGGGCGTTATGAAAGAAACAAGTTCCGCTGGTTACATTTATCCTACAATGTGGCTGATGGAAAACTATGATGGCAAGAAGGTTTCTGACCTGAGCCATGCACAGATCATCGAATCCGGTTATGGTACAGCATTTGCACAGGCAGCTGCTGAATCACTGGACGTTATCGTATGCTATGCTGACGGACGTAACGACTACGAAGCAGCTTGGACTCTGCCGGTTGACCAGCAGGATGAAACAGGCAAGCAGGGTATGGGCCGTGACGTTTCCATCTGGGACGAACTGAATGTTATCGGCGTTACAGAAGGTATCTACAACGATACAGTTGCTATCACAAAGGCAGTTCCTGAAGTATACAATGATGAATTCATCGCTGCTATGCAGGATTCCCTGATTGAGATCATTGAAACAGAAGAAGGCCACAAGATCTTCGATGTTTACTCTCATACAGGTTATGCAAAGGCAACAGATGCTGACTACGACGGAGCACGCAGAGCTCTCGAAGCAGTTAAATAATCAAATTTGCTGAAAATTCAGATCAATGACAGGGCGGACCAAAATCCGTCCTGTTATTTTATTTATACTTGCATTAAAATACTGTTAGCCAAGGAGACTTCTAACATGATTGAATTCAAAGATGTATCTAAAACGTATCCCAACGGAACCAAGGGACTTCAGCACATCAACCTGCAGATCGAGCAGGGTGAATTTGTTGCGATTATCGGTCTTTCCGGAGCCGGCAAATCCACATTGATACGCACGATCAACAGAATGATCGATATTACGGGAGGTCAGCTTCTCGTAGATGGAACAGATGTCATGACTCTGAAAGGAAAGGATCTCAGAAGGTTCCGCAGAAAGATCGGAATGATCTTCCAGTCATTCAACCTGATCTCACGTACTTCGGTCATCAATAACGTTCTTTCCAGCAACGTTCCTGATATGCCCTGGTATAAAGTACTGTTCGGTTATTATTCCAAGGATCAGAAGATCAAAGCGCTCGAATCGCTTGATAAGGTCAATATCCTTGAAAAAGCATATAACCGCTGCGATGAGCTTTCCGGCGGACAGCAGCAGCGTGTTGCTCTGGCAAGAACTCTGAACCAGAGCCCGTCGATCATCCTGGCAGACGAACCTGTTGCGTCTCTGGACCCGATCATGGCAGACGTTGTCATGAGCGACTTCCTGCGCATCAACCAGGATATGAATATTACCATCCTTTTGAATATCCACCATGTGGACCTTGCCCTGAAATATGCTACAAGAGTCATCGGTATCCGTGCCGGTCAGATCGTTTATGATGGACCGACAGCAGCTGTTACACAGGACATTCTTGATCAGGTATATAACGGCAAGCCGATTCCGAAGTCCACTGACAAGGAAGAGCCGGTGATGTGAGATGAGCCAGAAGAAAATAGAACAGAAGCCTGCACTGTTTGACCGTATTTTCAAGCCGGAACACATCGTTCTTGAAAACGGACACACTGTAGACCGTCCCAGAAGCAGAACACCGCTGATTCTGATCTGTCTTGCACTGGTCATCTTCTGGTCCGCAAAAATGACTGGATTCGACCTAGCAGTTGTCATAAACCGCGGTCATCAGCTTGGAGTTATCCTGTCGCAGATCTTCCATCCGACATTCTCATACTTTGAGAAAGTCAGGGGACCTCTGCTTGATACGATCAAAATGTCACTTCTTGGTACAATTGCCGGATGCCTGATCGGTCTTCCGGTAGCGATCCTTTCTTCCAGCAACATCAACCATAACAAGCCGACATTACTGTTGTTCCGCTTTATCCTGTCAGTCATGCGTTCCGTACCGACACTGATCATGGCGACAACATTCTCCCTGATCTTCGGCCTTGGAACATTTGCAGGTACTGTAGCGATCATGGTATTCACGCTTGGTATCGTTGCGAAGATGCTGTTTGAAAGCATTGAAACGATCGATATGAAACCGTTTGAGGCAATGACTTCATTCGGCGCCACAACACTGCAGGCATTCTGGGCATCCTGCATGCCGCAGATCCTTCCTACATATCTGGATGACTGCCTGTACTGCTTTGAAATGAATGTCCGCGCTGCGTCCATCCTCGGTTACGTCGGCGCCGGCGGTCTGGGAATCCTGATCTCCGAACGTATCAGCTGGCGTGACTATAACGGACTTGGTATGGTTCTGCTGTCACTGTTTATCCTTGTATTACTGATTGACCTGCTGACCGATTATCTGCGGTCCAAGCTTTCCTGAGGAGGTGCGAGATGACTGTACTTGAAACTTATGAAAAGCGTCCCAAACCTCTTGCACAGAGACTTGCGATCTTTGCGGTCGTAGCTGTATTGGTCATTTGGAGTGCTGCCGGCGTTGAATACAAAGGCATTGCCGCAAAGGGCAGTGAAGTCGCATACGGTATCGTACACGGCCTGCTGCATCCGATGACTTCAATGATCTTCACGACCGCTACAGACGGTGTTCCTTATCTGATCATGCAGACGATCGCCATCGCTGTACTGGGTACACTGATCGGCGGTCTGCTGGCGATCCCCATCAGCTTTGTTGCCTCAGGCAATATCGTTCCCAAATGGGTCGCACGTATCTTCCGCGCACTGATCCTGATGATCCGTACGATCCCTTCACTGGTATGGGCACTTGTATGGATCCGTGTTACCGGACCCGGTCCGTTCTGCGGCGTACTGACACAGTCCGTCTGCTCGATCGGCATGATCTCCAAAATGTACATCACTGCCATCGAAGATCTGGATACAGGTATCCTGGAATCACTGGATGCTTCCGGATGCAATGCTTTCCAGAAGATCCGCTGCGGAGTCATTCCCCAGCTGTCCGCAAGCTTTGTATCAACGATCATCTATCGTTTTGATATCAACCTGAAAGATGCTTCCACACTTGGTATCGTCGGTGCCGGCGGTATCGGTGCTGCACTGAACCAGGCGATCGCTTCCAGAAGATGGGTCATCGTAGGCGCATTCCTGTGGGCCCTGATCCTGCTTGTCCTGATCATTGAATACTTCTCAACAAAGATCCGTGCAAGACTGGCAAGAGGCAAAGCATGAGCCAAACTGTCAGGATCCTTGCAACAAGTGATATTCACGGTTATGTATTTCCGTTTTCCTATGCGGACAGAACACCGGTGAATCAGTCATTGTCAAGGGTGAGCACACTGATCAGACAGTTCAGAGATGAAAATACGATCCTGATCGACAACGGTGATGTACTTGAAGGCAGCCCGCTGACGTTCTATCATCACAACAATCATGAAACATGCGGTGAACCCATGACAAAGGTCATGCGTCATATGAACTATGACTATGTCAATCTGGGAAACCATGATTTCAACTACGGCCCTGATACTGTGTTGGAATATCTGAACGGTGTCGGAGGCGAATGCATCAGCGCGAATGTTATCTGGCGTGGTCAGCCTGTCGGAAAACGATATGTTGTCCGCACATTTGAAAACGGCGTCAGGATCGCACTGTTCGGCGTAGATACGCATTATATCCCGAACTGGGAAACACCCGAGAATATTGAAGGCTTTGAATTCACAGACGCATTTGAAACAGCAAAACAGATCGTTCGTGAGATCAAGAATTCAGAAACCGTCGATTTTGTGGTCGGCGTATATCACGGCGGCTTTGAACGGGATCTTGAGATCGGTGAACCGACAGAAGATCAGACAGGTGAAAACCAGGGTTACCGCATGTGCACTGAGATCGAAGGCCTGGATCTTCTGATCACAGGTCATCAGCACCGCAGCCTGAAAGGGGTGCTGAACGGCACAGCTTATACACAGGTACTCGACAACGGCAGGGAACTTGCCATGATCGAACTGGACGGAGATACAAAAGAGATCCGTACTAAGATCCTGAAAGTAGAATGCGAACCGGATCAGGAGCTGCTTCAGCTGCTGCAGGACGAAGAAGACAGATGCCAGACATGGCTGGACCAGCCATTAGGAACCTGTGCTGTAGATCTTGTGATTCATGATGAAGATGATGCCAGAGTGCATAAGTCACAGCTGATCACATTCCTGAACAAGGTTACCCTTGAAGCCACAGGGGCACAGATCGCCGCAAATGCGCTGTTCCTGCATGCTACTGGATTCCCTGCGCAGATCACGATGAGAAATCTTGTATCGACCTATGTGTATCCCAATACGCTTGTGGTGAAGCAGGCGACCGGAAAAGTCCTCAGGGAGTATCTGGAAAAAGATGCCGAGTTCTTCGCGGTACGTGATGGTCAGATCGTCGTATCCCCGCAGTATGATTATCCTACACCCCAGCATTTCAACTACGATATGCTGGACGGGATCGAATATACCATCTGTGTATCCAATCCTGTCGGATCGAGGATCACAAGTCTGACACGCAATGGAAAAGATGTTGCGGACGATGATGTGTTTACACTCGCCGTCAACAACTACAGAGCTTCGGGCGGCGGAAACTTCAACATGATCAAGACCGCTCCTGTCGTCAAAGAGATCCAGACATCCATGGTGGAGATCCTGGCCGAATACATAATGAAACATCCGTTAATTGATTTTGAACCCGTAAACAACATTCAGGTGATCCTGTAAGAAAGAGGTTAATATGAGCAATGTATTTGATGTAGTACTGCTGCTGGCGCTGCCTGCCAGCGGTAAATCCGAAGTCCGTCAGCTCCTTGCAACAGTTCCGGCAGAAAAACTGCGTGAAGACTTCCATATCGGCGATAATCTCCAGCTGGATGATTTCCCTTATGTATTCGTCATGAGACTGATCGATGAAGAACTGGACAGACTCGGTCATGCACCGCTGTTCTATCCCGGCCAGAATCCTTTCCTGGACGGCCGTGACTGGGCGACACTGATCAATCTTCTGAATGAGGATTACTATGACATGATCCATCAGACAAAGATCGAAAAGGAAAGCTATGCGGATTATATGTTCAAACGCATCGACGCTGCTGCAGTCAAAGCAGGTATCGGTGAACGCATCAGCAAACTTCCAGCAGATCTTTATCAGAAACTGGCTGAAGCACTGGAAGCTCACTGCCGCAAGATGACGGAAGACAAGATGGCTGACTATCCGGATACAATGGAAAACAAGACGATCGTCATTGAAATGGCAAGAGGCGGAAGTGACGGCGCAAGCATGCCACTGAAAGATCCTTTCGGCTATCAGTATTCACTGCGTCATCTCTGCCCGGAGATCCTCTCCTCGGCAGCGATCCTGTATGTATACGTTGAACCTGAAGAATCCAGAAGAAAGAACGAAGCAAGATACGATCCGAATGATCCGGGTTCTTCCATCCATCATATGACGCCTCAGTCTGTCATGCTGTATGACTACGGCTGTGACGATATGCTGTATCTGAGGGATACATCCGATATCAAGGATACGATCACGCTCAGGAACGAAACAGGCACATATCATCTGCCGATCGGCGTTTTCGACAACCGTGTCGATAAAACGACATTCCTCAGAGAAGATCCATCCAAATGGGATCAGCAGCTGGTGAAGGAAGTAACTGCTTCCATTCATGACGCGACTGACACCATGTGGAAGAACTACAAAAAATAAAACTTAATGATTGAGTACGGTATCAATGAGCCGTACTCATTTTTCTTATGGAATTATGTTGTAAAATACTCTCATGAGCACACAAAATACGCTTTGGACCAGGGACTTTACCATCATTACCATAGGCAGTGTTATTTCCATGCTCGGAAATGCAATGTCCGGTTTTGCAATCAGTCTGATGGTGCTTGACTTTACTGAATCAACAATGCTGTACGCGATCTATCTGGCGGTATTTACCATTCCCCAGATCATCGTACCGATCATTTCAGGTGCGATCCTTGACCGCTTTTCCAGAAAGAGGACGATCTATACACTGGACTTCCTGTCGAGCATCCTGTACGGCGCTGCAGCATTCGTTCTGCATACCGGATGGTTCAGCTTCCCGATCTTTGCCGTGCTGGTATTCCTTGTCGGCTCGATCCATTCGATCTATATGGTCGCTTACCAGAGTTTCTATCCTCTGCTGATCACGGAAGGAAACTTCTCCAAGGCGTATTCCATTGCATCTGTCCTGGAAACACTGGCAGTGGTCATGGTTCCTGTGTCGACCTTTGTCTATAAACAGGTCGGGATTTCACCACTCCTGGCTGTCAACGCGCTGTGCTTCTTTCTGGCAGCCGTGATGGAAACACAGATCAGGACGACAGAAAAATACATAGATGTCCAGAAAAAAACAGAAGACAGTCAGCACCGTGTCAGACAGATGCTGAATGATATCCGCGAAGGATTCACTTATCTCAGACTTGACAGAGGACTGCTTGCGATAGCTGCTTATTTTACATTTTCCGCACTGACATACGGTATCTCAAACGTGCTGACACTGCCTTATTTCAGATCGACCTTCAATAACGGCGAGTATGTATACATGGTCGTCATGGGTGCTTCGGTAGCCGGCAGGGCGATCGGCGGGGGAGTGCATTACAGAATGCGTATTCCAGCCCGAAAAAAATTCATGATCACATTGTTTGTTTATATGGTTACAGCGCTCATCGAAGGAGCCTATCTGTTTCTGCCAGTCCCGGTTATGGTCGTTGCCATGCTGTGCAGCGGACTTTTGGGAGTCACCAGCTGGACGATCCGTATATCAGCGACACAGGCATATGTTCCTGATGAGAAAAAAGGAAGATTCAACGGCGCATTCAATATGCTGAATACATGCGGCAGCCTGATCGGAGAACTTACCGCGGGCTGGCTCGCTTACTATTTTGCATCACGTACGATCATTCTGCTGTCAGGCATCATACAGTTTATGGCAGCAATCGCCATTATGGGCTCCAACAGGCAGAGTGTTTCAAAGATATACAACGTCAATCAATGATCATCAGCAGTTCATGTACAGAGCAGGCGGTTCCTGCATCATATGCAGGAACCGTTTTTTCTGTATGTTTATGCAGTTCGTGCACATTGTGCATATCCAAGTTTTTTGCCTGTTTTTTTGATTTACGATATGAATGCAGTGATAAAAGGCACTGTATTCCGCGGAAAAACCATAACAGAAGGAGTTAACAAGTATGACAGAAGAGATGAACAGATGTGAGTTGATCTGTTCGAAGTATCGGTCTGGCTTCCTGAAAGCAAGAACTATCATGACATCCGCTCAGCATGTTTATGCAGTTCGTGCACATTGTGCATATCCAAGTTTTTTGCCCGATTTTTTGAATTACGATAAGGATGCAGTGATAAAAAGGCACTGCATTCCGCGGAAAACAACCAAAATAGAAGGAGATAATGAATAATGGCAAAAAAGAAAGACGAACAGAAACGAGCTGATCTGTTCGAAGCATCAATCAAGATACTTAGCAGTAAGAACTTTCATGAAATCAGTGTAGAAGATATCATCAAAAAAGCAGGCGTTGGAAAAAGTACATTCTACAGTACGTATAAAACCAAGGAAATCTGGTATGATCAGATCCGCAGTGACGTGTCTGAAATGTACTGGGAGAGTCTGATCCGCCATTACGCAAAGATGAAGGACAAAACATTCAGTGTGAAGATGCGGCATCTCGCGGTATATCTGATTTTGTATACAAGAAGGAGTGTAGATTACAGAAGAGTCACAAAAGGACAGATGATGTGGCGCACCAAATTTGATGAAATGATCGATTCAGAATCTGAAGAGCAGAAACTGTTCAACAAGGATCTGAATGATTATGCCATGAAAATGAAAATAGACCCGGAGGAGGTCCGCATGAATGTACATCTGCTGCTGACGAGCGCGGTGCAATACGGATACGCTGCTGCAGAACAAAAGATCAATGTTCCGTTCAGCATCGTCAAAGAGAGTGTCAGTTATTCTGCAGGTCAGCTTTTTCCCGAAGAATGATGCTGCCGGGAGTTCCCGCAATTCGGCTTTTCTGTATAATTGAGAAGGGGTAAACAGGATGTCGGATTACATTATGGATCTGCGGAAGATCGTCGGACACAGACCGCTGATGCAGACAGGGGCGAGTGTACTCGTAATCGATAAAGATGGCAGGCTTCTGCTGGAAAAGCGGAAAGATACACATGACTGGGCATATCCAGGCGGTTCCGTAGAACTGTATGAAGATACGGAAGACACAGCCAGAAGGGAACTGCTGGAAGAAACAGGGATCATTGCCGGAAAGCTGACACTGTTCGGTGTCTATTCCGGAGAAGACATGCATTTTACATATCCGAACGGGGATATCACATCCAACATTGATATCGTATATGAATGCTATGACTACTCCGGCACATTGACCATACAGCCGGATGAAGTCGAAGATCTCGGCTTTTTCGCACCGGATGAAATACCGGAGGATATCTTCCTCCCGGTCAGAAGGCCGATCATGGACTGGGTCAGAACCCGGAAACAATAAACGAGAATTACAGAAGGCATGCCTACAGCATGCTTTTTGTATGCAGGAAAACAGGCAGATCATTCATCTGTTAAGTCATTTTCTGAAGGCCTTAAATAATGTTGAAAACACCTCAGAATTATAGAGTAACCTGTTTGGTTAAATGATATAATTTTGGCAAATAGAAAGAGTGCTTATCACGGCATGGGAGGTTTCGCAGTTTTAGTGTGCAAATGAAAATCTGTAGGGAACAGAGTTTTATTGCACACGCTTTATCATGCGCTGCAGACAATGACCGTATAAGCGGAGAGGAAATCCATATGGCTAATATGTTTTCGCATGAAGGTCGTATCTTCAAATTTGATGTGCTGGTACAGTTGGCACGTCAGGCATATGAAGGAGATATCGACGAGGCAAAAATACAGGCATATTGCAGGAACCTGGTCTCCATGGATACACCGCGTGTCAGATGCTGTGTGTATAAAGAAAGAGAGATCCTGAGACAGAGAGTACGCCTGGCAATGGGAAAGATGGCGGATGAGACCGCTGAGTACAATCCCAGACAGATCGTACAGGTCATTGACGCGGCCTGTGACGGATGCTCGATCAAGAAGATCAGAGTCACTGACAACTGCCGTAAATGTATGGCTAAGAGCTGTGTTGCGGCATGCCGTTTTGACGCAATGCATATCGGAATCAACCGTTCCGAGATCGACTACAGCAAATGCAAGGAGTGCGGTGCCTGCGCAAATGCCTGCCCGTACAACGCGATCGTTGTAACTGAGCGTCCCTGCTTCTCACACTGTCCTGTCCAGGCGATCCACTGGGATGAGCACGGTATTGCCGTGATCGATGAGGAAAAGTGCATCAACTGCGGTCAGTGCGAAGGCGCATGCCCGTTCGGCGCGATCGAAGATATCAGCTGGGTAGTACCTGTTGTCCAGTTGCTGAAAATGGGAACACCGGCATATGCGGTTGTCGCTCCGTCCATCCAGGGACAGTTCGATAATACAAGCCTGCCTCAGATCATGAAAGCGATCGAAATGCTCGGTTTCGAAAAGTGCTTTGAAGTAGCAATCGGTGCCGATGCTGTTGCCCAGACTGAATATCTGGAACTGAAGGAACACAAGGCAGAAGGCAAACCTCTGACAACATCCTGCTGTCCTGCGTTTGTCAACATGCTGAAGATCCATTTCCCGAAACAGTATGCGGAGAACAAGAGCACAACAGTAACGCCGATGATGGCGATCGCAAGAAAACTCAAGAAAGAACATCCTGATCATGGTATCGTATTCATCGGACCGTGCCTTGCGAAGAAACAGGAAGCGATGCAGGAGGCAACCGCTGTTGACTATGTCCTGACATTTGAAGAACTGGCTGCTTTGCTCGTTGCGAAGGGAATCAATCCGCCCGAAGTTGAGGTCGAAAATCCTGAACTGTATCCTTCCAACTACGGACGCAACTTTGCAGGAAGCGGCGGTGTTGCAGGAGCAGTTGCCCAGGCTGCCAAAGAAGCCGGTGACGGTCCGTACACCGCATACATGGCGGACGGTGCATTTGAATGCAAGAAACAGCTGACACTGCTGAGAGCAGGCAAATTCAAAGAGGACATCCTGGAAGGTATGTGCTGTGTAGGCGGCTGTATCGCAGGCCCTGCGAGCATCTCTGACACGATCACAGTCAAGAGCCGCAGAAACAAAGAAAACATGAATACCGACAAAAAGACCATTCAGCAGTCGCTCGAGATCTTCAGTTTCGACGGTGTTGATATGAACGTTACACACAAGATTTGATGGACACAGATAAACGGGAGGACGATCCGAATTATGGTAAATGTTGAAATCTGTATCGGCAGTGCATGCTATGTGAAGGGAAGCTCACAGGTCGTAACTGCTGTCAAAGAACTTCTCCAAAAACACAGCTGGGAAGATAAAGTCAATGTCAAGGGCAGCTTCTGCATGAAGGCATGCCAGGAGAAAAAGGGACTTGGCATCAAAGTCAACGGAAGACTGATCGAAGGTGTTACAGCATCGAATGTCAGCGAAGTCCTTGAAAAGGAAATTGCGGTAGCTCTGTTATGATCGGCAGCCAGTATATCAGGCTGGAACCGTCACATTGTCATAACTGCATGCGCTGTGTCAGGGCATGTCCGACCAATGCCATGACCTACATGAACTACCAGCCGACAATTATCGATGAAGAATGCATTCTGTGCGGCAACTGCTACAAGGTTTGCCCGCATGATGCGAAGGGTATTATCAGTGATCTGAAACAGGTGAAGAGCTGGCTGGCGGAAGGTCAGGAGATCTTCGTCAGCACTGCACCGAGTTTTGTTGCGGTATGGCCAAAATTTTCATCACTGATGAAAATACTGAAAAACAGGGGATTTGCTGAAGTGCAGGAAACTGCTTTCGGCGCAAGCCTTGTCAGCCAGGCATATGTCAATCTGATCGATGAAGGAAAGATGACCAACATCATCACGACAGCATGTCCGGCAGTCGATTCCCTGATTGAAAAAGAATACGGTGATCTGACGAATATGATGGCTCCGGTCGTTTCGCCTCTGATCGCACACGGCAGATACATCAAAGAACAGCACCCTGACGCAAAGGTTGTATTCCTTTCACCGTGTATCGCCAAATTCAAAGAGATCAGGGATCCGAGATTTGCCGGCGCGGTCGATGCGTGCATTTCCATGGAAGAACTGGTGAACTGGGTCAAGGAAAGCCTGACAGACGAAGAAGCCGATGACTGGGCTGATTTCGAAGGTTCGATCGCCCGTCTGTATCCGACACCCGGCGGAATCATCAGCACACTTCCCAGAAAAGAAAACTATAAATTCGTAAATGTTGAAGGCGTAAACCGTATCAAGGAAGTCCTTGACGCGATGAGAGAAGGCACTCTGAAGGGCTATTTCTTCGAAATGAGTGCTTGTACGGGTTCCTGCATCGGAGGCCCTCTGCTGGCTCATTTCAAGCATAATGAGTGGCTTGGACAGTCTGTCATCCGTGAGAATGTACACATGGGCAGAAAGATCCAGGGCGGAGAGCTGCCGGTCGATCTGAATGCCGGATGGAAGAGCGAGAATATCTACCGCGCTCATCATACGGAAGGAGAGATCAAAAACGAAATGATCAAGCTGGGCAAGACAAGCCCTGACAAGATCCATGACTGCGGTGCCTGCGGATATGAAACATGCCGCCTTAAGGCAATTGCCGTTCTTGACGGTAAAGCAGATCCGAAGATCTGTCTGCCGGAAGCTCTGGAACGTGCTCAGTCCCTGTCAAATGTCGTTATTGAGAATACACCGAACGGAATCATCGTTGTAGACGAAGATCTGACGATCCGCGAAATGAATCCCAGCGCAAGAAATATGCTTGACCTGTCCATGGTCAATCCGACCGGAATGCCTCTGCAGGCTGTTTTGCCGGATGAAGGACTCGAAAAGACATGCCGGACTATGGGGAGAAAAACTGCATATGTACGTGCCTGGTATGAGAATTACCAGAAACTGCTGGATCACGCCATTGTCAAGGTGCGCGGACAGAAATACATCGTCCTGATTCTGATGGACCGTACGGTCGAAGACTATAAGGAACGCCAGATGAGGGATATGCGGGAACGCACGATGAAAGTAACATCTTCGGTCATCGATGAACAGATGCGTACCGTTCAGGAGATCGCAAGTCTGCTGGGAGAAACAACAGCCAAGACCAAAGTGGCTCTGACAAAACTGAAGGAAGCTATGGACGATGACGAACGACAAGATTTACATTGATGCTTTCTGGCGCTCGCTGAACAAGCACGGGGAAGAACTGTGCGGAGACCGTGTACAGATCAAGCGCAATGATCAATGTCTGGTCATGGTGCTGGCAGATGGACTCGGCTCGGGCGTCAAGGCGAATATTCTTTCAACGCTCACCAGCACGATCATCAGCGAAATGATCTTTTCCGGCATGACGCTGGAAGACGCTGTTGATACGATCACTGCAACGCTTCCGGTATGTTCTGAACGCGGAGTTGCATACTCCACATTCACGATCATCCAGATCTTCTATGACGGAAGCACCTACATTGCGCAGTTTGACAATCCGTCTGTTGTCATCATCAGGGATCAGAAACTTTATCATCCGACACAGGAAGTGTTTGAGATGAACAACAGAAAGATCTATGTATCCTGGATGAATACAGTACCGGGAGACAGATTCATAACATTCTCAGACGGTATCCTGCATGCCGGGGTCGGCATGGTGCTGAACTTCGGCTGGGGACAGGAGGAAGTGGAACAGTTCCTTCTCGATTCCACATCACCGGAGGACAATGCAAGAGAAATCAGCAGGATCCTGCTTGCAAACGTCAATTACCTGTATGGCGGAGAACCGGGAGACGATTCTACAGTCTGCTGTCTGAAAGTTGTTCCGGCAAAAGAAACAAGGGTCATGGTAGGACCGCCGGCTGATCCGGCTGATGACGAAAAAGTTGTCAGAAGACTGCTCAGTGCATCAGGATTGAAGATCTGCTGCGGAGGAACGACCAGCACGATCGTTTCCAAAGTAACCGGCAGGGAAATTACGACCGGCAGTATCGATATCCTTAACATGACATCGGATGTACCGCCTATGGGCTACATAGAAGGCTTGGATCTCGTAACGGAAGGCGTACTTACGCTTCAGAAAGTTTCCAGATATCTGAACAATGCTGCAAAAGATCCGACATATCTCGAAGAACTGCTTATATCGAAAGAGCAGGATGGAGCTTCCTGCCTTGTCAGGGCATTGTTGGAATCGAACTGGATCACATTCATGGTCGGACTGAGCGATAATCCGGCGCATAACGCGATCGCTTATTCTCCGCTGTCATTGAACAGAAAGATAGCACTCATTGAAGAGATGGGAGAAGACCTGAGACAGATCGGTAAGATCGTTAATATTGAAATGTATTAATGCATTGCTTGCTCTGAAAAAAACAGAAAAAGTACGAACGGCAATTTATGTAAAAAGAGCCTGATTATTAAACCGAGCGTTAATAACAGGCTTTTTTTGATGCAATTTTTACAATAAAAAGAAAAAATACAGTACTAAAAAAATATGAAAAAAAGTGTTGACGGAGGGTAATGACTTTGGTATTATAAATAAGCATTCAGTGACACGGGCCTGTAGCTCAGGTGGTTAGAGCGCACCCCTGATAAGGGTGAGGTCGTTGGTTCAAGTCCATTCAGGCCCACCATTCACTGAATCGATATTACTGTATGGGGTTATAGCTCAGCTGGGAGAGCACCTGCTTTGCAAGCAGGGGGTCAGGAGTTCGATCCTCCTTAGCTCCACCATAAGAAATTGGAGATCTTCGGATCTCCTTTATTTATGCTGTTTTTTGATTGTTTTCAGATTTCCGGAAAGGGCACTGGGACCGACTTTTCTAAAACAGGTCCATTGAAAATGAAATTTTTATAAATAAAACAAACCAAACCAAAATAAACTAAATAAAAAAGAAAAGAATAAAAACAAACCAAGCAGTTATCTGGGACGTGCTGCAATTAACACAAAAAGTGATTCAGATTGATTATTCAGATCTGAATCACTTTACTATGCAACTGCAGTGAATGAGAACCAATATTAACTAGATCGCAAAGAAAGCAAATCAGACTAAAACAGTATCCGGTGAGGATATGCATTTATTAAAGGATCATGCAGACAAACTGAACAAACTTGAACAGGATATCCGTTCATTTATCACGTATGCTGAGAATGATGTTAATGAAGATGATAAAGAACTGGAACAGCAGGTAAAAATACAATACACAATTTAGAGCTAAGTCTTACAGCAGTTCAACATGGTCAATCTGAATTCTTTACATTCATATTCGACAGTTGTAGAATATAATTACTACAGATGTAGAAAATGGAGGAATTATGAAAGAATTTTGTTCACTGCCGGACGGAGAGCTGGAGATCATGCAGATCATATGGGACTGTGTGCCTCCTGTCTCCCGCGGTGCGATTGAAGAAAAACTTCTTCAGGAAAAACATCTGGCACCGACAACGATCCTTACCTTTCTGACACGTCTTTGCGACAAGGGCTTTCTTCGGGCGGAACGACAGGGAAGGATGAATCTTTATACTCCTCTGATATCACGCCGTGATTATCTGGCAAAGGAAAGCCGCAGGATGCTTGACCGTCTTTACGGCGGGTCTCTGTCTGCGTTTGCTGTATCACTATGTGACAGCGGGATTACGAAAGAAGAACTTGCACAGCTGCAGACGATGCTGGAGGAAGACATGCTATGATCAGAAATCAGATGTTCGTGGCAGTGTTCTTTGCGTGTATGATCGGTTTTTACTTCCATCGGGCGTGGCGCTGGGAACATGGCGCCAAAGCAAATACACTGGATTCAGAACAGTATGGGAAGCGCACATTCATTTTTGTGGTGCCAACAATACTTCCTTGGTTCCTGTTGATATCTTTCTTCTTTCTTATATTTCAGTTTGGTTTATCTGAAGGCATCGTGCAGTTTGCCGCACTGATGGCAGATGTATTGTTGATTCTGAGCGGATATTATGTTTTGCTGATAATCCTGCTGCCGTTTCTGCGGAAATGGTACAG
>JAFRJJ010000058.1 GCA_017432325.1 Solobacterium sp. | reverse complement strand
TTTTTGCAATGCACTGTGCTGGTTCAATCCGCTTGTATGGATCGCAACGAAAAAGGCTGCGGAGGATCTTGAACTCAGCTGTGATGAAATCGTGACAGAGGGAATGGATGAAACGGAACGCAAGATCTATGGAAGACTGCTTTTGAAAACTGCTGTATCGGCCGGAGGCTTCACGACCTGTCTTTCTGCAGCTGCTGATACCCTCCGCTACCGTCTTAAAGGTGTAATGGACCGGAAAAAGCGTATGCCCGGGACATGGCTGCTTACAGTTTCTGCGTTTGTGTGCGCGATGTGTTACGGGACAATATCCGTATGTGATATGCGCGGCAGCTTCACATCTTTGATCTTGACACCAGATGTGAAGATAACAAAAGTCATTGATCCGCAGAACAATGCTGTGATGCAGTATGACAGCAAAGCTCTGTCTGAAGAACTGGACAAGATCAGGTTGGAGCGTATCAGCGGATATCGCACTGATGAGTTTAAGAGGGAATGTATCACGTTCTTGCTGTCTGACAATAAATATGCCTTCTTGTCAGATAAAGCGGTCTTTGTCCAATACTATGATCAGGGACAAGTATATCGTGAAGCATATCTTGTTACAGACTCAATAGACTGGGATGCTGTCTGCGCATGTTTCAAATGAGGAAGATCACAACCGGTTTATACGAGATAAGTACTGACATATATCCGCCAACTCTGCAAACAGCCGTTGGAGAGGATTTATATAGCAAACTGTATGAGTTGTCAGATTGGATCAGTTTATGTTAAATCGATAATAATTTTGAAGTTTTATGTAATATTTCTGATTCTCTGCGTTCTATTTACGGAAGGGGGAAACACATGAAGACTGATGCACTGCTTGAAGCATACAGACTTTATCATGATCCCCTTTTTCTATACGCTCTTTCACTGACGCATAATCCCCAGGATGCGGAAGACCTTGTTTCGGAAACATTTGTCAGAGCACTGATGTCATTTGATGGAAACGGCAATCTGCGCGCATGGCTGTATAAAGTGCTGAAGAACTGTTTTACGGATGAATACCGGAAAAAGAAATATCTAGTTCATCCTGACAGGTTATTCCTGGAACAGATTGAAGATAACCGGTTTGAAGTGGAAAGGCTTGCAGAACAATATGATGAACGCAGACGATGGCTCTATGCAAAGATCTATCAGCTGAAGCCAATTGAGCGGGATGTGATCCTGCTGTCAATGACATCCGGTATGAATGATAAAACGATTGCCGGATTGCTGAATATCACCGAAGAAAATATGAGAGTCATACGTTTCCGTACTAAAGAGAAACTGAAAAAGATGGCAGAAAAGGAAGGTGTCAGATAATGGAAGACAGAATTGATGAAATGCTGGAAGAAAGAGTTACAGCAGATGAAGCATATGAAAAGAAGGTGAATACTGAAATCAGAACAGGCATGATCAGAACCATATACAGCAGAGTGCTGATCGTATTCCTGGTAATTGCACTGATCTGCATGGGCGGATACTCTGCATATCTTTCCTACAGAGAATCACATGCGTTCCATCTGGATCAGTTTGAAAACCTGGCGGATGCAGGAGCTGTCCGTGATGAAGCGATCAGACAGTGTATAAATACATCATTCCTGATCCAGTGCTATTACGAAGTCACGCAGCCGGGATATTACATTTATACAAATGGATCAGTTCAGGCAACGAGGGAATCCTATGAAACATTCCGGATGGAACCGTTGCATCTGGTTCATTATTTCAAGACAAACAAAGAAGCATCCCGTTCTGCATCTGTCATTGAATCAGTTCGTGTGACACGTTTTCTGGAACCAACTTATTACTCTGCTTATGAAGGATCCTTCTACCTGGAAGGACAGCCATATTCATGGTGGGCAGGTTCACGGGAATACATAGATATTGTAAAGGGGAGTATTCCATCTCCGGAAGATGAACTGAGTGATCTGTCTGCGTCTGCTTCAGCAGAAATTGAACTTCTATTCAAAAGGGACATGAGTGTGGAAGAAATGCTGGCTTTTGCAAAAGAGTATCCGGAATCGGAAATCCTGTTTGCACTTACAGGCCTGCCTAATGAAGAGAATGCATTTATGCCTGAAGGATTCAGTTTGCTGTTCGGAGCCTGCAATATGGCGTTTTCCAAAGAAGCGATGAACAAATATCCGATGATCGGTATGTCTCCCAATTTCTCAATGGGAAATGCAAAACCAAAGTATACAGCGGAAGACTATGTGACACATTACAAATCAGTACTGTCACTGCTGATCAACAACCGTTTCGGATATTTATATGAAATTGAACAGTGGCAAAGACGACTGGACAAACTTGAGAAGGGAGAAGAACTGCGTGTGATTGGGGTCAGAATCATTTCTTCCAGAAATGATGCTCTGAATCTGACACAGGATGAAAGGATACAGGATCTTCATATCTTGGATATGAAAATGAACAGGTTTGATAATTAAGAATAATGACCAATAAACCAAATCAGGGTCTATATTGGTCAATGGCGTAAACCCAGAAAAATGGGAATACGCCTTTTTTTATTGCCGGTTTGCGTAAAAATCTGCTAATGTAGTATAGGATAATATTGATGATTAGGCTTTTATAAGCGATTATATAGGTGGTTATGTAGTATAGGA
>JAFRJJ010000057.1 GCA_017432325.1 Solobacterium sp. | reverse complement strand
ATTTATGGAATGCTGGAATACAAACTGCAGTTAAACGGGATCCGGATGATTCGTCAGAATGAGGCATACAGCAGCCAGTGCGGACCGAATACGGAAAGAGTATGTGCAGAAGAAGCGGTAAAGGGAAACAGGATAAAGAGAGGATTGTATCAGGAAGGCCAGGACATATACAATGCAGATGCGCTTGGTGCATACAACATTCTGAAAAAGTATCTGTATGAGAATCAGATCGATGTATATATATCTGTAGCAGGCTTGTCCTCGACAGTGGTGATACAGGCAGCTGTGTAGTATCTGCGATATGCAGATACAACAGTAAAGGTGTCATGGACGCACCCGGGAGCTGCACAGCTAATGCTGTGCCAACCCGATGCTTGGCAATTCAATTGCCGAGTAGTTCACAAAATCTAAAGTTGAACTTTAAAAAACTGAAATCATTCACGAAAAGCCGTGCAATTAAACATTACAAAAACAAACAGCATGACCCATGTGCTCCTTGGCACACGTACTCATGCTGTTTTGCTGATCCGATGTCAGGTATGACTTATACGACTGTTACTCCCTGTACGATCTTTTCGATGACACGGAAGACATCTTTGGGAATGCTGTCGAGGATGTTTGGCTGCAGGAGGATCTGCCATTGTGTCTGTGCCATGGAATACTGCTTCGGAACACGGCAGATCAGATCATCTTTCCGGTCCCAGTCATATACTTCCTGGGTAATGGTGCAGACAGAGGAGGTGAGACCTTCTCTGGCCAGTTTATAGAGGCCAGACATATTACGGATCTCCTGGACGATATTCGGAGTGAAGCCTGCTTCTTTGAATATGCCTTCTGCGATCTTTCTGCTGGCCTGTCCTTTTCTGGTGATCGCGATCGGTTCGTCTTTCAGCCAGACAGGATCGAGGTATTTCTTTCCCGCGTGCACCTCGATATGTGACTCCGCAGGGCTTCCTCTGCGCAGGAAGATGCCTGTCGACATCTTTCCGAACAGGATGGAATCAAACTGTTCTTTCGGCACAGTCTGATTGACGATGATCATATGGACTTCCCGGTTTTCCAGAGCCTCCAGCATTTCTTTTGTATGCGCATCGAGAACGGAGAAACGGATCGCAGGGCATTTCTGACTGAGTTCATGCAGCAGCTCTGCGGAGCATACGGAAGCGATGAACGGAGCCATGCCGATCCTGATCTCATCCAGGGCGGGATGGTCCATGAGGTAGATCTGCTGTTCAAAATCAGCGTAAGCCTTCAGCATGCGCGTAATGGTCTTGGCAAAAACCTGACCTTTTTCGGTTGGACGGAGTCCTTTGTTGGAACGCTCAAACAGAGGAAAACCGACCTCACGTTCGACACGCTGCAGGCACTGGCTGAGTGCAGACTGGGTGATGAAATGTTCTTCTGCAGTGGCTGAAATGTTGCAGTTTCTGAACAGGCTGTTGAGCCATTTTAATTCTTCCAGTTTCATGATCAGACCTTCTTATATCTGCCATTATTCTATCATTAGAAATGCTTATGACAGAATTATTTTGCGAATGATGGAAAGGGAATGTAAGCGATTAAATTGTAATTGAACAAACCGGTACAGCAAACCGGAGTGAAGGAGGGGAATATGAACACTCAAATGCTGATCTGTATTCTGCTGTTTGTATGCATGCTGGTAAACTTCCTGCTTGGAAAGTTCCCGCTGGGCACCATTGCCGGTGCGACAGCAGCACTTCTTGTTATCACAGGATGCACAAGTCCTGATACGATCCTTGCCGGTATCGGCAACAAAAATACCGTTACGATCGGTTGCATGATCATCCTCGCAGCGGGTCTGGGAAGAACTTCTTTCCCTGCAAAACTGACTCACGCTATCCGTAAGCTCACAGGCGGCAACTACAAACTTGCTTATCTGGGCGTCCTGCTGATCGCGCTTGTCCTGACAAGCATGCTCACAAGCCCGATGGCTGCTTATGCGATCTGCTTCCCGATCATGGATTCCATCTGCGATGAATTCGGCGTCAGCCGTTCCAAGGCACAGTTCCCGCTGATGGTCGTCTGCCTTGCCTGCTGCGCGATCCTGCCTCTTGGCGGCGCGATCAGCCAGTCCGCAGTTTATGCCGGCTATATGGAAACATACGGATTCTCCCAGGGATTCACAGCTATGGACTTCTTCAAGGGCAGATGGCCGTTCATCTTCGTTACACTGGCTTGGGCTTACTTCCTCGCACCTAAGATCACGATCGAAGAGCCTGCAGTTCCGATCACTTCTCTCGCTGCAAAGCAGGAAAAGAAAGAACCGCTCAAGGGCTTCGCTGACATTGCCGGCGTTCTGATCTTCGCGTTCGTTATCTTCGGATTTATCTTCAACAAACTCGTCGGCCAGCCTACATGGTTCCTCGCATTCGCCGGTGTCATGGCTATGGTCGTCTGCGGTGTCCTGACTAAGAATGAGGCGATCAAGGCAATTCCTGTAGACATCTGTATGCTGTTCGTCGGTGCCAACACAATGGCAACCGCTCTGGTTGAAACAGGCACAGCTGAATATATCGGCACACTGATCTCCAACGCAGTCGGCGGAGCAGCAAGCACAGTCGTTCTCCACGCAGTATTCTTCATCGTACCGTTCCTGATCACACAGTTCATGCAGAACCAGAGTGTCATGAACGTCTTCGCACCGATCGCCCTGATCACATGCAGCGCTCTGGGAGCTGATCCCCGCGGATGCCTGATCCTGATCTCTTCCGGTGCCCTGACAGCTTACATGACACCGTCCGCTACAGCAGCAGTCGCAATGTGCATGGGCGCCGGCGGCTATGACGTAAAGTCACTCTTCAAGATGGGCTGGCTGTTCGCGCTGATCCTGATGATCGGCTACGTCGCATTCGTCAGCATCGCTTATCCTGCATTCTGATAAAATAAAAGCTGAAAGGAGCCTGAATATATGCTGAAACAATATCTTGTAAAGAACGGAACACTTCTCTCGATCCTCAATGGAGAGGAAAAGAAATCTGACATTCTTGTCACTGACGGCGTTGTCACTGAGATCGCGGAGCATATCGAGGCTCCGGAAGCTGATGTCATTGACGCGGAAGGCATGTACGTATCCACCGGATGGCTGGATTCCCACTGCCATTTCGCAAACTGGGGAGGCGATCCTGTCGGGATCAGCCCCGTCGAAGACCTGCTGCGTCAGGGTGTAACATACGCGCTGGATCTGGGAACACTGGGTCCCAGCAACTACGAAGAATACCGGAAAACGATCCTCTGGCGTACAGACCTTCATTTCAGGAATTTCCTGAACATCTCCAAGTACGGAGCCGGCGTCAGACCGATGGACTTCGAAAGTGCTGAAGATATCGACAGGGACGCAGTCATTGCCATGGCCAACAAATACCGCTATGAGCTCATGGGTCTGAAGGCACGCATCGATGACAAGTTCTGCTATGATCCGGTCTATGTCATGGAACAGCTGAGATCACTGGGTGATGAACTTGGCATGCGCATTGCCGTACACGCGCCGAGAAGCCGTATCGGTATCGAGAAGCTCCTGACATACCTGAAGAAGGGCGACATTCTCTGCCATACACTGGCAGGCAACAGCGATGTCATGCGCGTCGTCAATGATGACGGCACAGTCAAGCAGTGCGTGCTTGACGCAAGAGAACGCGGTGTCATCTTCGATCTGTCACACGGTTCCAATGCCTACAGCTATGACACAGCTGAGGCAGCCTGGAAAGCAGGCTTCTTCGTTGACACGGTCTCCAGTGACCTGCACGGCAGAAACCTGAACGGTCCTGTCTTCAACCTCGGTGTTGTCATGACAAAGGTACACGGACTGACGGGCAAGCCCTGGTGGTGGGTCCTCAACAAGACAGTTGCCGAGTCAGCACGTCTTCTGGACATCACTGACAAGCAGACAGAGATCACTGTCGGCAAACCTGCAGACCTGACGGTATTCAGGATCGAAATAGGAGAATTCACATATCTTGATTCCAAGAAGGAAAGCAGGACATTCTCCGAAAAAGCTACAGCCGTATATGCATGCACAGGCGCAAAAGTATATACCTGCAGATAATTGAAACAATGATCAGACCGGGACATCCGGTCTGGTTTTTTTCTGCCTGCAGGGTAGAAAACACCTTTTTCCTTTTGCTTAGATTCCGTATACTTGAAGGTGGAGGTGCTTTATGAAGCTTGTAACATTTCTGAGAAACGGCAATAAACTGCCGGAAGTCGGTGTCCTGAAAGAAACGGGTGTTGTGCCCGTAGAGGACTGCGGGCTCATGTTTGTAGATATGAACGATCTCATCAGCAACATCAATGCGAATGAAGAGAACTATCTCGACAGGATCGCCCATGAGAGAAGGATGTCTCTTTCCCTGCATGAGGTGACACTGTTGGCTCCGATCGTGCATCCGCTGCAGGATGTGATCTGCCTTGGACTGAACTATACGGAACATGTTGAAGAAGCAAAGCAGTATTCCGATGACGCTTTCGGCCTTGATAAGCCGCAGGCTGTCTATTTCTCCAAACGCTGTTTTGAAGCACCGGGCACCGGTGAACCTGTCAGCGCTTATGAAGAACTGACACAGAAGCTGGACTATGAAGCGGAACTGGCAGTCATTATCGGCAAAGAAGCGTACAAAGTCGCTCCGGAAGATACGGAGCAGTATGTATTCGGCTATACGATCCTGAATGACCTGACAGCCAGGGACGTACAGACAGGCCACGGTCAGTGGTATTTCGGCAAGAGCCTGGACGGTTTCTGCCCGATGGGACCGTGCATCGTAACAAAGGATGAATTCGAATATCCTCCGAAGCTGGATATCTCCGCGTCTGTCAACGGCGTGCTGCGTCAGAGCAGTACGACAGATCTCCTGATCCATTCTATTCCGGAGATCATTTCAGAGCTCTCCCAGGGCATGCGTCTGATGCCGGGTACGATCATTGCGACAGGAACGCCCAAAGGTACAGGTATGGGCCTGACGCCTCCCGCATTCCTGAAGAAGGGGGATACCGTTGTCTGCTCCATTGAAGGCATCGGAGATCTGGAGACACCGATCGTATGATCAAAGCGGTATTCTTTGATATCGACGGAACATTGCTGTCGCACAGTATGAACGGTGTCAGTGAGAAAACGATGCTGGCACTCAACCGTCTTCGTGAACAGGGGATCAAGGTGATCATCTGTACAGGCAGGCATGCAATGGAAATGGAAGAGCTCGGCATGTTCATCCTGCCGGCTGACGGATACATCCTTCTCAACGGACAGATGGTCATGAATGAGAAGCATGAGATCATTGCGTCCACACCGTTCACGGGAGAAGCAAAGGAAGCGCTGGTCAGGATGTTCAACGAAAAAAAGATACCGATCGTGATCTTGGAAGAACACGATATCTATATATCATTCGTCAATGACTATGTCAGGGAAGCACAGGCTGCCGTACATACGTCTGTCGCACCGTTAGGTGAATATACCGGCAATGACATCTATATGTGCATCGGTTATTTCAGTGAATATCCGGATACGGTCATTCCCGGTGTAAAGCGTGCCAGCTGGTATGACGGGGCGGATGACCTGATTCCGGAAAACATATCCAAAGCTGTTGGTATGAAAGAATGGCTGGACTATTACGGGGTCGATGTATCCGAGACCATGGCGTTCGGGGACGGTGACAATGACGCTGAAATGATCGCATATGCCGGTACCGGCATTGCCATGGGCAATGCCACGGAACGTTCGAAGGCATGCGCGGACTATATTACCGCGGACATTGATGAAGAGGGAGTATACCAGGCACTGGTCCATTTCGGACTGCTGTCTGAATAGTTTATGAGGTAGTAAATGATCAAAAAGGTTAGAGCGGTAGCAGCGGATATAGACGGTACGCTTGTCACTAAGGGATCGGATATGATGCCCATTACAAGAAGTGCCCTGATTAAACTGCATGAAAAAGGCATCCTGGTCGGCATTGCGACAGGCAGGTGTATTTCATCAGGCATCCTGAAAAAGTATGAGGACTGGGGGCTGCCGTTCCAGTTTGATTTCTTCATCGGCATCAACGGGGGACAGCTGCTGGACAGCAGCTGTGACAAGGTACAGAACTTCTACCTGCTGTCAGAGGATATCCTGAAGGAGATCCTGGAAATGATGGCTCCGCTGGACCTGCCTGCCCAGATGTATGAAGGCGATGAAATGGTCGCTACAAAGATCGACGACATGATCCGTGCATCCATGCGCCGCAACCATACTGAAATGATCGATGCGCACGGGGACTTTTCACGTCTTTACCAGCATCCCAACAACAATCTGATCTTCCGTTTTGACCTTTCGAGAAAAGAAGAAGTGCTGGCCCATATCGCAGCGCATCCTTCCGATAAATACGTATCCGTACTGACCAGTCCCGGAATCGTGGAATTTATGGATCCCCGGGTAACAAAAGCTACCGGACTGACCATGTTCTCGAAGAACATGGACATCCCGATGGAAGAGATCATGGCATTCGGTGACATGGATAATGACATCGAAATGCTGGCATGCGCAGGCTGGGGCGTCTGCCTGAAGAACGGTTCCGATGAAGCGAAATCCGTATCGGATGCTGTGACGGAATACCCCTGTACGGAAGACGGAATGGGCAGATACCTGGAACAGTATGTTCTTTAAGATTCGGTGTATCAGACAACACATATATAACTGTTTGCTGTATGATGAAGACAAATACAGGAGTACAGAATGGATAAAGTATCATTTGATTTTGAGGCGGAAGAGTTCGTCATGGACACGGACGCCGGTGAGATTCGTGAACAGATCCCCGGGCTGAAAATGAGAAAAGGGGAGATCCTTTCTGCTGCAGGCATCATTCAGATTGACCTGACAGATATCCGCGGACTGCTGGAAGACCTTCTGAGCGGTGAGATCGATCAGGAGGAGTTCCTTGCAAAAACGGAAGAAATGATTTCCGACAGTCTGAAATCAGAGTTTCACAATTCACTGAATTGATATACATTTTATACACTCAGTGATAAAATAAAAAAAGGTGAACAAAAAGGGGATTAATTCAATGAGCAGATACAGCGATTATTTTTCGTTCGAGTCGATCAGGGATCGCGGCGGCGAAGTGATCTGCTATCACGTAACGCTAATCGGAACGATCGAAACAGACGGCACTGCAACAATGCGCACTGATATGGGGACGAATCAGGATCAGAAAATGGCGTTCGGAAGAGTGACCATTCATGGACTGGATAAAAAGATCCGTGTGCTTCTCAACGAAACAAACAGCCGGATCTACAGCCATACGACCGATATCGACGGGATATCGACGGATGTGATCAGTTATACTGCCAAAGACTGGCGTGCTGATGAAGCATATGAATATGAAGTCGGCGACAGGGTGCTGCTGGAAGGAAGGGCATATATCCGCAACGCGTCCAACCGGAATCCTGACAGACTGCCTGAATTAAGCATTACGGTGACAGGTCTGTTCCGTCTGTCAAAGGCGAGAAAAAAGCGCTTTGTCAGTATGAATGAGGGACTGATTCCGCAGGAGTAATGCTGATCTGTTCACCTGCAGACAAATGACTGACCGATTGTCAGAAAGTTTTGTGAAATAAGCTTTGTGCCCCTTGAAATATTACGGGGTACATGCTATTAAATAATCAGTAATTCATAATTACGACCCAAAAGGAAATGACGGAGGACGCTCCGTCATTTTTTTATACATACAGCAGAAGATCAGTGACTGCGGAACAGATTCAGAATGAGAGGATCTGTTTCCAGAATTCCATCAGATTACGCTTTGTCTTTTCAGAACAGTAATGTTCAGCAGAGCTTTCTGCTGTACTGTGCAGGATCGCTTCTGAACCTTTGATGAGGATCCCTGCAAGGGTCTGATCATCAACATGGAGGCAGCTTTTCACCGTACTGTCTGACTGCAGTCTGGCAAGTGCTTTTGCCAGGGGCTGTATCAGTGTTTCCAGTGTCCTGTCATGCAGTGCGCGCTGAACTGTCCAGTGGAGCCTGTCTCCCTGCAGCACGTTGTAATATATGCCTGCGGTTTCCTTCAGCTCATTGAAAAATGCTTCCAGAATCTGTTCAATACCCAGGCTCTCATCATCCAGGATGGAACTGATCCTTTCTGTATATCCGTTAAGGAATCTTTCTATGACTGCCTCAAACAGTGCTTCTTTGGAAGGAAAGAAATGATAGAAGCTTCCGGTAACGGCATGAGCTTCTTCCAGGATCATCTTGACGGATGCTTTTTCATAACCGTATGCAAAGAACACCTTTGTGGCCGCATCGATGATGTTTTCTTTTGTGACGCCTCTTTTTACCACTGTTCTTTATCCTTTGTCAGATCATTGGCACTGATATACGGATTCCTGTAGAGTTTCCGGTTCTTCGGAAGACCCATAAGTTTGACGATCGGTGTTTTGGCATCTGACGCGTTGAGCAGTGTCTTGTCTTCACCGGTGATTTCATATCCGATCGCGCGTTTGGGACAGCTCACGACACATGCCATGCAGTTGGCACAGTGATGCTGGAATACAGGCCTGCCGTCCTGCAGGATGATGTTCCTGCAGGGACATACCCTGCTGCAAAGCCCGCAGGAAATACAGTCCTGACTGATCGTGAAAGGATTATCCGCATACTTCTGGAGTTCCAGATAAGGTCCCATGACCCTGTCTCTTCTCCACTTAATGAATTTACCGGCACGCGGGTAGGGCTGCTCTTTCTTGGCAATAATATCGTCCGCGATCTTCTGCAGTTTCTTTTCTGCCTGTGGGACCATGAGCTTTGCGGGAGGAAAGGGCGGGTAGACTATGGCATAGTTTGCGACATTGTGAACAAGATCGCCGTAGTTGACGCGGATGCCTTTGCCTGCCAGGATCTCAGCCAGCTTCTCACAGGCAATGCCGCAGATCAGGCTGGGCATGGCGATCACAAAGACATATGCCGTGGGGCTGATATCCAGTCTTTCAACAAACGAGACTGCAGGCGCGGGCATGGTCCAGTGGTAGACGGGGAAAATGAATCCCACCATCTCACAGTCTGAAGCCGGAGAGTCTGCCGGATCGGTACGCATGGAAATGATCTCGGTATCTCCCAGTTTCTGCGCGATGACACGTGCCGCGCGCATACTGTTGCCGGTACCGGTAAAGTAGTAGATCCTTCTTTTCATAACTGTTCCTCAAAACTAGAATAACGTTCTAATTTCAGAATAGCAGGAGTGCCCGCAATGTCAAGACGGTTCTGTATTCAAGATTGAAAATACCGCTGCCTGTATCATCAGGCATGACGGAAAGGATCGATTAAAACTGTTTCTATGAAAGAAACCTTTCAAAAAAAGATTGCAATGTGATGGTTAGAGCTATAATAAAAACTGACGATGATCGATCAATACAGTGCATGATAATAAGCAATCAACAGTGAAGGTATGTTTAGCACACCCGGTGTTCAGCTGTACTGCAGCGGCGGTCTGTTTTCTATTCATTTCATTGGTTCATCATCATATTTCAAAAAATCATACTGCCGTAAGATCAGAAAATAATAACAGGGGGTTCAACATATGAAACTGAAAAAACTGATCAGCCTGGGAATGACTGCATTACTGGCATTCTCAACCATCAGCTGCGGAAGTACGGCTACCAGCCCCGCTCTTCCGAACGATCCTTCCGTGAAAGAAACTGCGACAGCAGAAAGTACCGCTGAATCTGAAACAAAGAACCTTGTCGAAGAGATCGCCTTTGATGATGTTTCAGTGACCTGGGAAGACAGCAGGGTCTACAAGGATCTCACACTTGGCCGCTACAGGACGATCCCTACTTACGGTGTCAAGGGATACGATGATGTTCCTTTCATCAGATTAACGGATTATACCGGTATTATTTTCGCAGATCAGGAAGTGATCACAGTCGGAGAAGAATACACGAATATCTACATCAACGGTACCAATATCAGGGTCTATCCGTTTGAGGATACTGTATGGTTCGAAAACGCGGCTAAAGTAAGGTTCAACGGACCGATCGACGGCGGTGTCGTTGAGAATTATGAATTTGATTTCATTACGATCTCCACCAAGAATGAATCCGTACAGACGGAAGTCAAACCGATGACGATCGATCTGAAGGATTACCATATGCCTGTCATCGCTTATGAAGATGATATCCTGATGCCTTTCCTGGCACTGCAGAATACGATCGGTGCCGCTGCATGGAATACGACTCTTGCGTATAACGGAAAAGATTATTACAACGCATTTGAATTGGACGAATTCCTGGTAAAAGAATTAAGTGAAACCGGCAGTGAAGGCGGCAAGGAGCTTCCTTATTACAAGGGACTCATGTCCGGCCCTTTCAGCAAAAAGACAAAGACGACACAGGCTTATGCGGACTACGGCTACTATGCGGTATGCCTGCTGCTGGACCTGACATTTGGACACAAAGAAGAGATGGGGATCAGGACATTTGACGAATACTTTACAAAGTTCAATGCCAAGAAGTCACTGACCTCAACGGATCCTTCTGCCGCAATTCTGGCAGAGATTATGCTGTTCAATTATCTGTTCGGAACAGGTCATGACTCCCTGATGAGTGCTGAAACGGTATTTGCGCCGAGCAATAAGAGTGTGCAGACACTTGCGAATGAAGTGGCTGATGACATGCAGGACTCTGAAGTGGGACAGCAGATCTTCAATGAGCAGGAACAGAAAGATCCTGCCCAGGCAGCTGCAGACATGGGTGTTGTCCTCGGTGCCCTGATGGAGAGAGGCCTCAACCTCCCCGACTTCTTCCCGATGCTCGTCTGGTCTTCCTATTTCAGGACCATCAAGCCGGAAGATTACGGGGATGAAAGACTGGATTACACAGGCGACACAGCTGTGATCTATTTCAATTCCTTCAAGAACGATCACAAGAGAGATCCGTCTTTCTATGTAGACCCGATCAATGATGAAGACATCAAAGACAGCAACTTTGCCTTCTTCTACAGATGCTTTGAAGACATTAAGAAACATGATGAAGTGAAGAATGTCGTCATCAATCTCGCCGACAACGGCGGCGGCAACTCTTCCGGTCTGATCTCCATCCTCGGATTCCTTTCCGAAGACGGTGAAGTCAGGTTCACGAACAAGGACCTCTTTGTCAATAACTACAGAGAAGAATGCTATCACGTTGATACAAACCTTGACGGTGTTGCGGATGACAATGACGGTTATGGCGGACAGTATGACTTCTACATCCTCTGCAGCAGCCTGTCATATTCCTGCGCAAATGCGCTTCCTTACTATGCCCAGAAGCAGGGACTTGCCAAGATCCTGGGTATGGCACCAGGCGGAGGTGACTGTGTTGTAGCAGGCTTCATTGACGCATACGGACGCTGCGCTTACTACTCCGGTTTCCTGAAGCTCGGTATGGAAACGGAAAACGGATTCGTTTCCGATGAAAAGGCAACAACACCCGATCTGGTCATGATGAAGTCAGTTATTGACAGGGGACATGTACCGTGGTTTGACCCGGAAGGAATCGCGGATGCTGTTCATCAGTATCAGAACGGCGCAACTGAGATCAGTTATGAAGGCACGGCACAGGAAGAACAGGTATCCGATTTCCTGAGCGGACTGCTTGACAGGATCATTGAGAGCTTAAACACAAACGGCGGAAACAGCAATTAGTACAGTTCTGCAGCACATCATTTCAATCAGAAACACACGGGACCGGCTTCGGAAATGAGGCCGGTCTTTTGATCATTCCGGACTGTTTTCTTTCATTTTTTCAGGCTCGGAAATTCTTTTTCAAAATCATCATTTTTTCTGATGTAAACGCTTGCAAAAGGTTTTTCTTTGACATAAAATGATTGGTGTACCAATCATTGTGACAGTTGTTGAAAGGGGGCTTTATGAGAAAAAAAGTGATCACAAAAAGGGAACAGTATAATCGTTCCTACCAGAAGCAGTATGTGAACCGTTATGTGTTCAAACTCAACTCCAAGCATGATCAGGAACTGATCGATATGCTCGAAAAGATTCCCAACCGCTCAGCATGGTTCAAAGACATGCTTAGGAAGGAATTGTCACAATGAAGCGGAAGAAAAGCCGGAGAAAAAAAGCCAAGCTCACCGGCATGACCGTTCTGCTGGCTGTTGTGTCCACATGTTCCTATCTGTTTTCCGCTCTCTACATGAAAGCCGGCAATAATCAGCTGGCAAAAGAGATCCAGATGTATGAAAGGATGATCGCGGATATCCAGAAGGACAATACAACGATTTATTATGAGGTAACGGAATTATCTGACAGAGGCCGCATTATGGATATCGCTGAGGACGCAGGTCTTTCGATCAATCCCAATCAGGTCATCACGATCACCATTCAGAATGATAATGATTAATGAAAATATGCTGCAGACGTGTGCAGCATATTTTTCGTAATATGAATAAACGATATGATTCAGAGTTTTAATTGTTCTTTCATAAATCCGATTTTACAGAAACCCAAAGCTGAATGTATTTATGACTTCTTGATCAATGTCGAAGAGATCAGTGCGGTCAAAGGTATTGCAAGTATCATTCCGATGCTGGACGAGATCCCGCTTATCGTTTCCAGAACGATAAATGCTGTGGAGAACAAATGATAAAATGTCATACTGCGAGAATAAAGGAAGATGATCAGCGTGAATTCACTGCCTAGAAAAGCAAGTATCAGCGTGTTTGTCATCGTACCGACCATATCACGTCCGATGTTCATTCCGGACCTGAAGAGTTCTGTTCTTGAATATGCCGGGTTTGCTGTATGAACTTCTTCCAATGAAGATGAAATACTCATCGCAACATCCATAACGGCACCAAGAGCACAAATAATGATGCTTGCAGTCAGAAGCCCCTGAATATGGATCGGAACACCGGCATATTTCAATTGATACAGAGGTTCGGCATCTTCAAGCCGGTATCCATCTATTTTGGACAGATACTGCACCGCCATTCCGAATACAAGTGCCAGGAAAGTGCCTGATACTGTGCCAAGGAACGCGCTGATCGTTTTTCTGTGGATCCCTCCCAGGATCGTGAAATTAACGAGTGCAATGTATGCGCACATGATAAAGGTAGTCAGTACTGTCGGCGCTCCTTTCAGAAGCATGGGTATTAGAATCGCAAACAGACAGATGATCGTAAATATCAGGCCGATCAAAGACTTCAAACCGGTAAGACCGCCGATCTTGATCACAACAAGAAAGAAGAGTAGGAGGAATACCGCAAGAACGGGAATTCTGTTGATCTCATATACAGAAGCATAACGTTCTCCATCTGCATAAGTTTTGATGAGTAAAGTAACATTGTCGCCTTTTGAGGCGGGGACTCCATTCAAGGGATAAAAATAATTGTTGGCAATCATTTCTTCACCTTTATACCGGCCGCTTTTTATGATCACCTTCAGTTCTTGTGAACCGCTTAATGAACCATCTGTGATCTCTTCGGCCTTTACCGATTCATTTACGATTTCAACAACAGCTGCTGTCTCATATTCAGCGATTCTTTCGCTTTGAGAAGTGAAGATCTCTCCTGCTCCATTCAATATATCTTTGGAATATATCAGGAATAACGCACCGAGAAATATAACAAACGAAAGCAACAGCACAAAGATACTGGATTTTTCATATGTTTTGTTTTTTGTCTGAGACGCAGTATCAGGAGACTTTTTAGGGTGTGTTTTCTTCATGTTGTCATTAATCCTTTTCACAATAGAATATGTTTTGTTTGCCATGTTATTCTCATGTCACAAAATATAAAACTATTATATTGCTAATCATTGTACATCAAAATGAGCGAGACTTTGAAACAATGATTTATTTTAAAAATTTAGCATATGTTTTAAAACAATGAACATAGTTACATCAGTTAAGAGCGGATCATATAAAACCACTGTTTTTGGTAAAATTTCGTATTGACTATTGTAATATATGTTCTATAAAATGTGACTAAGTTTCATGTTGCTTTTAAAAATTATGTCGAACTACAAATGATTTAGCAGTTCAGCAGTAATGAAACAATTTACTACAATTTACTCAAAAATAATCAATATCTTAATTCGGGGAGTTTTTTATGAAATGTGCAAGCAAACTTACAAAAATGCTTCTTTCTCTCCTGTTGTCATGGTCCACTACCATGACATACCTTCCATCATCGACAGTAGTATTTGCGTTGGATGATGCTGAAGCAGGAGCAGAAACTGAGACAGAGCAGTTCTCTGACGAAACAGACACGGTTATTGTTGAGGGGGAGAACCCCTCAGAAGATGGTTCTGTTTTAGAAGAAGAACCTGACACCATGTCTGAAACAGAAACAGACGAAGAAAGCGGGAATATTACCGAAGACAATAACGGTAATGACCCAATCGATGAAGAAGAACCTCTTGAAGAGACGGACGAGTTTTCGTCTGAAGAAGAAGCCCTTCCTGAAGAAACGGCAGAATCAGCAACAGAAGAACTTCTCGAAGAAACTGAAGAATCCACGATCGAAGAAGTGCCTGAAGAGGAAACAGACGAGGAAGTAACTGAAGAAGAATCTGAAGAGGAATCTGAAGAAGAATCTGAAGAAGAATCTGAAGAAGAATCTGAAGAAGAAACAGACGATGAAGTAACTGAAGAAGAGGAAGTTGACTTAAACCTGGCACCAAAAGTCGTTGAGACGACCGGAAAAACTGTTTTGGGTTTTACATCAGATACGCATAACAAAGAAGGCAACGTAGCTGCAACCCGTTTGGGTACATGGCTTGATAAGATGGAAAATATCTACGGCAAAAAAGTTGATGTAATGGCTTTTGGCGGTGATATGGCAAATGCAAGTGCAAGTGAATCTGCTTTCTGGACGCTGACACAGGCTGATATGGACCAGCTGGATAATAGAAGTGTAACCGGTGTCTATACGACCGGAAACCATGAGTACAGTCCCGGAAATTATTCCAACGGAAAGAACAGCACTACACGGGTGTACATTGAAAACCAGGAAGGTGTCATAGGCACTAATTTCCGCATCTACTGCCTTGGTTCAAGTGCTTATACGGAGTCCAGTGGTGGATGGATGGGTGGTTGGAATACATATTCCTCATCTCAGATCAGCACCCTTACAGATTATCTGAACAGTGTTAACGATGGTAAGCCGATCATTGTGATTACGCATTATCCTCTGCATTATACATCCAGCAGAACGATCAGCGGTGCCGGCAGTGTCATTGATGTTCTGAATAGTGCAGCCAGTTCCGGAAAGAAGATTGTCTATTTGTGGGGACATAATCATACAGATGCTCCCCGGACTGAAACAAATTATGACAAGATCTTTAAACCCGGAGATACGATTACTTACAACAATGGCCAGTCTAAGACGATTCAGTTTTACTATGGCGCTGCCGGCTGTATGAGTGACAGTGAGTATGGTACAGGCAGTGGCTCAGTAGACGGTAAAGGTCTTATCATAACGATTGACGACAGCAGTAAACTGTCATTCACATATTATGATGAGGTTGGTAATAATGTTACTGTAGGCGGTACGTTTACCGAACAGGATCCTGTTGCGATCGAAACCGTGATCATCGATGAGGGAACAGAACAGGGACCTGACGGACAGTTTATATCAGTTATGCCGACCGTAGAGGTTGGCAGGACCCTGACTCTCCATTACACACCGGTCCCGGTAGACGCAACTATAAGTTCAGTAACATGGGAAAGCAGTAATACATCAGTTGCTACAGTTGACAGCACAGGAAATGTGAAGGGTGTTTCCGCAGGAACTGCCACCATCACTGCTACCATCTCTGATGGCATCACCAGAGGTCAGGCTATTGCTAGCGTAGATATTGAAGTATTACCTCGCAGCACCAGCGAGCCTATGTATGTACTTACAGACACTTTGGAGCCTGGCAAGAACTACATCATCGCCAACAAGAACAACGGCGAGGCATATGCTCTGACAAACAATAATGGTTCTGTTGCCAAGACAGCTGTTGAAGTTGTTGACGGAGTCATCTACACAGAACTTGAAAATATCGTCTTTTCAGCTGAAGGAAGCGGCTCTACTGTATCCAGTTTGGGAAACAACGGACGCTATATTTATGCCAGAAACAGCTCGCTGACTTTAGCAACCTCAGCACAAAGTAATGAAACTTTTGCATATGGTAATGACAACAAACTTACAGTTAGAAGAGACAACAGCACTTACTATATTTACTACAGTACATATAACGGCGGTAATTTCAGCGGTTCGACATCTGCCAGTTCAAGTTCAAGCCCAAGAGAAATGTATCTTTTCGAAGATGTAGCAGGGCAGGTCGCTGTGACAGGCGTAACAATTACGCCTGCTGAAGCGACGATCGAGGCCAGAAAGACACTTCAGCTGACCGCTGAGGTTGCTCCTTCTGACGCAACCAATAAAAACGTGACATGGAGCAGCAGTGATACATCAGTTGCAACGGTTGACGGAAGCGGCAAGGTAAGAGGTGTTTCTGAAGGTAATGCGGTTATTACTGTTACAACAGCAGACGGCGGCAAGACAGCAGCAGCTGTCATTCATGTAACACCGAGTACAACACCTGAACAGCATTATGTAATCGCAATCGATGGATATGCTTTGAGTACTGAAAGGTCACCTAATACTGCCAGCGGACAGACCAGCGGCTACACATACAGTGGGCTCGCCGGGGTGGAATATACATCCGGCAGCGCTCCTGACAACAACATCCGCTGGATCATTGAAGAAACCGAGGGTGGTTACTACATAAAGAGTCTGGATGGCAGGTACCTGAACGGCACTTATACTTCAGGCAACAATTCCGGAACAGGCAGGCTTAACCTGGATGACAGAACTGATATATGGGTACTTGATGCGGGCTATTCACTTACAGAAGGAACTGTTGACGGCAGCAAACTAAAGAGTACAAATGCATCTGCCACAGCTTCCAGTGCCAAGTACCTTGGATATGAAGAAAGTCCTGCAAACCTGTTTACAGTCCGCTCAGAAGCTAATGCTGATGAGGTCACGATTGAGGAAGCAAGTGATCCTGTAGCTGTTACAGGAGTATCGGTTACACCTGCTGAAGAAACGATCGAGGTCAGAAGGACACTTCAGCTGACAGCTGAGGTTACTCCTGCTGACGCAACCCATAAAAACGTAACATGGAGCAGCAGTGATACATCTGTGGCAACAGTTAACGAAAATGGCAAGGTGACCGGTGTCGCTGAAGGTAATGCAGTCATTACAGTTACAACAGAAGACGGCGGCAAGACTGCAACTGCTGTAATTCATGTAATACCGAGCACAACAACTGAACAGCATTATGTTATTACTGTAGGCAGTTTCGCATTAAGCACCGAAATATCAAATGATCAGCTTGAAAATTCCGGAAGCGGTACTCAGAGATACTATTACAGAGGCCTGGCAGGTGCGGCATTTGATCCTGCTGATGTTCCGGATGACTCGATCCGTTGGATTCTTGAGGAAACAGACGGTGGATATTACATCAAGAGTCTTGATGGAAGATACCTGAATGCCACTTATACACAGAACAGCACCGGCGGAAACACCGGACTTCTGAAGGTTGATGATGTACCGGATGTCTGGGTTCTGGATGGATCACTGGATTCCTGGGAAGTTGACGGCAGCATGCTTAAGAGCACGAATGCTTCTTCTACTTCAACCAGCGACAAGTTCCTTGCATACGAAGAGGGGACGTCCTCTAATCCGCTTAACTTCTTCACAGTTCGTTCAGTAGGTAATGCTGACGAAACAACGCTTGTTGAAGCAGAAGATCCTATTGCTGTAACAAGTGTAAGTGTCAGCCCGACAGAAGCTACTATCAAGGTCAGAACATCTACACAGCTTACAGCAGCTGTTCTCCCTGAAGACGCTACGAACAAAAAAATCACATGGAGCAGCAGCGATACATCTGTTGCGACTGTAGACGAAAGCGGTAAGGTAACAGGTGTTGCTGAAGGTAATGCAATTATTACCGTAACAACAGCAGACGGAAACAAGACTGCATCCGCAACGATAACCGTAATTCCAAATGATAATCCGAATACAGGATATATCATCATGATCGGCAGTTTTGCGCTTAGCACAGAGACAACTACAGATCAGCTTGTAAATAACAATGGCGCGTATATCTATACCGGTCTTGCCGGTGCAGCATATACTCCGGGCGAAGATGTACCTGATAACGTCTGGTGGGATCTTGTAGAAACTACCGGCGGTTATTACATCATGAGCAAGGATGGCAGATACCTGAATGCCACATACACAGCAGCAACCAATCCGTCAGCATCAAATCCGACCAGAGGAGTCCTGAAGCTGGACGACACACCGGATATCTGGGTTCTTGACGGAACACTTGAAGAGTGGATGATTGACGGCAGCATGCTCAAGAGCACAAATGCTTCTGCCACTTCAACAAGCGCTAAATATCTTGCTTATGAAGAAGGCAGTCCGGCAGGCTCAATGAATCTGTTCACTGTCCGTTCTAAAGACAATGCAGATGAAACGATTGTTGTTGATCCTTCTGTAACAATTGAGGAAAGATTTATTGAAACAGACAGCCTTTCAGATGGCAATGAATATATCATCGCAGTAACAAAGGATAACAGTTCTGTATATGTAATTAAGAATATTACCGGAACATCTACCGGCAACACTGGCAGTGAAACACTTCCTGTAACTCCTGCAAGCGGATCAGATCCTGCATACATTGAGACTACTGATGAAAACGTAATATGGAAATATACAAGCAGAAATCAGTACCTGAATACCAGTAATTCACATTACCTGGGATATGAAAGCAGCACATATAAGCCCAGAGTATCAAGTCAGGGACGCGCAATTATCTATTCTAACGGTAAATTGCAGATTGACGGACGCTACTTAACTTGCGATGGCGGTACATTTGGAACAGAGACAAGTGCTAACAGCGGAGCAAATGTCAGATTGTTTGTAAAGACGATCCAGATCATCTCATGTGAGCATACTTATGGAGAACCGAACTGGACATGGACAGGTGATGATGAAACCGGTTATACCGCTGCGGCAGCAACTTTCACATGCACGAAGTGCGGAGAAACAATGTCTGTTGATGCAGTTGTTACAAGCGAAGAAACAGGTACAACAACTGTTTATACTGCAACAGCAACATTCGATGGCAATACTTACACCGATACAAAGACAGTAACAATTGTTATCACATATACATTTGGCGGTTTCACATGGACTGAAACTGCTGATGGATATACAGCTGCAGCAAATTACAGAGGATCTGATGCATCAACTGAAACTGTCAATGCGGCAGTCACTTCTGAGACTACTCCGGCAACATGTACTGCTGAAGGCCAGACTGTCTACACTGCAATCGTAACGGCAGCAGACAGCCTTGATGGCACTGAACATTCAGATACGAGGGAAGAAAGTATCGCAGCACTTGGCCATAACTATGGAACTCCGACATATGAATGGAGTACAGACAACAGTGCAGTAACAGCCACAAGGATTTGTGCGAATGACGCAAGTCATGTCGAGGCTGAGACAGCGAGCACGACAAGTGCTGTAACAAAAGCAGCTACGTGTGAAGAAACTGGAGAAACGACCTACACGGCTGAATTCGCAAACCAGGCATTCACAACGCAGACAAAAGCAGTCAACAATATTGAAGCGCTTGGTCATGATTATGGAACTCCGACATACGAGTGGAGTGCAGACAACAGCAGCGTAACAGCTACAAGGATCTGTACGAATGACGCAAGTCATGTCGAGACTGAGACAGCGAGCACGACAAGTGCTGTAACGAAGGCAGCTACGTGTGAAGAAACTGGAGAAACGACCTACACAGCAGAATTCGTAAACCAGGCGTTCACGACACAGATAAAAGCAGTGAACAATATTGAAGCGCTTGGTCATGATTATGGAACCCCGACATACGAGTGGAGTGCAGACAACAGCAGTGTGACAGCTACAAGGATCTGTGCGAATGACGCAAGTCATGTCGAGACAGAGACTGTGAACACGACCAGTGCTGTAACGAAAGCAGCGACGTGTGAAGAAACTGGAGAAACAACCTACACAGCAGAATTCGCAAACCAGGCGTTCACGACACAGACAAAAGCAGTGAACAATATTGAAGCGCTTGGCCATAACTATGGAGCTCCGACATACGAGTGGAGTGCAGACAACAGTAGCGTAACAGCCACAAGGATTTGTGCGAATGATGCAAGTCATGTCGAGACTGAGACAGCGAGCACAACCAGTGCTGTAACAAAAGCAGCTACGTGTGAAGAAACTGGAGAAACGACCTACACGGCTGAATTCGCAAACCAGGCATTCACTACACAGACAAAAGCAGTGAACAATATTGAAGCACTTGGCCATAACTATGGAGCTCCGACATACGAGTGGAGTGCAGACAACAGCAGCGTAACAGCTACAAGGATCTGTACGAATGACACAAGTCATATCGAGACAGAGACAGTGAACACAACAAGTGCGGTAACGAAGGAAGCGACGTGTGAAGAAAAGGGAGAAACAACATATACAGCAACATTTGAAAAACCCGCCTTCACAACGCAGACAAAGACAGTAGAAAACATTGAAGCGCTTGGACATGATTATGAGCTGACGGGCTGGACATGGATAGGAGATGATGAAACCGGCTATACTGCAGCAGCAACATTTACCTGTACGAAGTGCGGAGAAACAATGTCTGTTGATGCAGTTGTTACAAGCGAAGAAACAGGCACAACAACTGTTTATACAGCAACAGCTACATTCGATGGCAATACTTATACCGATACAAAGACAATAGTTATCACATATACATTTGACGGTTTCATCTGGACTGAAGCTGCAGATGGATATACTGCTGTAGCAAAATACAGAGGATCTGATGGATCAACTGAAACTGTTAATGCGACAGTAACTTCAGATACTACTCCGGCAACATGTACTGCTGAAGGCCAGACAGTCTACACTGCAGCAGTGGCTGCAGCAGACAGCCTTGATGGTTCTGAGCATTCAGATACGAAGGAAGAAAGTATCGCAGCACTTGGCCATAACTATGGAGCTCCGACATACGAGTGGAGTGAAGACAACAGCAGCGTAACAGCCACGAGGATCTGTGCAAATGACGCAACTCATGTAGAGACAGAAACAGCGAACACAACCAGTGCTGTGACGAAAGCTGCTACGTGTGAAGAAAAGGGAGAAACAACCTACACAGCAGAATTCGAAAACCAGGCATTCACGACACAGACAAAAGCAGTGAACAATATTGAAGCGCTTGGCCATGATTATGAGCTGACTAGCTGGACATGGACAGGATACAGTGAAGCAGAAGCTACATTCACATGTAAGAATGACACAAGCCATGTAGAAACAGTATCCGGAACGATCACGAGCGAAACAACAGCAGCTACCTGTGAAGAAGCAGGAAAGACAGTCTACACAGCGACAGCGGCATTCGGAGGAAAAGAGTACACAGATACGAAGGAAGAAAGTATCGCAGCACTTGGCCATAACT
>JAFRJJ010000008.1 GCA_017432325.1 Solobacterium sp. | reverse complement strand
TGTATTGATTGGCAGACTCAGCTGAACTGCATTATAATAAGTTCGCTGATCAGGTAGGTCGAGTACTTGATTAGCTTTTTTCATATCTATATTATACCATGCTTGCATGTGTTTTGCCAGCTAAAGAAAACTGTAACAGTCATTTTTCAACTGTTACAGCCCCCTTTGAGGGATCAGATATTGAGAGCAGTGGTATAAGCACCCCAGATGGCTGACATCAGGTTGCCCGGATGTTCTGCGTCACCCAGAATATGGACATTATCTGCTTTGATGCGGCTGTACAGTTCCTGATCTGAATCATAGCCGACAGATACGACGATGGTATCGGCAGGGATCTTCTTCACTGTTTTATGAACGCCCTGCAGGCTCATGGCGGCCGCTTTTCCGTTGATGTTCGGGACATTCGTGGTCGTTGTTTCGACATACGCTTCACCGTTTTCGTATTTCAGTACGGTGGAGTTTCTCATGATGTCTACTTTGTAGTAATCCATAAGGTCGATCAGGCAGTTATAGTTGGCTGCGGACAGGCCTTCGACGTTCAGGATCGTCGGCAGTGCTTCAACAAGTGTGACTTTCTTGTTCTTGCGGGCAAGGTCATAAGCCAGCTCACAGCCGGTGAGACCGGCACCGATAATGACGACGTTCTGGTCTTTGATATTCTGGTTGTTCAGGACATCTACGGCGTATCTGACATTTGCGCTGTCGAAACCGGGTGTACCGAGTTTCCGCTCTTTCGCGCCGGTCGCGACGAAGATCTCATCATATCCTTCTTTGTTTTCCGGTTTGAATTCGGTGTTGAGCCTGATATTGACGCCGGCATCTTTCATCTGTTTCCGGTACCATGCAAGCAAACGCCTGTCATCATCCTTGAAATCGAAAGCACCTGCAGGAATGAAGACGCCGCCGAGTTCACTTGTCTTTTCGAACAGGTCTACTTCGTGACCGCGCAGAGCGCAGACACGTGCAGCTTCCATACCGGCGATACCGCCGCCGACAACAGCGATCTTTTTCTTTGTCTCAGCCAGGGTAATATTGTAGTGATTTTCCATGCCGCAGCGCGGGTTGAGGGCACAGCTGATGTCTTTCGTTGCAAGTTTTACGAAATCGATCTGGAAGATTCTTGCAAGACAGCCAAAGTGACAGGAGATGCACGGACGGATGTCATCTTCCCTGCCTTCACGGAACTTGTTGCCGAGTTCCGGATCGGCCAACAGCGGCCTGCCCATGCCCATCATGTCAATGCGTCCGTCTGCGATCGCTTCATCAGCGAGCTGTGGGTCGTCAAACCTGCCGCCGCAGATGACCGGGATACTGACGTGCTTTCTGATCTCTGCAACATCCTTCAGGTTCAGTGCCTTAGGCATGTATACCGGAGGATGCGGCCAGTACCAGGCGTCGTAGGTACCGTTATCGCAGTCGAGCATATCATAGCCCGCTTCTTCGAGGATCTTTGCGACCTGGATACTTTCTTCGATATCACGGCCGAATTCGGTGAACTCCTCACCCGGGACTGCGCCTTTGTTGAAGCCTTTGGTGTAGCTCTTGACGGAGTAGCGGATGGAGACCGGGAAGTCTTCCCCGCATTCTTTTTTGATAGCCTTTACGATCTCGACCGGGAAACGGAGACGGTTCTCAAGGATGCCGCCGTATTCATCTGTACGGTGATTGTAATTGGCGATCGTGAACTGGTCGAGCAGGTAGCCTTCATGTACTGCGTGGATCTCGACACCGTCAATGCCCGCATCCTTGGCGGCTTTGGCACCGATTGCGAACCAGCGGATGTAATCCTCGATCTCCTGCTTCGTCATCTCACGGTTGTTTTTGGTCGGATCCCAGACGTTCGGCAGGGATGAGGGAGCCGGGTCATCCGGGTTCGTGCCGGATCTTCCGGAAAGGGCTGAGATCATGATGAACACTTTAGAACCGTATTTGTGGACGCCGTCAGCCAGGTATTTCTGGTTCTTCACATAGCTTTCAGGATCGTTCATGATGGATGGAAGGTGCGCGCCGGGAGGCAGCGGTACAAGGCCGGTAATGATCAGGCCGGTCCCGCCTTTGGCACGTTCGATGTAGTAGTCAGCACCGTCTTTCGTATAGCTGCCGTCGCTGTTCATGAGCCGGGGGCTGAAGACGCCCATCGGCAGGAGCGCAATGCGGTTGGGGACCTCTACGGAGCCGATCCTCACAGGTGAAAAAAGATGATTATATTTCGACATTGTGTTCCTCCTGTCCGGCCGGAGCCGGACGTTATCGTTAATTTCATTATAGGATGCTGTTTCCTGTGCATCAATCGGAATACCTGAGTGTACCGGAGAGATGATAACCACATTTCATGTATAATGGGTCTATCAGTCATTACAGCGGGAGATATGTATGAAGAAGTATACAAGAAGAGAAAAATTCCAGTACTGGTTCGATAACCAGATGTCCAAAGGCAGCATATCGCTGATCAGGCTGCTGATCATTTTTACCGTGCTCACCGTACTTCTGGTATCAGCTGTCATCATGCTTGCAGGGGCCAACGGGGAGGAAAGCTGGGCCGGGGTCCTCTGGAACAGCATCGCAACGATCATCAATGCCTGGATGCCTTCATTCGATGAAGGAAGCCCGGGCTATCTGCTTCTCATGGCGCTGACCGCGTTTGCCGGACTGCTCGTAACAAGCGTATTGATCGGTATCTTTACCAGTACGATCGAGGAGAAGATCTCTTCTTTGAGAAGAGGCAATTCACCGGTCATTGAAGAGGGGCATACGGTTCTGCTCGGGTTTTATCCCGGGGAATACACGTTGATCCGGCAGCTGATCCTTGCGGCGGCGGGAAAACCGCGGACGATCGTGATCGGTGCAGAGATGGAACGGGATGAGCTGGAACAGTATATCAAAGACAACGTTGAAGTCCCTTCGAATATCCGGATCATATGCCGGACGATCGATCTGCTCGACCCGATGTCGATCGACAGGCTCTCGATCGGTACCTGCAGAAACATCCTTGTTTCACCGACGGATGACAATACGACGATCAAGATCCTGCTGGCGGTATCGGCATTGATGACCCGGGCAGACTGCCGGGATACACGTGTCAACGCGATCACCGGCAAGGAAGAGAACCGCTTCCCGCCTGCGCTTGCCAGGGAGCACAATGTCATCACCCTGCAGTCGAATGATACGATGGCGAAGATCATTGCCCATTCCTGCACCCAGACAGGTCTTTCGGAAGTGTTCCGGGAGGTATTCAACTTTGAAGGATCCGAACTGTACCTTGTGAAGATGAAGGGGCAGGAAGGACTGACATTCAAGGAACTGCTGAGAAGGACGGACGGCGGTGTACCGGTCGGTATCTTCCACGACTACGAGATCATCATGAACCCGCCGTCGGATATGACAGTGACGGAAGACGACAGCGTTCTTGTCTTTGCCCAGTCATCTGACTCCTCTTATCTGAAAGAAGATACCGGTGATGTCCTGCCGGATCTTGAACTGATGCCGGGCAAGCCGGAAAGAAACACGAAAGTGCTGATCTTCGGAAACAAGAGCACGCTGAAGGTCATCCTCCGGGAACTGCCGGAGAATGTCGAAAAGGTAACGCTCGTCAACTACGACAAGTACCGGTACGATCTGATCAAAAAGATCTGTGAAGAAAGGGACATCCAGCTTGAGCTGGTGGAAGGCGATGTCAGGAACGAGATGAAGCTGCTGGAGATCGCCAGAAATGCGGAACATGTCATCATTCAGAGCAACTACGGGGATGAAGAAGAAGCGGATATGAATACCATCTTTCTGCTTCTGAACCTCCGGGAGATCCGTATGAAATACCATCTCAGGTTTAATATCACAGCTGAGATGAGACGGGAACGCAATCAGAACCTGGCCGGGGACGGAGATCATACCGATTTTATCGTCGCTTCCAATATGTCCTCCCTGTTCCTGGCACAGCTGGCGGAGAGTCCGCAGCTGCTGTCCGCATTCCGGGAACTTCTCTCAAACCAGGGAAACGAGCTGTTTATGAAGCGGGCATCGAACCTGCATATTGGAGGGAAATATACCGTAATGGAACTGCGTGCGCTGCTGCACAGGCAGGGATATGTCTTCCTCGGATGCCGCAATAATAACGGCATGTACAAGTTTAATCCGCCGCTGGAAGAAGAACTGAATGTTCTCGAAACGGACAGCCTGATCGTGTTTGGTGAACACTGAGGGCAGATATCCTGCAGCGGGCAGACAAAAACAAAAAGAGGGGCTGTAACGAATAGGTGATTGATGAACACTCATCAGACACCTGGAGGTTACGCCTCTTTTTCTTTTTCTCTGAAATCGACATTTTTATATCAGACCAGGCAGGATCCTATTGGTTTCCCGGTATTTCGGACATTATGAAAACAATTTCCGTCTTTTATATCCTTATCAGGAAAGTATCTTTCTCATCTTTTTGTGGTGATATTTCATCAGATTGAATCCGATACAGACCAGATATATCTCGTTTTCCACATTTTCAAAACCGCGCCGGTGCAGACGTACATAATTCCAGTCATTTTTTATGATCCCAAATGTTCCTTCTGCCTGGATACACCTCTGTTCTCTAAGTTGTTTCCCCACTGCACTGTCCAGTCTTTCCCTGGCTGCTTCACGAAGCTCATCTCCTGCCGCATTGATTTTATCCCGTCTGTTTCCTTTTGACTTTGTACAGCTTTTCCTGTATGGACACCTGTTGCACGTCCTGCATTCCCATACCTGTGAAATGCAAAGATAATCTGTTTTCTTCGATACCCTGTCGAACTTATATACAAATTCTCTTCCTTTCGGACATAACAGTTTCCCGTTCTCTTCATGAAGCAGGTTCTCTTTCCTGTATTTCTGCTTGCGGAATTCCGCTGTCTTCTCTTTTTCGTACAGCTGATACTTTATATATGCATCTGTCTGATGCGTCAGGCACCACATGTAATTGTCATATGATCCATATCCTGCGTCTGCCACTATGATCCCCGGCAGCTCATCATATCTTTCCTGATATCCTTCCATGAACGGTATGAATGTACGGGTGTCTGTTCTGTTATTTCCTACCCTGATATGACGGATGTATTCGTCACTCTCTCCAAGCTGGATGTTATATCCCGGCTTGAATACTCCGGTGTTCATGTAGTGATCATATTTCATGTGCATAAACGTTGCGTCATGATCTGTCTTACTGTAACTGTTCCGGTCATCTCCGCAGATGTCTATCTTTTCAGCGCACTCTTCGATCTTCGCAGTGTGCTTTCTTAATTCATCATATGACCGCTGGATCGGGGTCTTCCTCTTTCCTTTGCCATATACAAAACGGATCTCTTTTTCTGCACAGTAATTAAATACTTTTACTGCAAATCCGTTAAGGTGATCCGATGTCAGCTCTTTATACTCATATTTCAGATCTGTGTCTTTTTCAATGTTGGCGATCACTTCCCGTACACGAGCCAGACTCTTCTTCAGTGATTTCTCTGCTGTCTTTTTCCATACGAAAGTGAACTTGTTTGCATTGGCTTCGATCATTGTTCCATCCAGATACAGGATCCGTGTGTCTGCGCCTGTCTTCTCACAGATGATCTCTGTAAATATGTCTGATATGTTTCCTTTCAGCTGATTGTTTATAAATCTCTGAAAGGCCATATGGGACGGATTCTCTTCTTCGCTCAGATACATGAACCGAATATCCGTACGGCATTTCTCTTCCATTTCTCTGAGACTATACACTTGGTTCATATACGCGAGCAGTACTGTTTTCATCATCATGCGATTATCATGTCCCTGATTGCCTCTGTGCTTTTTCAGGTATTTATTCAGATTTACCTCCCTGATAACCTCAAGAAATGTCCACATCAGATCTGTCTTTTCAATCTTTACCGACAGATCCAGTGGTAATCTCAGCTGTTCCGCGCTATAATCCAATTGCGAGTTGGTGTTATAGTTTGGATATGCTTGCATACTCAAATTATACCAAGTAAAAGCGTCTTTCCTTTATCGGTCAGACGCTTTTATTTCTTTATGACTGTTTCTTATCCGTTACAGCCCCTTTTTTCCTGAACACTCCGCTTTCAGCGGGACAGTCATGTGTCCGGATCATCTTTCCTGTATCCGGACAGTGCATTTTGCTGTTATTCGGATGGCAGGTAACTGTATAATTCTGCTATAGATAAGGTTTGAAGCGCAATGAAAGATAAAACAAGACATTTACTGACGGATCTGATGCTGGCAATCGTCTTTTTCGTTTACTGGGCATTAGCCTCTATGCTTGAAGGAAATACGGGTTTTGCTGTTTCGGGTATCGTCCTGTCACTGATCGTATTTTTAGGTTCCTATGTAACAACACCGGTGGCGAAGAAGATCATGTCGATCACCGATCCGATGAAAATGTACAGGAAAGTTCTGGTCTATTTTCTGCTGGTGTTTATATGCTTTCTTGCCTTCACGGTGTTTTATGCCGGCATGTCATATATAGCCATGTATGCCCAGGCATTGGCGGAATACAGGGAGATCCTGACGCCTGCTCTGTTCATGCTGCTGATGGGTGCTATACTGCTGATCGCTTTTATGATGCCGGCGCTCCATACGGTACTTTATACTGCGATCCGTTATTTTATTCCTGATGAAGACTGAATGATCATGATCCTTCTAACAGAGCATTACAGTCGTTTTTAAATTACACTTTTTTGAAAAATGTCAAAAAATCAATGACCGGCAGAGCTGGTCAATGGCGTAAACCCAAAAATGGGTAAGCGCCTTTTTTAGCAGCACCGCTCTTTTCAAAGATTTAGTTGATAAGGCTGTAAATACCGTAGTGATATTCGCCATATGCGGCATATAAACTGATAGGCATTGGCTTCTTAGGAATGTCGCAGCACCGGAAAGGAATGATTTCCTTCATTGTCATCATG
>JAFRJJ010000056.1 GCA_017432325.1 Solobacterium sp. | reverse complement strand
TTGTTACCCATATTTTACCAGTATTACTTACTTCTACAATAAAACAGTGCAGTTTTTATCAATTCTGCACTGTTTCTGTAAGACTGATTTCCACATGCTCAAAAGCAGCTTTGGGAGTGGAACTTAACTTTTCACTTCAGCTTTCATATTATTTTAAGTTTTTTCAGTCAGAACTTATGATTGTGGTAGAATCATTGTATGACCGTATATACGAATAAAAAAACAAAAGAAAAACGCGGCGGCTTCCACATTCTCATGCCGGAAGGAACTGATCTGATGATCAGACTGTGCATTGCATGGCTGTCGCTCTTCGGTACTCTGATGATTGCGAGTGCTTCGATGGGGCAGGCATTGAATAATCCTCTTTATCTGCCTTTGACGATCATCAAGCAGGTCGTCTATCTTGTGGGCGGTTTTATTGCCATGAGATGGCTTGCGTCTAATTTTAAGATCGACTTCCTGAGGAACAAGAACTTTCCATTGCTGGCGCTTCTGGTTATTGCGGCACTGATCGTATGTCTGTTTTTCCCGGAAGTCAACGGTGCAAAGGCGTGGATCCGTGTGCCTATTTCAACTGTTGACGTATCCATCCAGCCCTCTGAGTTTGCCAAGATCATGACGATCCTGATCATTGCGGCTTATTGCGGGGACGTTACAAAGCGGTTCAGAAGCACATGGGATATGATCAAGGTACCGATGATATTCATAGGCATATACCTGTTTATCGTCGTGTTGCTGCAGTCCGACCTTGGCTCGATGGTCGTTATCTTCGCCATTGCGTATATCTGCTTTATGATCCCGTCGCATCCTCAGATGCGGAAATTCAGGAAATGGCTGGCGATCCTGATGGTGCTGGGTATCATCATGATCGTCTTTATCCTGACGCCGTATGGTGAAGGTATCATCAGAAAACTGCCGCTGAAGGATTATCAGATCAACCGTATCCTTTCATCGATCAACCCGTTTGCCGACCAGTATAACACCGGATTCCAGCTTGTCAGCGGTCTGGTTGCGTTTGCGACAGGCGGATGGACCGGACTTGGTTTCGGAAACAGTGTCCGTAAGTATACGAAATTCCCTGCGGCCAACACAGACTTTATTCTTGCCATCGTCGTTGAAGAACTCGGTTATATCGGATTCCTGCTTGTTTTCATACCGTATCTTCTGATCATGTGGAGACTGTTCAGCTATGCATCAAGGATCAGGAGTGAAAAGGCGAAGATCATCCTGGTAGGTACTTCCATGTATATCCTGATCCACTGTCTGTTCAATATCGGCGGTGTCACGGGAATGATCCCTCTGACCGGCGTACCGCTGCTGATGATCTCTGCAGGCGGATCTTCAACGATCTCCCTGTTATGCGCCATCGGCATTGCGCAGGCTGTTATTCTTCAGTACAACAATGGAGAAATTGAATGAGGATCATAGCGGGAAAGCATTCATCAAGAAAACTTGTGACGCTGCCGGGAACCTCAACGAGACCGACTCTGGATAAGGTCAGAGGTGCGGTATTCTCATCCCTGGGCGGTTTCTTTGAAGGCGGGGTATTTCTCGATCTGTATGCAGGAAGCGGCGCCTGCGGCCTGGAAGCGCTGTCCAGAGGCATGGATAAAGCCATCTTCTGTGATAAGTCAAAAGCAGCAGCTGCCGTGATACGTAAGAATATCGATGCACTGGAAGAAACGGATAACAGCAGACTGCTTGTCATGAGCGATATGACAGCCCTGAAGCTTCTGCATGAAGAACAGGAACATATCGATATCATTTATCTGGATCCGCCGTACGCGAAGCAGAAAAATGAAGCTGTACTGCAGTATCTGAGCGATCAGGAGATGATGAACCGGAATGCTGTTGCGGTGATCGAATCTGAAAAGGCAGACAGCTATCCGCAGCGGATCGGCAGGTTCACGATGTACAAGGAAGCGCAATACGGTATTACAAAGATCACATATTATAAGTACATGGAGGAGATTTTATGAAGGTGTGTTATCCGGGAACGTTTGATCCGATCACGGCCGGTCATCTTGATATCATCGAACGTGCTTCAAATAAATTCGATGAAGTGATCGTGCTGATCATGCAGAACCCGCGCAAGAAGTGCATGTTTACTGCTGAAGAACGCAAATACATGATCGAAAAGTGCATCAAGTCAGATAATATCAAAGTTGAGATCGGTACCGGTCTGACAGTTGAGTATGCGAAACAGCTTGGCGCCAGCGCGATCATCAGAGGTATCCGCGCCGTAACGGACTATGAATATGAACTCCAGCAGGCTACAGCCAACATGAAGCTTGAGAGTTCGATCGAAACTCTGTTCCTGATCGCTAAGCCGGAATATTCCTTCCTGAGTTCTTCAGTCGTCAAAGAGATCGCGATGAACGGCGGCAATACAGACGGACTTCTACCTGAAGAGATCGCAGACTATGCTACTGAACGAATGAAAATCGAATGATCTGAATGCCTCCGCACGGGGGCTTTTTATTTTGCGTTCTGACAGACTGCCGGAGCTGTTTTGTTCATACGGACCATTTACCGTTATTGACATCAAACAGTCTGAAAAGTATGATTTGTATAACAAAACATACTTAAGGAGAATATGATATGGGAGCACCGAAAGGAAAATATGCCTGGACTGCGACTGTCGGTGAAAAAGGGCAGATCGTCATACCAAAGCAGGCAAGAGAAGTATTCGGCATCAGACCCGGAGATACATTATTGCTGCTGGGAGATGAAAACAGAGGTATCGCCATCATGCCGAAGCAGGCATTCGGAGAACTGTTTTCTGCGGCATTTGATGAGACAAAAGGGGATCAATCATGAAGATTGGATGGTTCTGCATTCCTGCATACGGACATACCAATCCAACACTTGGACTTGTCAGGGAACTGACCGGTGCAGGCCATGAAGTATATTATTTTTCGTTTGAAAAATTCCGGTCCGCGATCGAACAGACCGGCGCCCGTTTCATTCCGTGTGATGCATATGATTTTGAAATGGAAGACAGGGAGAATGCGGACAGGGTCGCAAAGGACATTGCCTTTTCCACGGAACTGATCGTTTCTTCCACGCTTGCGCTGGACGATATGGTGTCGGAAAAGATCAATGAGATCAGACCGGACCTGATCGTATCCGATTCCGTTGCGTTCTGGGGAAAACTGGCTGCCCTAAAGCACAACATTCCATATGTTTCCTCTACAACGACATTTGCGTTCAACCGGTACTCCGCCCGTTATATGAAGCAGAGCGCTTCCCAGGCGGTAAAGACGCTGCTGGGAATACCCCGCAGCAACAAACAGATCAAGCGTCTGCAGGAGAAGGGGTACCCGGTCAAGAGCGTCCTCGATATCGTTCAGAATGACAATGATACCAATACGATCGTATATACATCTTCTTACTTTCAGCCGTGTGCCGACACATTTTCAGACAAGTATCATTTTATCGGCCCGTCGATCCGTCCGGTCACTGAGCCTGTGGAAAAGACGGCTGAAAAGACAGTTTATATATCAATGGGTACGATCAACCAGAACCGCGCCTTCTACCGTAACTGCATCGATGTGCTGAAGGATACGGACTGGCAGGTGATCATTTCCATGGGGTCCAATACGGATACATTTGATGATCTGCCGTCTAACATCCAGGTATACGACTTTGTAGACCAGATGGCTGTTCTTTCCATCGCGGACGGGTTCATCACGCATTGCGGTATGAATTCTGTTTCCGAAGCGCTGTATTATGAAGTTCCGCTTGTCCTGTTCCCTCAGACATCCGAGCAGGAAGCAGTCGCAGGCAGGACGGAAGAACTGGGTGCCGGAACACGATTGAGATCCATAGAAGGAAAGGATATCAAAGTGGCACTGGAAACGATCCTGTATGAACCGTCATACAGAGAAAGCGCCAAACGTATTTCCGAAAGCTTCAGATCATCCGGAGGCATCAGGGAAGCTGTTGAATTCCTTGAGCAGCTGGCAGGGAAATAAACTCAAAAATGCCCGTCAATTTCAATGTGACGGGTTTTATTTATATCCCGAAGTCTTTCCTGATCTGCGCAAGGAAACGTTCTGCGGCAGGTGTAAATGTCTGGTATCTGTTCCAGATCAGAAATAGTTTTGTTTCCAGAGTTGGTGACAGCGGGCGGAAAACAAGTCCGCTGCCCGGAGAGGTGTTGACGAGTTTCTCAAAAGTCAGCTGATAGCCCAGTCCTTCCAGCACAAACATAGACGCATTGTAGGCAAGTCTGAACGACCCGTCCAGGCTGAGCTCTGACAGACGTTCGCCGCACCATCTGCCGATATCATTTTTCCAGCTCTGTTCAGAGGTCATTAGCGGGATACCGATGAGATCATCGATCGTGACTGATTTCTTTGCGGCAAGAGGAGATGTCTCAGGCATGATGACACCCCATACATCAGGCTCGGGAAACGGAATATAGGAATACTTCCGGGTGTCCGGTGTTTCGCACAGCACAGCAAAATCAAGCAGCCCTTTATCCAGTTTTTCCGTTACCTGTTCCGTGTCACCGCTAGTAATGTGGTATTTCAGACCGGGATATTTTTCTTTCAGGATACGGATCTCTTTTGCTAGATAACGGATCTGATAGGATTCGGCAAGCCCCAGGTACAGCTCTCCACCGGTAATGTCATCCAGTGACAGGAACTCCTTTTCGATCTTGTCTGCCATTGTAACAAGATCTTCCGCGCGGTCCCGCAGCAGAACACCTTCCTCCGTTAGAGAAATACTGAAGCTGTGACGGACGAACAGTTTCTTTCCGAGCTCGTCCTCCAGAGCTTTCATGGTCTTGGAAAGTGTCGGCTGGGTAACATGCAGGATCTCGGCAGCCCGTGTCATATTTTCTTCACGGGCTACAGCCAGAAAATAACGCAGTGTTTTGATTTCCATAGAACTACCTCTGATATTCTATTTAAGCATAACATGATATTCAATATAACAATTAGCGATAATAGAAAATCACAATCATAATAACAGTGCAGACAGGGAAGGACGAAACGATGGAAGAACAGGCAGTGAACATCACAGCAGTACTTGCAGATACAGGCTGCAGTCAGGAGATCATCGATCGTGCCGAAAGCCTGCTGAAATCAGGACACACCGAAGAGCTGGTCAGATGTCTGAAGCTCTGCAGATGCGGTCTGATGGACGAACTGCATGAACAGTATAAAAAGATCGACAGTCTGGATTATGTCATCAGACAGACTGCAAAACATAAATGATCAGAGGAAGGAAATGAACATGAAAAAAGAAGAATTGAAACTGACACAGACATGGGATAAAACATTCCCGAAGAGCGAACTGGTTGATCACAGCAAAGTCACATTTATCAACAGGTACGGGATCACCCTGGCAGCTGATATGTATGTACCGAAGAACGCAGAAGGCAGACTGCCGGCGATCGCAGTCAGCGGTCCGTTCGGTGCAGTCAAGGAACAGTGTTCCGGATTGTATGCGCAGACAATGGCTGAACGCGGATTTCTGACGATCGCGTTCGATCCTTCATTTACCGGTGAGAGCGGCGGAAATGTACGTTATATGGCTTCTCCCGATATCAACACGGAAGACTTTATGGCAGCTGTCGATTTCCTTTCGCTGAATGACAGGGTCGATCCTGAGCGGATCGGTATCATCGGTATCTGCGGATGGGGTGGAATGGCGATCAATACCGCAGTGCTCGATACACGTGTCAAGGCAACGGTAGCTTCTACGATGTATGACATGACAAGGGTCAATGCCAACGGATATTTTGATTCCGAAGACAATGAAGAAGCCAGATACGCAAAGAAGGCTGCGATGTGCGCGCAGCGTACCGCTGACCTGAAAGCAGGGGAATACAAGCTTGGCGGAGGTGTCGTCGATCCGCTGCCGGAAGATGCGCCTTATTTTGTCAAAGATTACTATGACTACTATAAAACGGAACGCGGATATCATGAGAGATCCCTGAATTCCAACGGCGGCTGGAATGTGATCGGCTGCGAATCATTCATCAATCAGCCGATCTTGAAATACTCCAATGAGATCCGTTCAGCCGTGCTGATCATACACGGTGATAAAGCGCATTCCTGCTATTTCGGAAAAGACGCATTCAGGAATATGGTCACCAACAGCAAATATACTTCCAATAAGGAACTTTACCTGATCCCGGGCGCTTCCCATACAGATCTCTACGACGGCGGTAAGGATCATGTTATCCCGTTTGATAAACTGACAGACTTCTTCACAGAATACCTGAGATAAAAAAGAGGCAGAGAAAATGAATGTACTGATTCTGAACGGCAGCCCGCGTCCTCAGGGCAATACAGCAAAAATGATCAATGCGTTCTGTGAAACTGCGGAAGGAAAAGGACATGAAGTGAATGTCGTTGATGTCTGCAGGAAGAACATTCATGGATGTCTGGCATGTGAACACTGCCATAACATTGAAAAGGGAGTATGCATCCAGAAGGATGATATGCAGGAAGTATATGCGCTTCTGAAGGAGGCGGATATGCTGATACTGGCGTCACCGATCTACTATCACGGGATCAGCGGCCAGCTGAAATGCGCGATCGACCGTTTCTATTCCGCACTGTATCCGAATGAACACGGTCATCTCAGCAAGATCGCTATGTTCCTGTGTTCCGGTGATCCGGACATGTATGTCGGTGCTGAATTCTCGTTCAAAGGGGACTTCCTGGAATACCTTGGTCTTGAAGATAAAGGCATTTATACGTGTGCCAAAGAAATGAAAGAAGAAGTTCTTGAACAGGTACGCGGACTGGCAGAAGAACTCTGAAACAATTAAAACAACACAGACCTTCACCGATCAGAAAACGGGGAAGGTTTTTTTGATCGGTATATCTTTTGCCGGATGAAGTATGATGTTAAAAGAATTATAATAATATTCGTTGTATACATACTTTTCAGCGGATACAGCACATGCGGCAGAAAGGCAGGATACAGCTCTGATGACTGAAGTTAAATCTGAATATGATCAATTACGGATACAGTTTGTTCTGCTGACTGCAGGTGTTTTTCTGATCCTCTGTCTGCTGCATGCTGTATTTATACCGGGTATCTACCGGATGTCCGCAGAAAGAACAGTCAGACATGCAGCTGGCAAGATCGCAGCACACAGCAGGAATGAAGACCTCTTTGAAGAGATCGACCGTCTCAGCACAGAGAACGCTCTTCTGATATTTGTGACGGAACAGGACGGAACGATCCTTTACAGTTCCGATTCCTATAAACCGTTTTATCATTCATACGGCAGCGGGGACGGGGGTACAAGCAATCCGTATATTTATGACGATGTCATGGAATGGCAGACAGGAAACTACCGGAAACTGCCTGATGGATACGGTGATTTCCTGATCTCATTGAGGAACGATGACCGCGGAACAACGGAACTGAAGACAGATTCAAAGTACATTTACGGAAGATATATCGAACTTGGAAACGGAGAGCAGGCGATCCTCTATACAGGTACGCTCCTCAATTCCAAAAACCCTGCGGTATCATTTATCAGACGTCAGATGCTTTGGACGGCTTTTCTCTCATTGGTCATTGCGTCAGGTACTGTATTGTATCGGTCAAAAAAGATCAGTATTCCCTGGATCAGATGATATGGTTCATGCATATCAGTCATAAAAATGAAGACGTTTCCTTTACAGCCGATATAATAGTGATAGATGAAATACCTGCGGTCTAAAAAACTGAAACAATATATGTTTCTGATCCCGGCTGTTTTTCTGCCGGCAGGATGTATCCGCCCGGCAGAGAGACCTTCGGATCCTGATCATTTGAATTCAGCAGTCCGGGATGACAAACCTGTACTGTCTTTTGACAGTCTTCCCGATGCACTGGAATTGTCAGGCCAGACACTGACTGAAGCTGGGCTGACAAAAGACGATCTGACGGATGGGATCTATCTGCTGATCGAAGCGGTATTTCTGAATGAGAAGCAGGTGATCAGAGGGTATATGGGTTCCGGGAAAGATGAACGGATCGGGGAACTGACATTTACCTGCAAGAAGCCTTTTGAGGAAGCACAGTCTTATTTCACGGGACTGTACGAAGAACCTTACCGGACAGAACTGGAACCGTATGTCAAATCCAACGGCGGGACTGTCTGCCATGAATACTACTGGACAGGAGAAGGTATCCTGAGACTGTCAAAAGCCGAAAAGTACGGATTCTTCGAAGTCCGTTATCAGGATGCCGAAAAGCCGGAAGAAGTCATCAGTCATGAAAACTGATCTTCTTCCAAAAAGATAGAGGTTAGAAATATGCTTTGGAATGCGAAAAACGGAACTGTATCATTGGGCAGTACATCGATGAGCTATGTATCTTTCGGACATGGCGATCGTGTATTTGTGCTTCTTCCGGGTCTTTCAGACGGCCTGATGACCGTAAGAGGGAAGGCGCTTCTTCTGGCAAATCCGTATCAGATGTTCTTTGAGAAATATACGGTTTACATGTTCAGCAGAAAAGATGACATGCCAGAGGGATACTCGATCGAGGATATGGCTGATGACCAGGCTTCAGCATTGAGGCTGCTTAGTATCAGAAAGGCATCTGTCATGGGTGTGTCCCAGGGAGGTATGATCGCACAGAGTCTGGCAGTCAGGTATCCGGATCTTGTTGAAAAACTCGTGATCGCTGTTTCCGCGCCGTATGCAAATGATATGATCCGTGAAAATATCAGACAATGGAAGGTGTTTGCTGAAGAGGGAAATCATAAGGAGCTGATGATCGATACTGCCGAGAAGAGCTATTCCGATGCATATCTGAAGAAGTACAGAAAAACATATCCGGTGATCGGTCTGGTAGGAAAACCAAAGGATTATCGGAGGTTTATCATCAACTCCAACGCGATCCTGAACTTTGATATACGGCCCCGCTTGAATGAAATACAATGTCCCGTATTGATCATCGGAGGCTCGGAAGACCGTACGGTCGGGATCCAGGCATCCTATGAAATGCATGAACAGATCCGGGACAGTGAACTGTATGTATATCCCGGTCTGGGACACGCGGCATATGAAGAGGCCGAAGACTTCAATGCAAGGGTATTCCGTTTCCTGGAATCATAATAAAAAACGCCGCATGGCGTTTTTAGTATATGTTTACTGCATGGGTTTATGTCTGGGGATCCTGCAGGCTTCCGGGACACCGCCTGCGGCCTTGACTGCTTCTGCTTCAGGGTCGATCAGGACATCCTGGTTCTCCGGATGTTTCATAAACCATTTCAGGGCATATGAACATGTCAGTTCAGCTTTCTGACCGGTCTCTCTCAGGACATCGGTCATTTTTTCCATCAGGATCCCGGCTACTCCCTGACCGCGGAGCGACGGATCAACAACTGTATGTGTTACTTCCACCATACCCGGTTCAAACGCAGGAAATGTTACATACGCGAGCTCTTTTCCATCATCACCTTCAAGCCAGATACGGTTATGTTCCAAATGATAATTCATAGTGTCAGCCTCCTTCATGATCATATCATATTGCCGGACGGAACTGCTGAACAGATCAGCAGAGGGGATCAGCTTATTTCAGAAACAGGTTTTCCGAAAAAGCGGAAAAACACAGAATCAATAAATGCGGATACGTGGAGTATAATACAAGTATATTTTGAAAAGCTTTTCCTTTTTCAGAATATGCAGTATGCATGTATTCGTCATTTCTGTCTATATTCAACGGAGCGGTCTTGAAAGTGCAGGCAGGGGGTTTTAGAATGTCATTTGCAGTTTTTGCGGACGGAACCGCAAATCTTCCGGGTTCATGTCTGGAAGGTATCACACTTCTTCCTATCGATTATACGATCGATGATCAGCCTTATACGTATGATGGTGATATTGAACACTTTGATATTCATACATATTATGAACAGCTGCGAAAAGGTGTCAGTGTCAAAACAACACTGCTGAATACAGGCCTGTTTATTTCAGTATTTGAACCTTTGCTGAAGGAAGGGACAGATATCATCTATATCGCGATGAGTTCCGGAATCAGCGGTACCTATAATGCGGCGGTCAATGCGGCAGAACAGCTGCTGGAAGAATACCGTGACAGGATCGTTCATATCGTTGATTCACATGGCTGCGGATTCGGAAACGGACTGCTTGCGGTCAAAGCTGCTGAGCTGAGCAGACAGGGGATACCGGCTGCCAAAGCGGCAAAGATCCTGGATGACATGGTGCCGCATTGCTGTCAGTATTTTACGGTTGACGATCTGAACTTCCTGAAGCGTACCGGCCGGGTCAGCAAAGCAACTGCAGCGATCGGAACCACATTGAATATCAAACCGATCCTCTATGGAGATCATACAGGCCACATCGTTTCCTGCGCGAACTGCCATGGCAGAAAGAAGGCCATCAGCAAGCTTGCCGGGAAATACCATGACAAGAGAGTGGAAGAACCCGGACAGACAGTTTACATCTCTCATGGTGATTGTCTGGAGGATGCGCTGAGACTGCAGAAACTGATCCTGGCTGAAACACCGGACGCGAATGTCATCGTCTGTCCGCATGAACCGTTCTCCGGTGCGCATGTCGGACCGGGAATGCTCGGACTGTTCTTCCTGGGAAAAGAGCGCTGAAACGTATTCCGAAAACAATATATTGATTAAAGAAATCTAAAGGGTGCTGATCCGGGACCTATATGCCTGAAGGTCAGCATCTTTTCATGTGAGAAGAAATTCTGAAAAACAGCGGATACTGCAAACAGGAGACAGAGCTGTTTATGAGGAAATCCACTATTGGAAATAACTACCTTGTGCTATTGTATATGGGATATGTCCTGTTCTGAACAGGAACATAGATAACAGCAATACTGCGAGGTTGAACGTTCATGAAGTTGAATTCATTAAAACCGGGAGAGACCGGAAGGATATTGACAGTAGGCGGAGACGGGATGCTGCGCCAGCATTTTCTGGATATGGGAGTGATTCCCGGTGCAGAGATCACGCTGGTAAAGCTGGCTCCTATGGGGGATCCCATGGAATTCCGTCTGCACGGATATGAGCTGACGCTTCGTGTAGCCGATGCGGAACAGATCACGATCGAGCCTGCTCAGAAGACAGAAACAGTCAGAAATGATGTTCACAATTATAAGAAAACAGACCACCCCGGCCTTGGTGAAGAAGGCAGGTTCCATCCGAAGGGTACAGGCAATCCGCTTCCCGATGATACGATACTGACATTTGCGCTGGTAGGAAATCAGAACAGCGGCAAAACAACATTGTTCAATCAGCTGACGGGTGCCAACCAGCATGTAGGAAACTTCCCGGGTGTTACGGTAGACCGTAAAGATGGTGTGATCCGCGGTTATCCCAACACCAGGATCACAGACCTTCCGGGTATTTATTCCATGTCACCGTATTCCAGCGAAGAGCTTGTATCACGTGACTTTGTACTGAAGGAAAAGCCCAAGGCGATCATTGATATCGTCGATGCGACGAACATCGAGCGCAATCTGTATCTGACGCTGCAGCTGCTTGAAATGAATACACCGATGGTAGTTGCATTGAATATGATGGATGAACTGCGCGGCAACGGCGGAACAGTCGATATCAACGCCATGGAAGCCCTGCTGGGTGTTCCGGTAGTTCCTATATCAGCTGCGAGGAACGAGGGTGTGGACGAGCTTGTACGGCATGCTGTACATATCGCTAAATATCAGGAAAAACCTCTCAGACAGGACTTCTGCAGCCCTGAGAACCATGGCGGAGCAGTGCACAGGGCACTGCACGCTGTCTGTCATCTGATCGAAGACCATGCCGAGAGAGCGGGACTTCCCGTCAGGTTTGCCGCAAGCAAACTGATCGAAGGAGATCAGCTCATCGCTCAGCAGCTTGAACTTGACCAGAACGAACAGGAAATGGTCGAACATATCATTATGCAGATGGAAAAAGAGAGGGGACTCGACCATAGCGCCGCAATTGCGGACATGCGGTTTGAGTACATCCAGAAGGTATCGGATACATGCGTGATCCGTCCGCGTGAGAGCCGTGAACATCTCAGAAGCCAGAAGATCGACAATCTCCTGACCGGTAAGTTTACAGCGATCCCGATGTTCATCCTGATCATGGGTCTGGTATTCTTCCTGACATTCTTCATGATCGGACCGTTCCTGCAGGATCTGCTGGCGAATCTGATCGGTATACTCGGAGACTGGATCAAATCGGTCATGGAGGCAGGACAGGTCAATGAGGCTGTCCAGAGCCTGATCATGAACGGCATCTTTGAAGGTGTCGGAAGTGTTCTCAGTTTCCTTCCTCTGATCGTGACGCTGTTCTTCTTCCTTTCACTGCTGGAAGACAGCGGATATATCGCGCGTGTTGCTTTCTTTATGGATAGGCTGCTGCGTCATATCGGTCTTTCCGGACGAAGCATTGTACCGATGCTGATAGGGTTCGGATGCACAGTACCGGCGGTCATGTCGACACGTACGCTTCCCAGTGACCGTGACAGACGCATGACCATTCTGCTGACGCCGTTTATGTCATGTACCGCGAAGCTGCCGATCTACAGTTTCTTTGTCAGTGTATTTTTCCCGAAGTACAGCTGGCTGATCATCACGGGACTGTACCTGCTCGGTATTATCGTCGGCATCCTGATTGCCTTTGTATACAGGAATACGCTGTTCAAAGGTGAAGCTGTTCCGTTTGTCATGGAACTTCCGAATTACCGTCTGCCGAGTCCGAAAAATGTATGGCAGCTCTTATGGGAAAAGGCGAAAGATTTCCTGCACCGCGCATTCTCGGTCATCCTGATCGCGACGATCGTTGTGTGGTTCCTGCAGAGCTTTGATTTCAGATTCAACCTTGTGGCTGATTCCCACGACAGTATCCTGGCAGTGATCGCCGGGTTCGCTGCACCGTTGTTCAGGCCGATCGGTCTTGGTGACTGGCGCATCGTGACGTCTCTTGTCAGCGGCTTCATGGCCAAAGAAAGTGTTGTGTCCGTTATGGAGGTCCTGTTTGCCGGCGGTGTCAGATCGATCGGTACCCTGACGGCAGCTTCCATGCTGGTATTCAGCCTGCTCTATACACCTTGTGTAGCGGCGATCGCAGCGATCAAACGTGAGATGGGCAGCAGATGGGCATTCTATGTTGTTCTGTGGCAGTGCGGGATCGCCTGGATCATGGCTTTGCTTGTACGAATGATCGGACTGCTGTTTGGCATTTCATAAATATCAAATGTTTCGTTTTACCGGCAGCCGGAATGATTCTTCGTCCGGCTGTTTTTACATAACGTATGCCGAATGTCAGAATCAATAACGTTGCTTTTAGACAGCCGTGATACAATATAAAAGATCATATTATTTCGGGGAGGAAAAACCGTGTCAGATAATAGTAATAGTTATATCAGCCGTACCAGCGGACTGAAAGCGAAGGATTATCTTGGTTATGCAATGGTCGATACTGCAGGCTGTCTTGTGTTTGCGCTGGTCACAACGCTTCTGCAGAAGTTCTATACTGACATCTTTCATCTGAGTCCTTTATTCATCATGGTCATGTTTATCGTGGCAAGAATATGGGACGGAATCAATGATCCGATCATGGGTAGGATATGCGATACTGTAGAACCCGGCAAATACGGGCGTTACAGAAAATGGATCCTGTATGCGGCAGTACCGCTTTCCATATCAGCTGTACTGATGTTCCTGAAACTGCCGGGAATCGGAGAGGAAGGACACTATACAGCAACATGCATCTACGCGACATGTACGTATATCTTCTTCGGTATGGCATATACTGTGCTCCAGATTCCTTACGGATCACTGGCATCTGTCGTAACGACTGACGCGCATGAACGCAGCAAGCTTTCCGTATTCCGTTCGATCGGTGCTGCGCTCGGCTCGATCCCTGTACTGCTCATTGCCAGCTTTGCATACGCGGACCGTCTGGACGGGTCAGGCAATCCGGTCATCGGTGAGAACGGCAAAGTGATCACTGATCTGCAGTATGCGCCTGTGTTCAAAGGCGTCGTCATCATGGCGGTCGTTTCATGCATTATGCTGCTGATCGCATTCACATTGAATAAAGAACGTGTCAAGACAAAGCCACAGCCTCCTCAGAAAGGTGCCGCAAAGAAAGCCATCAAGCTTCTCTTTACGAACCGCGCATTTATTGGCGTCACGATGGTATCGATGCTGCTGCTTGCCGGCCAGATGTTTACACAGAGTTTCTATACATATCTGTTCAATGACTATTTCCACGCAAACTGGATGAACCTGGCGACCCAGGCATGCACATATTCACCGATGATCATCTTCATGTTCTTCCTTCCCAAGCTGACGGGAAAGAAGGGCAAGAAGGAAGTCACATCAGTCGGTATGACGATTGCCGCTCTGGCTAACCTTGTACTCTTCTTCCTGCGCGGCATGGATCCTGCGAAACTGCTGTGGATCTTCCTTGCAATGAACTTCATCAGCGGATGCGGACTGACAACGCTTGTCATGCAGCTGTGGGCGATGGTAACGGATGCCATCGATGATATTGAAGTCAGTACCGGAAGCCGTGAAGACGGAACTGCTTATTCCGTATTCAACCTGTTCAGAAAAGTCGGACAGGTCCTGGCTGCCATCTGTGTCAACGGCGCGCTGCTCGGCATGCACTATAAATATGAAAAAGGAGCGGTTCAGACGCTCTCCAACCTGAAGATCATGTATGACCTCGGAACACTGATCCCGGCGATCATGTTCGGCATCATGGCCGCGGTCCTGATCTTCTACTATCCGCTGACCAAAGAAAAGACAGCAGAACTCCAGATCAGCAAGGAACAGAAGCTCAGGGAATCATACGAAAACAAAGAGATCGAGATCTGATGATCCGAAAAAAAGAGGTACAGTTCACTCACTCACTGTACTTCTTTTGTTTCTGCCTTCGGTTCGCCTTTATGGATCATGTTGCTGATGAGTTTCAGGGCAGAAGGTGTTCCCATGTGTGTCCGTTCCTTCCCGAAACAGAGGATCTTTGTTTTACCTTTGACGCAGGGCAGCCACTGCGGTCTGAACGGTCCATTGGGATCACCGTTTACCGCATAAGCTGCTTCGTAATCGATAAGCTGTCTAGATACTTCATAGTCCCTCACGGTATACGGACGCCATGAAGATGACAGTCTTCCGAACATATAGCGCAGATCGCTGGAATGGAAGGCACCGTTTCCGTCACCCGGCGCATCCAGATCAAAGAAGTAAATATAAGCGTTGTTCTTCGTGCCGAACTGGTTGCCGATAAATGCCATCACGGGTGCGTACATATCGTTGTTCGTATAGCCGAGCATATAGCCGATCTTCAAAGGATGTTTGATCAGCCGGTCGACCGGACCTTTCAGTTGACACCCGTCGATCACAGGCATGGTATTGTACGTCGTATCGCTGCGTTCCTGTTTCAGTTCCTGAACAGCAGTCAGCAGTTCTTTGACAGGCAGAGATCTGAGCTCATCCAATGTGCTGCATCCTGCTTTCTGCATCAGTTCCAGCCAGTATTCCTGCGTCTGTTCAGCAGGTCTCGGCAGGGCGAATTTCGGGAAGAGTCCGGCACCGGACAGCATGAGGACACGCTGGAAGAGTCCTTCGTTGTCCGGATCAAGACAAAGATACTGGATTGAAATTGCTCCGGCACTCTGTCCTGCCAGGGTGATATTGTCAGGGTCACCGCCGAAATCAGCGATATGCTTTTTGACCCATCTGATGGATGTCAGCTGGTCATCCAGACCGAAGTTTCCGTTTCTTCCGTATTCCTGCTGAATATCTTCATGCGTCAGGTAACCGAATATTCCTGTACGGTAATTAATGAAGACCGTGATGATCCCGCGTTTTGCAAACTCATATCCGCGGAAAGGTTCCTCCTGGTTGCAGCCGGAATTGAAGCCTCCGCCATGGATAAAGACCATGACAGGGCAGTTCACGGGCTCGGCAGGGGTATAGATATTCAGGTTCAAACAGTCTTCGTCATAATGAAAGTCAATTCCTTCCCTGAATTCCCTGTAATAAAACAGACGTTCGGGATTGTCGAGCTGGGGAAAATACATCCTGTACTGCGGACACGCGTTCCCGTATGACACTGCTTCCAGTTTGCCTTCAAATCTGTCAACAGGTACCGCATAGCGGAAACGCTCTGCTCTGGCATAGGGGATCCCCAGAAACTCCCTGTATTCCGAGGTACAGTTTCCAACGACTGTTCCGAGTGATGTTTCAAGTTCAATATGTTTGATTTCTTCCATGATATGTTCTCCAATACAGACACAAAACCTTTCTGTATGACGCTGTTTGTAAATATATGTTATCACAGTTTGACTGCACTGAATTTGACGTACCGCTGTTTTGATCTGTCACTTTGCTGTGTGGGCCCGAAAAAAACGGCAGGGTGATCCTGCCGTCTGTATGCAAAGATGAACTAGTCGAGAATGGAAGATCCGTTTGTTGCGATGACTTCCTTGTACCAGTCATAAGACTTTTTCTTTGATCTCTTGTAGGTACCGTTTCCATAGTCATCCACATCAACATAGATGAAGCCGTAGCGCTTTGACATCTGGTTTGTGGAGTTGGAAATCAGGTCGATCGGTGCCCAGGTCGTATAACCCATCAGTTCAACACCGTCTTCTTCGATCGCGTTGTACATCTCACGGATATGCTCACGCAGATAATCAATACGGTAATCGTCGTTGATCGAACCGTCGGGTTCAACGGTATCTCTTGCGCCGAGTCCGTTTTCAACGATGAACAGCGGTTTCCTGTAGCGGTCATAAAGATCGACAAGCGAAATGCGGAGTCCGATCGGGTCGATCTGCCATCCCCAGTCGGAAGAAGGGATATACGGGTTCTTGATCGCTGTAACGGTATTTGCCGCAGCAAGATCCAGACCTTCAGCATGCTTTGCGACACAGCTTGAGGAATAGTAGGAGAAGGAGATGAAGTCTACAGGATATGCCTTCATGATCTCAAGATCTTCTTCTGTCATCTGGATGTTCAGGCCCTTGTTCTTGTACATCTGGAGCAGGTAGCGCGGGTATTCACCATGTACCTGGGTATCGCTGTAGCAGTAGATGGAACGCATGCGCTGCTGCTGTTCCAGGACATCTTCCGGTTTGCATGTATACGCATAATATGTCAGCTTCGTCAGCATGCATCCGACTTTTGAATCCGGAATGTTCTCATGGGTGATCTTGACTGCCAGTGCCGAAGCAACGAACTGATGGTGCATTGCCTGGTACATGACTTCCATGAACTTTTCTTTCGGAAATCTGGATTCGATCAGGCCGCCTGTCATGAACGGGTGACGGATGATCGAGTCGACTTCGTTGAATGTCAGCCAGAGCTTGACCTTTTTTGCATAGCGCTTTGTGATCACATCGACGTATCTGACAAAGAAGTCAATGGAACGGCGGTCATACCAGCCGTTGTATTCCATGGCAAATGCCAGAGGCGGTTCATAGTGGGACATCGTGACAAGCGGCTGCATTCCGTACTTCAGGCACTCGTCGAATACATTGTCATAGAACTGCAGACCTTCTTCATTCGGAACTTCTTCATCACCGCGGGGGAAGATACGGCTCCATGCGATGGACATTCTGTATACCTTGAATCCCATGCCGGCAAGCAGGCCGATGTCTTCTTTGTAATGATGGTAGAAGTCGATGCCATGGCGTTTCGGATAATATACTTCATCATCAGTAGCCAGGGCTTTCTCGATCATCTCATCGGTAATATCCGTATTGCCGTGTACGTCAAGAAGCTGTTCCATTGATTTCGGATCTTTGAAAAGGGCAACGTCCGAAACCGAAACACCTTTGCCGCCTTCTTTCCAGCCGCCTTCAAACTGATTGGCTGCCGTAGCACCTCCCCAAAGGAAGCCTTCCGGGAAACGTTTTCCACTCATTATATCTGTACCTCCATAATCTGATTTCATTATAAATGATAAAGTCATGCAGAGGGTTTCGGATACTTTAACAAAAGTGTTAAAAATAAACATTCCGGTTTCATTCATCCTGCGAAGCTTATGACTTGTAATATTATTCATTGAAAGAAAAGAAACTTTTTAGCACACTTACCTTGACAGTGCTAAAGTTCAGATATATACTGTTAGCAGTCAAGGGACAGGAATGCTAAAAAGGAGGCGGATATCATGTTGACACCCAGACGTATCGAGATCTTCAAAGCAATCGTCGACGAATATATCCGTACCGCTGAACCGGTTGGTTCCAAAGCACTGCAGCAGAAATACCGTCTGCCGTATTCCAGTGCGACCATCCGTAATGACATGCAGGTACTTGAAGAGATGGGATACCTTGAAAAAACACATACTTCAAGCGGAAGAGTTCCGAGCACATTGGGATACAAGTTCTATTGTGAGAACCTTCTGAGCGGCTCAGGCATGGACAAGCGGATGGAAGTTGCAATCCGCAACGCGTTTGAAGCAGCCAACCTGAATATTGAAGAGGCGATCCGTCAGAGCTGTCAGATATTGTCTGAAATGACGAATATGACAAGCGGCGCGATCGGACCTGATTCATCAAAGCAGCGCCTGAGGCATATCAAGCTGTTCCCGCTTGACGACAGAAATGCAGTATGCGTGTTCATCACGAATTCGGGACATACCGAAACAAGGACGTTCCACTTTGAACAGTCAGTATCCGTACATGATATTGAAACATGCACAGAGATCCTGAATGACAGGCTGAAGAACGTACCGCTTGCAGAACTTGTCGACCGTATGGAAGACATCAAACCGGCTCTGGCATCGGTCGTTGAACGTCATGAGATCCTCTTTACAGCATTTGTCCAGGCATTCGTCAAGTTTGCCAGCGAGAATGTCTATTTCTCGGGAAAGGACAGACTGCTGTACCAGCCGGAGTTCGAAGATATCGGAAAGCTGAAACAGCTGATGTCGATGCTGGATGACTCCACAGTATGGAGAGATCTCGGGAACGATTCGACCGCAGTCGCAGTCAGAACGACCCAGGGTACAGAACTGACATGGCTGAACGACGTAGCGATCGTCAGAAGCACATTCCGTGTCAGCGGAGAGGAAAACGGTCAGCTGATGGTGGTAGGTCCAAGCCGTATGAATTACGACCAGATCGTTTCTATGATCGGCTATACTGCAAAGATGATTGAGAAAATGTACAGCTCGGGAGGCGGCGAAGAAGACAAATGACAGAAGAAAAAATGGAACAGACAGCTGAGGAAACAGTAAAGGAAGAAACTGCAGCTGAGGAAACAAAGGAAGAAGAAACCGCTGAAGCGATCATAGAAAACGCGAAGCCTGCTGAAGAAGCGGTGGATGAACAGGGTAAGCTCCACAAGATCTTATCCGGTGAAAACAAGAAAAAAGCACTGAAAGAAGAAATCGAAAAACTGAAGACAGAAAACGAAGAACTGAAGGGAAAGATCGATATCCTGAGAAACGAATATGCAAGAGCATATGCGGATACGGAAAACATCAGGAAGCGTCTGTACAAGGAAAACGAAATGAACAACAAGTACAGGGCACAGTCATTCGCGCTGGAAGTACTTCCGGTTCTGGACAACTGCGAAAGAGCACTTGCGGTGGAAACACAGGATGAGAATTACCGCAAAGGATTCGAAATGGTATACAGAAGCCTCGTCAACGCGCTGAAGAAGGAAGGCGTTGAAGAGATCGAGGCACTGAACCAGCCGTTCGATCCGAACTGGCATCAGGCCATGATGGCAGAGCCTGTCGAAGGTGTTGAGCCGGGAACAGTCGTTCAGGTACTTCAGAAAGGTTATAAAATCAAAGACAGACTGCTCAGGGCAGCCATGGTAAAGATCAGTGAGTAAATAAACAGGAGGAAACGAATATGAGCAAGATTATCGGTATTGACTTAGGTACAACAAACAGCTGCGTAGCTGTTATGGAAGGCAAAGAAGCCAAGGTTATCCCCAACCCGGAAGGAAGCAGAACAACTCCGTCCGTCGTCGCATTCAAAAACGGTGAGCGTGTCGTCGGTGATGCCGCAAAGCGTCAGATGATCACAAACAAGAACACTGTATACTCCATCAAGCGTAAGATGGGCACAAATGAGAAAGTTACACTGGAAGGAAAAGAATACACACCGCAGGAAGTTTCCGCGATGATCCTGACATACCTGAAGGATTATGCTGAAGGATACCTGGGTGAAAAGGTTGAAAAAGCTGTTATTACCGTACCTGCATACTTCAATGTTGATCAGCGTCAGGCTACCCAGGATGCCGGCAGGATCGCCGGTCTGGATGTAGTCCGTATCATCAATGAACCGACAGCCAGTGCTTTGGCATTCGGCATTGACAAAGGCGACAGAGAACAGAAGATCCTTGTATATGACCTGGGCGGCGGCACATTCGATGTTTCCATCCTGGATATCGCAGACGGCACATTCGAAGTCCTTTCAACAGCAGGCGATACACGTCTGGGCGGCGATGACTTCGATAACGTCATCATTGACTGGCTGGCAAGTAATTTCCAGAAAGAAAACGGTGTTGACCTGAAGGCTGACAGAATGATCATGCAGCGTCTGAAGGATGCGGCTGAAAAGGCTAAGAAAGACCTTTCAGGCATGGTTGAAGCAGAGATCTCACTTCCGTTCATCTGCATGGCAAAAGACGGCAGCGGCGCTCTGAACCTTGAGGCAAAACTGACAAGAGCTGAATTCAACAGAATGACAAAGCATCTGGTCGACCGTTCCATGGGACCTGTCAGACAGGCTATGAAGGATGCGGGTCTGAACGCAAGAGACCTTGACCAGGTACTTCTGGTCGGCGGTTCCACACGTATTCCGGCAGTTCAGGAAGCAGTCAGAAATGAACTTGGAAAAGAACCGAACAAGAGCGTTAACCCGGACGAATGCGTAGCTATGGGTGCAGCAATCCAGGGCGGCGTTATCGGCGGAGATGTCAAAGACGTACTCCTGCTCGATGTTACACCGCTGAGCCTTGGTATCGAAACACTGGGCGGCGTTATGACAGTGCTGATCCCGAGAAATACAACGATCCCGACAAGCAAGTCGCAGATCTTCTCTACAGCAGCTGACAACCAGCCGGCAGTCGATATCCACGTACTGCAGGGCGAACGTCCGATGGCAAACGACAACAAGACACTGGGCAACTTCCAGCTGACAGGCATCGCGCCTGCCCGCAGAGGTGTTCCTCAGATCGAAGTTACATTCGATATCGACGTCAACGGTATCGTTCACGTAACAGCTCTTGATAAGGGCACAAACAAGAAACAGTCCATTACGATCACCAATTCCTCAGGTCTGAGCGAAGACGAGATCGACCGTATGGTCAGGGACGCTGAAGCGCACAAGGCTGAAGATGATAAGAGAAAGCAGGACATCGAAACAAGGAACAGGGCAGAAGCCTTCATCAACCAGATCGATGAGACCCTGAACTCTGACAACCCGAATGTCACACAGCAGCAGAAAGACGAAGTCAGAAAGCTGAGAGATGAACTGCAGAAGGCGATCGATGACAATGACATGGATGGCCTGAAGACAAAGCTGGATGCGCTTGAGAAAGCAGCCAATGAAATGGCACAGCAGATGTATTCCAATCCGAATGCCGGTGCCGGAAACCAGGGCGGCTATACGGACAGTAATCCGAACGATAACGTGTTCGATGCGGATTACACGGAAAAGAAGTAAGACAAATGATCGACCGACAAATTCCTGGGGTAAAACCTGGGAGTTTGTCTTATGAGGAAACACCCGATATGACGATACAGAAAGGGCAGTGATGATATGGCGGATAAAAGAGACTATTATGAGGTTCTGGGAATCTCAAAAGGGGCAAGTGAGGACGAGATCAAAAAGGCATATCGTTCACTGGCGAAAAAATATCATCCGGATGTAAACAAGGATCCGGGTGCGGAAGATAAATTCAAAGAGATCAATGAGGCGTATGAAGTTCTCAGTGACCCGCAGAAGCGCCAGACTTATGACCAGTTCGGCTTTGCCGGAATGGACGGCGCAGGCGGATTCGGAAACGGCTTCGGCGGATTCCAGAGCGGCAGCTTCGATGACCTGAATGATATATTCTCATCCTTCTTCGGCGGAGGCATGGGAGGCATGGGCGGTTTCGGCGGCAGTGCCAGACGCAATACCGGACCGCAGCGCGGCAATGACCGGTTCATGCGGATGAATGTCGACTTCATGGACGCCTGCTTCGGCAAAACGGAAACGATCGATATCGACGTAGATGAGAAGTGCACCAGATGCGGAGGCAGCGGTGCGGAGAACTCCAGCGATATCGAAACATGTTCCACATGCCGCGGCTCCGGCAGCGTTACCCGTGAGCAGAGAATGGGCTTCACCGTATACCGTACACAGTCCGTTTGCCCGGACTGCGGCGGAACCGGCAAGAAGATCAGAAGACCGTGTCCTGACTGCCAGGGCAGAGGATATATCCGAAAGCATACAAAAGTCGATGTAAAGATTCCTGCAGGCATCAACGACGGACAGCAGCTCCGCATTGCCGGCAAAGGTGAACGCGGTGTCAACGGAGGAGACAACGGCGATCTGTTCATCGAGATCCATATCCGTGAACACAGCCAGTTCGTCCGTGAAGGAAAGAACATATTCCTTGATATCCCGGTCACAGCAGTTGATGCGACGATCGGAACAACACTGGACGTGCCTACGATCCGCGGTGAAGTGACGATGAAGATCCCGGCCGGCACACAGGAAGGAACACAGCTGCGTCTAAGAGGCGAGGGTGTTCCCGATGTCAGAGGCGGCAAACCCGGTGACCAGATCTGCACTGTCAGGATCCAGGTCGACAAGAAACTCACATCAAAGGAAAAAGAACTGTACAGACAGCTTCAGGATATCCAGAACGGATCCAAGAAGAAGCCCTGGGATCAGTTTAAAAAGATGTTTAGCTGAGTGATCGGCGGAGGTAATCATGAATATTGAGCAGATGACGGAACAGCTCCAGGCCATCATTTTAAGTGCGCTCCAAAAGGCCCAGGAAAAGGGCAATCCGGAACTGAGCACAGAGCACATCCTCAATGCGATGCTGGAAGACGACAGCCTGGATGGAATATGGAAACGCATGGACCTGTCCAAACAGGAACTTGCTGAAACAGTCAGAACATATCTCGACAGACTGCCCGGCTCCTCACAAGGAGGCCAGCCGGTACTGAACAGGTATGTCAATGAAGCAAATACACACGCGCTTGCATATATGAAGCGCCATGACGATACGTATATGAGCAGCGGCGCATTCCTGATCGGAATGTTTGAAACAAAAGCTCCTGTGATCGAAGAGATCAGGAGACGTTTCAACATTACGGCAAGAGGGATCGAAGCCGCCGAAGATGAGAGAAGAGGTGGAATGAAGATGGATGAAAAGACCAATGAGAGTCAGCTTGACGCATTATCCAAATACGGACATGATCTGGTACAGGATGTCAAAGACGGCAAGATCGATCCTGTAATCGGACGCGATGACGAGATCAGGAGAGTCATCGAAATTCTTTCACGCAAAACAAAAAACAATCCGGTCCTGATCGGTGAACCGGGTGTCGGCAAAACAGCGATCGTTGAAGGACTTGCCTGGAGGATCATGAACGGCGACGTTCCGCTGGGGCTGAAGGACAAGCGGCTGATCGAACTCGATATGGGTGCCCTGATCGCCGGCGCAAAATACAGAGGCGAATATGAAGAGCGTCTCAAGGGCGTGCTCAACCAGGTAAAGGAAGCAGACGGAGGCATCATCCTCTTCATTGACGAGATCCACAATCTGGTCGGAGCCGGCAAAACAGAAGGCTCCATGGACGCCGCAAACCTGCTGAAGCCGATGCTTGCAAGAGGCGAGCTGAAGTGTATCGGTGCCACAACATTTGATGAATACCGCAAATATATCGAAAAGGACCGTGCCCTGGAACGCAGGTTCCAGAAGATCCAGGTAGAAGAACCTACCGTAGAAGACACGATCTCGATCCTCAGAGGGCTGAAGGACAGATTCGAATCACATCATGGTGTTGAGATCAAGGACGAAGCCATCGTTGCGGCAGCAATCCTCTCAAACCGTTATATTACAGACAGATACCTGCCCGATAAGGCGATCGACCTGATCGATGAAGCATGCGCATGCATCCGCGTGGAAATGGATTCCATGCCGGCAGAGCTTGATGAGCTGAGCCGCAGGATCATGACACTGCAGATTGAAGAGACTTCCCTGAAGGGTGAAGATGATCCCAAGACGATCGAACGCCGGGAAGACATTGAACGGGAACTGGCAAATCTGAACGAAGAGAAGGAAACAAAGTTCTCCCAGTGGCAGCTTGAAAAGCAGGAGCTTGATTCCGTCAAGACAGCCAAAGAAGATCTTGAAACAGCCCGTCTCCAGCTGACACAGGCACAGAACGACGCGGACTATGAACTTGCCGCAAAACTGAAATACGATACGATCCCTGCCCTGGAACGTAAGATCAGGGAAGCCGGTACAAAAGGCAAGAGCTCGATGATCCAGCAGGAAGTGGACGAAGATATGATCGCAAAGATCGTATCCAGATGGACGCACATTGAAGTCAGCCGTCTGATGTCCACGGAACGCCAGAAGATCCTGCACCTGCCGGAAGCGCTGGCAAAGCGTGTCATCGGTCAGGATGAAGCCCTGAAGCTCGTGTCTGACGCGATCATGCGTTCAAAAGCGCAGATCCAGGATGAGAACAGACCGCTCGGAAGCTTCCTCTTCCTCGGACCTACCGGCGTCGGTAAGACAGAGGTGGCGAAAGCGCTGGCTGAACAGCTGTTTGATGATGAAGGAAAGATCGTCAGGATCGATATGTCGGAATACATGGAGAAATTCAGTGTATCCAGACTGATCGGTGCTCCTCCGGGATATGTCGGCTATGATGAGGGCGGCCAGCTCACGGAAGCAGTCAGAAGAAACCCGTATTGCATTGTGCTGCTTGATGAAGTTGAAAAGGCACATCCGGATGTATTCAACATCCTGCTTCAGATCATGGATGACGGACGTATTACCGATTCCAAAGGCGTGACGGTAGACTTCAAGAATACGATCATCATCATGACATCCAACCTTGGTTCACAGTTTGCCTTTGAACCGGACAAGGATCTGCGTGATGATCATTATCAGGCAGAGGTCAGGAAGTTCTTCAAGCCTGAATTCGTCAACCGTATCGATGAGATCATCGTATTCAATGCATTGAACAACGATACATTGAAGCTGATCGCGGATAAGTTCCTGAACCAGCTCAGGGGCAGGCTTGCCGCGAAAGATATTGCACTGACGGTAACGGATGAGGCCAAAGCAAGGATCATTGCCTATGGTGTGGACCCTGCATTCGGCGCAAGACCGATGAAGCGTCATATCCAGCGTGAAGTGGAAACACTGATCGCGAAGACGATCCTGGAAGATCCTTCCATTGAAGGAAGAACGATCATCCTGGACGCAGACGAAGACGGATACAGCGTATCGGTCAGACAGTCAATGGCATAAATGGCATGAACTGCAAAGTGAATGAAGCTTTGCAGTTTTTTATTTTTCCCGTCAATTAACAGGTTATAATATGGACAGTGCATACAGGGGGAAACGATGTTTCACGTAGTTGTGAATCCTGCAGGAGCTTCCGGAAAAACGGGAAAGCAGTGGAAAAAGCTTGAAGAGATCCTGCAAAATGAACATGTATCATATGAAGTGCATTATTCAACACCTGTTTTTGGTATTGAAGATATCTGCCGTGATCTCACGAAAAATACCGGTGAATGCGTCGATTTGATCATCGTAGGCGGTGACGGGACGATGAATGAGGCAGTCAACGGGATCACGGATCTTGCCAAAGTCCGTCTGGGATACGTTCCCGCTGGCTCGGGAAATGATCTGGCGCTCAGCCTGGGACTTCCGAAGGACAGGGACGAAATACTGAGGACGATCATCCAAGGTGAAGTAAAGCGCACGATCGATGTCGGGGAAACGACATATCATAATACATTCGATATCATCAAGGGCAGCCCGAAAGCATTTGTGCCGGGCAGACCTGTTGTCAGGAGATTTATGTCCGGATGCGGCATTGGTTTTGACGCGCATATCTGCCAGCAGGTACTCGTGTCAAAATTCAAGGGTGTGCTGAACAAAGTGCATCTCGGCAAGCTGGTCTATGTGGCTACCGCCGCAAAGGTGATCATGACAGAGAAGATGATACCGTTTGAAGTGACGACGTCAGACGGCAGGACTTCTTACCGGAAGTGCCTGTTTACGGTCGGCATGAATGAACCGTACGAAGGGGGAGGATTCCGTTTCTGTCCCTCGGCTGATGACTGTGACGGAAAACTCACAATGTGCACCGCCGATGACATGCGGAAGATCGATTTCTTCCGGATCTTCCCGTATGCCTACAACGGAAATCACCTGAAGTTCCGCGGTGTTACGGAATACGCGTCGGAAATACTGGATATCAAAACAGAAGAACCGCTTTGGGTACATACGGACGGGGAAGTGGCATGCCGCAGCAGTCACATTTCAATGCGTATACTCAGGAATCAGCTGAGACTGCTGATGTAGGAGATCATATATGGCAAAGAGCATTTACACCGAAGGCTACACACAGAACCGCGAACTGTCATGGATGCGGTTTAACAACCGCGTGCTTGATGAGGCGAAGGACAAGGATGTTCCGCTTCTGGAACGTCTGAAGTTTGCGGCAATCCACGCGTCCAACCTGGATGAATTTTTTACCGTGCGTGTCGGCAGTCTGTATGAGATGAAACGGGCTGAACCGGACGGTGTCGATAAGCTTTCGGGCATGAGCGTCAAACAGCAGCTGGATGCGATCTATTCCCGTGCCAAAAAGGATATTGCCAAACGGGAAAAGATCATGGCTGATCTGAAGGCAGAACTGAATGCGGCAAACATCTTCCAGGTCATGCCGGCTGACTGCTCAAAGAGCGAACAGAAGTATCTGAGAAGGTATTTCCAGGATAAGGTCCTGCCGGTCGTCAGTGCCCAGGTCGTAGATACGGTACACCCGCTGCCAAGACTCCAGTCCGGTTCGATCTACTGTGCCGGTATCCTGAGATACAAAAACCGTGATTCCTTCGCGTTTGCGGCAGTGCCGGATGTGCTTCCGAAGGTGATCCTGATCCCTGATGAAACGTCTTACAGATATGTGCTGATGGAAGACCTGATCCATTGGGAACTCGGTTCCCTGATCAAAGGCTCTACAGTACTGGAAACGCTGAAGTTCCGTATCCTGAGAAGTGCTGACGTCGATCCGGAAGATGAAATGTTTGAGGAGATCGAGGATTACCGTGAAAAGATGGAAAAAGTGCTGAAACAGCGCAGAAGGATGCGTGTCGTCAGACTTGATCTTTCCAGAAAACCGAGCTCCCAGCTGAAAAAGTATCTGATGGAGCACCTGAAGACGGAATCTTCCTGCCTGTTTGAATTCCATCAGTCCCTCGACATGAAATACGTGTTCTCGCTTGGTTCACTGCTGAAGCCTGAGGACGCCCAGGCATTGTCATATGAGAAATATGAACCGAAGCTGTCGACCGCGTTTGATTATGAAAAACCGATCTTCGATCAGATCAAAAAGAAAGATGTGCTGCTGTCATATCCGTATGAGAGCATGGATCCGTTCCTTTTGCTGGTGCGCCAGGCTTCCAAAGATCCTGATGTCACTTCGATCAAGATCACGATCTACCGCCTTGCCAGACAGGCCAGACTGGTGGACTATCTCTGCCAGGCCGCTGAAAACGGGAAGGAGGTCGATGTGCTGATCGAACTCAAGGCACGCTTTGATGAGCAGAACAACATCGACTACAGTGAACGTCTGGAGGATTCGGGCGTTACCGTCATGTACGGCTATACGAACTACAAAGTCCATTCCAAGATCTGCCTGATCACGCGCATGAAAAACAATAAACCCGAACATGTCGTACTGATCGCTACAGGAAACTTCAATGAGAATACCGCCAAACAGTATACGGATCTCGCGTATCTGACAGGCAGGGCAGGCATTGCGAGGGACGCGGTCTCATTCTTCCGCAACATGATGATCGGCAAGCTGGACGGTTCCTACAGGAATCTGCTAGTAGCTCCGGTATCGCTGAAATCAGGACTGATCGAAATGATCAGGGCAGAAGCTGAGAAAGGTGAGAACGGCAGGATCATTGCCAAAGTGAATTCCATCACGGACGAAGAGATCATCCGTGAGCTGCAGAGCGCTTCAGCTGCAGGTGTACAGATCGAGCTGATCGTCAGGGGCATCTCCTGTATCCTTCCGGAGGTGAAGGGCAGAACGGAGACGATCCATATCCGTTCGATCGTCGGCAGATATCTTGAACATTCGAGGATCTATATCTTCGGTGAAGGAAAAGATGAGAAGATGTATATCTCTTCTGCTGACTTCATGACCAGGAATACCGACCGCCGTGTAGAGATCGCAGTACCGATCCTGAGCCCGCAGTGCAGAGCTCAGATCCATCAGTATCTGGACATCTGCTTCAGCGATAATGTGAAAGCAAGAAAGATGAAGGCGGACGGCAAGTACGCAAAGTTCAAGAGCGGTGAAGACAAGATCAGCAGCCAGGATGAACTGATGCGCATCACCAAAGGTTCGGATCAGACGATCCCCGTTCCTCAGAGACGTCAGTCCATTGCCGTATTCAGAACGGTCTATCAGAAGAAAAACAAATGACACAGTAAAAGCCGGCAGTGAACAAAGGCTAAGATCGATTCAAAGAAACAGATGTGAGAGGATCATGTTCCGGTGAAGAGCGGATCCCTCACATTTTTTCTGTTTCCTGCAGGAAAAATTCAGATCAATGATAAGCTGTTCACTACAGTTATGCGGCAGTGAAGTTTACTTCCTTTGACATTACCCTGAAGTCCTGTTCTGATCAGGATGTGACCGGTACATTGCCGGAGTATTCTTAACGAGGGTATAAAATATCCGGTAAATACAAAACAGGAGATCAGAAGGCGATATGTTTTTGGTAAGATAGGAAAGATGAAATATAAGTTATACATGATATGTGTCCTGCTGTTCTTTCTGGCCGCCTGTTTCCTGATGAGACAGGTATTCCGGAAGAACCAGACTTCCCGGTTTAAGCGATTCTTTTCTGTTGTCTGTGCTGCCATACTTTTTCTTCTTTGCGAAAGCTTTGTATGGCTGAAAGACGTTTATCACGCGGAAGATAAAGCACTGCAATATCTTGAAAGCAGCGGCCGGGTGATCGTAAACAGGACGGCAAACGGATATCTGTTTGACGGTCCTGGCAGTGATTCTGCCTTGATCTTTTATCCGGGTGCCAAGGTTGAAGCTGAGGCATACGCGCCGATGCTTTACTCCCTGGCGGAAGCCGGGGAGGATGTGTTTCTGGTACGGATGCCTTTTCAGATCGCGTTTCTCGGGATCAATGAGGCGGAAAAACTGATCGGGAACATTGATTATGACAGCTGGTACCTTGCCGGTCACTCCATGGGCGGGGTGGCTGCCGCCGCATATGCCGCAAAGCATGCGGAAGAGATCAGCGGTATTGTGTACCTGGCATCATATCCGGCAACAGATACAGATGATGCGGTCAGGGTGCAGTCTGTATACGGGGATCAGGACGGTGTCCTGAACATGCAGGCGTATGAAAACAGCAGGAAGTATGTTCCGCCCGGAGCGCAGGAAAAGGTGATTAAGGGCGGAAACCATGCACAGTTCGGTGATTACGGGGAACAGAAGGGCGACGGGAAAGCGCTGATCCCGGCTGAAGAACAGCAGGAAGAAACAGTAAGGGCGATCCTGTACTGGCTGGGAAAATGATTGCTGCTGACAGAAGGCATTTTTCTCCTTTTCTGTGACGATACTGTTTTAAATCAAAAGGTCTGCTTTTTGGCAGGCCTTTCATTCATAGGTATTAAGTGATTATCTGAATGGTTTTGTGCTGTTTACTTCTTTTTCTTTTTCGGAGAATAATCCGACATTCCCAGATCCTTCAGCAGCGATGCTTTGTATGTTGAGAATGTCGCGAGACGTTCCTGGGTGACTTCCGGATAGCGCGGGTCCATATCCTGGAGTGTGGAGAGAATGATCTCACTCACGACATAGCGCATATACCATTTGTGGTCAGCCGGTACGACATACCAGGGGCTGGTCTTTGTGGCGGTACTGTTGATCGCGTCTTCAAACGCGCGCATATATTCATCCCAGTATACACGTTCTTCGTAGTCTCCGCCGGAGAACTTCCAGTTCTTTTCGGGTTCTTCGATCCTGCTCAGGAAGCGTTTTGCCTGTTCGTCTTTTGAGACATTGAGGAATATTTTGACTGTACGCACATTATTATGGAAAAGATATGTTTCGAAATTAGTGATGTCTTCATAACGGTATTCCAAAGCACGCTCAAAGTCGGTGATCCTTCTTGCGTTGGCCTGTGACTGCCAGAGCTTCTTGACCTTCCAGATCAGTACTTCTTCATAATGGGAGCGGTTGAAGATCGCGATCTCGCCCTTGGCAGGGACCTGCTGTTCAATACGCCAGAGATAATCATGTGCCAGTTCTGTTGAACTGGGGGACTTGAAGGCTGCCTCGTGAACACCGTGAGGGGAAAGACACTGCAGTACAGCCTGGATGGTGCCGTCCTTGCCGGCAGCGTCCATTGCCTGGAACAGGAAGATCACGCCTTCACGCTTATCGGCATAGAGTTTCTGCTGAAGCTCATCGATCTGCTCCAGATTGGCTTTCATTTTCTCTTTGCCGTCCTGTTTATTCCTGCATAAAGAGGTTTCATCCGTAGAAACCTTGCTCAGATCAAGCGGTTTTGATCCGTCATATAAGTATTGTGTAAACATGGAATTATGCCCGTCCTTTTTATTAATACTAACACGAAACAACTCTGACAGAAATAATGAATCATGTGCTCTGGCATGATATAATAATCTCTGTTTGGAGGGGTTTATGAATCAGATGTCGAATTATATCCTGATCGTCCTGTTTTCGGGACTTGCAATATGGCAGGGGGTCGGTTATTTCCGTACAAAGGGAAAGATCACGATCTATGACAAGCTGTGGTCAGGCACCAGGATATTGTTTGTGGCAGCTGCCATACTCGGTGCCGCAACGCTTCTCGTATATACCGGACCGATCGAATTCATCAGGATACTGACGATGCTGCTGTGCGTGATCAGCTATCTGCTGTGCCGTGACGGGATCGGTGATGAAGGTGTCTGCGTCAACGGAAGCTTCTATCCGTACGGAACAGTCAGGGCTTATGATTTCCAGCAGGAGAAGAAGAGCTTCTTTGCTGTATTCACGGTCAATGACGGAGCCAAGAACGGCAATTACAATATCAACATCAACTTCGATCTGAAGGATGAGGAAGCTGTCAAAGCGCTCCTGAAAAAGCGGATCGGCAGAAAATACGTTCGCATGAAGGTGAAGAAGTAAGGCATCCCGACGGATGCTTTTCTTTTGCCTTGAGATTGACAAGAACGGGATGCGTGGTATTATATAGTCAAAATGACTATATAGGAGGCGGCATGGAAAAAGTAAATGCGCAGGGACTGACAGAGAAAGAGTTCCTTGAGCAGTATGACGATTCTGTTTTCAGGCACCCTTCGAATACGGTGGATATGGTTCTGATGACTGTATCGGAGGGCCAGCTGAAACTGCTTCTGATCCGCAGGGGCAATCATCCCTGGATCGGACAGTGGGCGCTGCCGGGCGGTTTTGTTGACTTTGACGAAGACCTGGATGATGCGGTACTGAGAGAACTGAAGGAAGAAACAGCCATCGACGAAGAATTCTATTTCACCCAGCTTTACACATTCGGAAGTGCTGACCGTGATCCCCGGACAAGGATCATATCGACCATGTATCTGGCACTCACCGATGAATCCAATATCCGGAAATCCAAAGCAGGAGACGACGCTGCGGAGACCGGTTGGTTCACGGTAAAGCGTACGGTCACTTCCCAGGATGACGGTCATCAGACATCCGTCCTGACACTTGACAGGGATGATGTGCATATCGCTTATGAGATCACGGACACCGCAAACAGGAACTATGTCAAAACGACATCCATGCTGCTTGAAGAAAGCAGTGAAGCGCTGGCTGCCGATCACATCAAAGCGATCAACATGGCAGTCGATCTGCTGAGGAACCGCGCGGCATCCACCGGTATCCTCTTCAATCTGCTGCCGGAAGAGATGACGCTGCGGCAGATCCAGGACGCGTATGAAGCGGTCGTCGGTCATAAGACCGATACAGGCAATTTCCGCAGGGATATCAAACGCATGCTGGTCAATACCGGGAAAACAAGAAAATCAGCCGGCAAACAGGCCGCACTTTACAGATTCAATCCGATGTTTCGCTATCTGGAGGAGAACTTATGAAACATGTACTGATCGCAGTTGACCTGCAGAATGATTTCGTATCCATGGCTCTTGGCACAAAAGAGGCTGTTGAGATCATTCCCGCAGCGGTCAAAGAGATCGAAGATCCGTATTACGACACTGTTATCGCAACATTTGACACACATGGTGAAGACTATCTTGACACATTTGAAGGAAAGCATCTGCCGGTCGTTCACTGTGTGAAAGGAACGGAAGGATGGCTGCTGGAAGAGCAGGTTGAACAGGCAGTCACAGAACGCAATGGCCTGCGTATTGAAAAGCCGACATTCGGCAGTGTGGAACTGCTGGATATGCTGATGAAAGAACAGCCTGAATCCATTACACTGATCGGCCTGTGCACGGATATCTGTGTAGTATCCAACGCAATGCTGGTAAGGGCCGGTCTTCATGAAACACCGATCCGTGTCGTGGCTGCGGCCTGTGCGGGTACAACACCTGAGAACCATGATCATGCACTGGCAGTCATGAAGTCCTGCCAGATCGAAATACTTTAAATTAGGGGGAGATTATGAGTATTAATGCTGAAGTTTACATTCCGGATGAAGATTATGACAATCCGGCAATGATCGTCGATTTCTATGAATTCACAATGGCAAACTGCCTGTTCCTGCACGGATACAAGGATACCGTCATGGTATTCGACATGTTCTACAGGGAAAACCCGGATGATCAGGGCTACGCGATCAGCTGCGGCCAGCATAAGCTGGTGAAGTTCCTGCTGAACTATCATTTCAATGAACAGGATCTGATCTGGCTGCGTACAAAGGGAATGAGCCCGGAATTCTGCGACTATCTCAGGACTTACCGCTGGAAGGGCGATATCTATGCCCTGAAGGAAGGAACGGTATGCTATCCGCAGGTACCGATGGTCCGTGTTGAATGCGACATGGTCGGCGCGATCCTGATCGAAACATACCTGCTGCAGACGATGAACTTCCATTCACTGATCGCTACCAAGGCGACCAAGATCTCTGGTCTGAATATCCATAAGCCGAGAAATGTCATGGAATTCGGTACAAGACGCGCACAGGGTGCTTCCGCAGGCAATGACGGCGCTTATGCAGCAATTCTCGGCGGATGCATCGGTACGGCGAACTGTCTGGCGGAAATGCGTTACGGTGAGGATGTCAAGGCAGTCGGTACGATCGCACACTCCTTCATCGAATTCTTCCCGACCGAACTGGAAGCGTTCCGCGCATATGCGGAAACATATCCCGACAGTGTTTCACTGCTGCTGGATACATACAACATCCTTGAATCCGGTCTTCCGAACCTGATCAAGCTGGATGATGAACTCATCGCAAAATATCCGGATGATCCGGGCAAGCGCGTCAAGAGCGCCAGGATCGATTCAGGCGACCTTGCAAGAGGCTACAAGAGACTGCGCAAGGCACTGGATGCGGCAGGCAAGACATATGTCAAACTCGTGGCTTCCAATTCCCTGGATGAAAAGAAAATGGCCAATATGGAACTGTATGAAGGCGCGAAATTCGATTCATACGGTGTCGGTGAAAAACTGATCACTTCTGCAACGGATCCCGTATTCGGCGGTGTCTACAAACTTGTCGCAGTGAAGAACGCAGACGGAACATACAGTCCGAAGATGAAGTGCTCCGATTCTGCTTCCAAAGCGATCATTCCGGGCAAGCTCATGGCATGGCGTGTATTTGATGAGGAAGGGAAAGGTCAGTGCGACATCATTTCCATGGACGACGAAGTCGTTGAAGCAGGAAAACCGGTCGAAGTATACAGCCTCAATCCGGATGATTACAGACCGTTCCGTACGATCGTTCCGGTCAGTGTCGAGAAGCTGCTCGTCCCGCATATCATCGGCGGCGAACTGGCAATCGAGCTTCCGGATATCAAAACAAAGAAAGCATATATCAAGGATCAGCTGGAACACCGTGTCTGGGAGAGTGAACTGCGTCCCGAGATGCCGCATGTCCACTATGTTGACCTGACACTCAGAGTCAAGAAATGCCGTGACGATATGTATGAATCACTTCACGGAGGTAAGATCTGATACGGGCACTGGTCTGCGGGGGAGCCTTCAATCCCCCGACGAAGGCACATATCGAACTGGCTGATGAAGTCAGAAGAAAGCTCGGATACGACAAAGTGATCTTTGTCCCGAGCAAGCAGACATACATCAGAAATGAGCAGGGAAAGGATTTTGCCTTTGACAACGAAACCAGGCTCGCCATGCTGGAGAAGATCTCAGAGAACCGTGAATGGATGGAAGTATGTGATTATGAGCTGAACGCGGAACGTCAGCCCCGTACCTACGAAACGCTGTGCATGCTGAGGGACAGGGGATATGAAGTGAAGCTGCTCTTCGGATCGGATAAGCTTCAGGAACTGGAAACAGGCTGGAAGTATATCCCGGAATTATGCCGGGAGTTCGGTATCGCAGTCATGTCCAGGGATGACGATGACGCGGAGCAGATCATTGATTCGGATCCGTACCTGTCTTCCCTGAAGGAATATCTGACAGTTGTGAAGACAGAAGACGCATACCGTGATATTTCCAGCACAAAAGTGAGACAGCAGATCCGGTTGATGCTTGAAGCATCAGACCGCATCATGGAGATGGTACCGGAGGAACTGGCGGATCTCCATGAATATTTGAGGAAATAAACTATGAAAAACCAGATGATCTATGCAGCAGCTGCCGTACCTTCCATGAGGGTGGCTGATGTGAAATACAATACAGAACAGATCAAGCAGATCCTGCATGAATGCAGTGACTGCGGGATCGTTGTTTTCCCGGAACTGTGCGTTACAGGATATACATGCGCGGACCTGTTCGGCAGCGATCTGCTGCTGGAACAGGCAGAGAAGGCAATGTTTGAGATCGCCCGGGAAACAGAGCAGATCGAAGGTCTGACAGCGGTGATCGGCGTACCCATCCGCTTTGAGAACAATCTGTATAACTGTGCCGCAATGCTGAGCCATGGTGAGGTCTGCGCGCTTGTTCCGAAGGAATTCATCCCGAACTATTCGGAATTCTATGAGGAGCGCTGGTTCGCTTCCGGTAAGCAGCTGATCGGCAGGACGATCGTGCTTCAGGGGCAGGAAATACCGATCGGAATCGATATTATCGGGGAAGATCTATCCAGTAACGCTGTTATCGGCGTTGAGATCTGTGAAGATCTCTGGGTTCCCGATAAGCCGAGCACCCATCTGGCACTGGCAGGGGCAAATATCATCGTCAATCCTTCTGCTTCCGATGAACTGATCGGCAAGCAGGAATACCGGACAAACCTGGTCGTACAGCAGTCAGGTGCCTGCTACTGCGCATACGTGTATGCGTCAAGCGGTATGGATGAAAGCAGTACTGACCTCGTATTCTCCGGTCATACACTGATCGCTCTCAACGGCAGCCTCCTGAAGCAGAATGTATTCCCGGAGCGTCCATATATTGAGAAGGCAGTGATCGATCTGTCGCGTATCCTGCATGACAGAAGACATCAGAATACATTCGACAACAATGATGACAGCTGGTTCCGCAGGGTGGAACTGGATGTCAAACCGCTTGAAGGACAGGCAGAACCAAGTACCCGTGAAATGGCCGAACTCCTGAAACGGGCAGACTATCCGGTTGCCAGAAATCCCTTTGTACCGGCAGATGACGCAGAGCGCGGACAGCGCTGCCGCAAGATCCTGCGCATCCAGGCAAACGGACTTGCTACAAGAGTCAGGGCAACGCATATCAATAATCTTGTGATCGGCATTTCCGGCGGACTGGACAGCACACTGGCACTGATCGTTTGCCATGAGGCAAAGAAACTGGTACCGGAGATCCGCATCCTGGCTTATACGATGCCTAATGAGGGAAATACTTCCGGACAGACATACAATAATGCCAATCAGCTGATGCGCATCCTGGCGGATGAGATCTATGAAGTTCCCATTGCCAAAGGAGTCAAATCACATCTGGAGGATATCGGGCACAGTCTGGAATACCAGGGTGAAGGGGATACCGCGTATGAAAATGCCCAGGCACGCATGCGGACCTATATCCTGATGGATGCGGCGAACATGAAAAACGGTCTGGTTGTCGGTACAGGTGACTTGTCAGAACTGGCACTGGGATGGTGCACATACAACGGTGACCATATGTCCATGTACGCTGTCAATGCATCGGTACCCAAAACACTCGTGCAGTATATCTGCAGAAGTTATGCGGACACATGCGGAAATGATGAACTGAAGCAGGTCCTGCACGCGATCTGCGATACACCGATCACACCGGAACTGACTCCCAGCGCGGACGGTCAGATCGCGCAGAAGACGGAAGAAAAGATCGGCAAGTACGACCTGAATGATTTCTTCCTGTTCTATACGCTGAGATACGGTTATGAACCTTCCCGCAGCATGGCACTGGCACTCAGGGCATATCCTGAACTGTCCTATGAAGATGTAAAACAGGCTGCGCAGAGATTCTTCCGCAGGTTCTTTACCCAGCAGTTCAAACGGAGCTGCCTGCCGGACGGTCCCAAGGTCGGTTCCGTCACACTGTCGCCGCGCGGTGACTGGCGCATGCCTTCAGACGCGTCGGTCAATCTCTGGCTGAGTGATATCGAAGAATAAGCTGTTGAAATACACAGCTTTTCTTTCGCAATGGGGTGAGGTATTGCTATAATCAAAGACATGAAAAAGACAGTGATATGGGATTTTAACGGCACGATCATCGATGATGTTGGTCTGTGCCTGGATATAGAGAACAAAATGCTGAAGGACCGCGGCATGAAATACGGGTATACCGTAGATGACTATCTTGAGATGTTCTGTTTCCCGGTGATCGATTATTACTATAAGCTAGGTTATACGTTTGAACACGAAACCTATGATGATATTTCCGTGGAATTCAATGATCTTTACGACAAGGGATTCCTGAATGCTCCTTTGAAGGAAGGATTCCTGGAGCTGATCCAAAGATCTGTTGACAGCGGAAATAAAAACGTCATCCTTTCCGCAACAAAGCAGGACAAGCTCCGTTATCAGACAAAGCAGCTCGGAATCGCGCAGTACTTTGACGAGATCCTGGGGATCGACAACCTGCTTGCCGGATCCAAGATCGGCATGGCAAAACGCTGGATGGAATTTGCGGACGTGCATCCCGATAACTGCTTGTATATCGGTGATACGCTGCATGATCTGGATACGGCAAAAGCTCTGGGCATCCGGAACTGCGTCCTGGTAGCAGGCGGCCATTCATCTGTGGAAGTACTTCGTCAGAACTGGGACAATGTTGTTATGAGCCTGAATGAGGTGGAACTATGAGCGTCTGTCCGTATCATGAGAAATGCGGCGGCTGTGATTACTCGGAGATCCCGTATGAAGAACAGCTTCTGATGAAACAGAAGGAAATGCGCAGACTGTTCGGTACAAAACGCATTGAACCTGTGATCGGCATGAAAGCTCCCGCTCATTACAGACACAAGGTATATGCGACGTTTGCGAAAAACAGAAACGGGCGCATTGTGGCAGGGATCTACGAAGAGAACAGCCACCATCTGATCTATGTCAGGGAATGCATGATCCAGCATGAAACAGCGAACAGGATCATCAGCAGTATCTGCCGCATCGCAACCGATATGCATATTGAGGTCTATAACGAAAACACCCATACAGGTGTGCTTAGACACGCCTATATCCGTATTTCCGAGAACAGCGGTGAAGCAATGGCGGTAATCGTCATCGGATCACAGACACTGCCCGGATCAAGGAAGTTTATATCGAGACTGGTTGAAGAGAACCCTGAAATCGTTACAATGATCATCAACCGGAACAACCGTCATACGAGCATGATCCTCGGAAAAGAGGAGAGGGTCGTATATGGAGACGGAACGATCACGGATGAGATCAGCGGACTGAAATTCCGCATTTCTTCTCGCAGTTTCTATCAGGTCAATCCCGTGCAGACGGAGATCCTGTACAGGACAGCGCTGGATCTGGCTGCGATCGGACCGGGTGACCGCGTACTGGATGCCTGCTGCGGGATCGGCACGATCTCACTGCTTGCGGCAAAGCGGGCAAAGCATGTGACCGGAATAGAGATCGTTCCCGAGGCAATCAGGGACGCGAAGTACAACGCAAAGCTGAACAGCATCAGGAATGCTGAGTTTTACTGTGCAGATGAAAAGAAATATCTGCTTCAGACTGATGAAACATATGATGTGGTGATCATGGATCCGCCCAGGGCAGGCATGTCAGAGGAGTTCCTCAATTCGTTGTCTGCAGAGAAACTGGTATACATTTCCTGCAATCCGGAAACACAGAAACGGGATATCGATATACTCAGGAAGAAAGGGTACCGTCCGATGAAGATCGTGCCCTGCGATATGTTTCCTTTTACAAAACACGTCGAGACTATAGTGTTGCTACAAAAGCTGAACTCGTAGAAATTCTTTATTTCAAGCACTTTTACGAGCATTTCACCTTCGGCGAGACTGACTGGTCGAAGCGCGGAAAACGCCTCGAAAAGTATGTCCGGGTGGCTATAACAATAGAACTCGTCACTGCAGGCACAAAACTCGAGGACTTACAGACAATAGAATATTGAACTGATTATGGACGTTTATTTTCTGCGTTTCGCAGTAAGTAAACGTCCATTTAAATCGGTGAAATCCTTACAGTAGGGACATGATTATACAGGTCTTTGACATCAGGGAAAGCAATATGAACGACTGCCCATTGGGCGTAATATTCAAATTGAACTTGAATATTACGCCCAATGAGCATATGATATATCAATAAGAGGGGGCTTTTATGATTGAGAGAATAATCGCGGATAAGATAGAAAAAAGCATATCGCAGGTCCCTGTCGTCACAGTCTTAGGACCGCGTCAGGCTGGTAAGACCACTCTGGTAAGGGAGCTTTTTCCGGATTATACCTATGTTAATCTTGAGGATAAAGCAACAAGAGAACTGGCTGAGAATGATTATATTGGTTTCTTTAAGAGATACAGCGAACCTATGATCATTGATGAAGTGCAGCGTGTACCAGAGCTTCTTTCGGCTATTCAGGTTAAAGTGGATGAGGACAGAAGGAAGAACGGAAGGTTTATTCTGACCGGCAGTCATCAGCCGAGACTGCGTGAGGCAGTGGCACAGTCACTGGCAGGAAGAACGACCATTCACACATTACTTCCGCTCAGTCTTGAAGAAATAGTGAAAAGCGGGAAACTGGAAGACTTAGACGAAAACATAATTCGAGGATTCATGCCGGAATTATATCTGGAAAACGCAAGAGATCCATATGTGTACTACAGAGATTATCTGGATACATATATTGAAAAAGATTTACGCCAGATGATTGCGGTGAAAGATTTAAATGCATTTTTAAGATTTTTAACATTGCTTGCCGGAAGAGCAGGGCAGGTTGTTAACCTTTCAGGAATGTCAGGAGAAGTTGGAGTATCATCAACTACGCTTAGTGAATGGCTTTCTGTATTGGAAGACTCCTTTGTTGTGTTCAGACTGCAGCCTTATTTTTCAAATATCAGTAAAAGGATTGTAAAATCACCTAAAGTATATTTTACTGAACCGGGTCTGGCGGCATATCTTCTTGGAATCGAAAGTGCTCGTCAGGCATCCAGAGATCCGCTCAGTGGAAACTTATTTGAAAATATTGTCGTTCTTGAGGCAATGAAAACACGGTTGAATGATAACAGAGAACCAAATCTTTACTATGTAAGGACAGAAAAGGGCATTGAAATAGATTTGATTCTGAAAAAGGAAGGGATGCTGTTTCCTTTTGAGATAAAGTCATCTATGACTCCTAATAAGGATTTTGCCAGAAATATGAAAATGTTCTGCAGCAGTGAAGTGAATTCCGGAGAAATGACGGTGGTGTACTGTGGTGATTATTATGAATCATTTCATAACTGCAGATATATTCATTACACAGGTGTTGCAGAGACAATCAGAAATCAGTAGATACATCACCTGAAGCAAAGCACATCGAGACGGTATGCTGCCTGTACTGCCAAAAGAAGGATCTCATCTCAGCACCTTATGTCCCAAAAGGCACGGAGTATCTGAAAAAGGCTGAATGAGACGGATAGACGGGGATTTGCGGAGGTAGGCATGTTAGATAGTACTGGGTTTGACTTGTGGGCAGATGGGTATGACAAAACCGTCGGGATTTCCGATGAAGATAATAAATATCCGTTTGCAGGGTATAAAAAGGTCCTTAACACCATCTTTCAAACGATTATGGAACAGTCAAACGCAGCCGTACTTGATATTGGGTTTGGAACAGGCGTGCTCACGGCGAAACTGTACGAACATGGATGTTCCGTTTACGGGCAGGATCTTTCAACAAGAATGATTGAACTGGCTGCCGGAAAAATGCCTTCCGTCCATCTTTATCAAGGTGATTTTACGAGAGGATTAGTCGGGCCTTTAAAGGAACAGAGTTATGATTTTATTGTGGCGACATACTCTCTGCATCATTTGAATGATGAACAGAAAGTCGCATTTCTTCATAACCTGGAAGGTTATCTGAATGATAATGGGCAGATTCTGATCGGCGATGTTGCATTTGAAACCCGTGAGGAACTGAACCGTTACCGGCAACAGATTTCAGATTATCGCTGAAAAACCGCATAACGGATGATACATAGCAGTCTTTCACATCTGGTGGAAGGCTGTTTTTCTGTGGTCTGTGTGTTCACAGGATCAGGTTCTGTTCAAAGTCAAAGTCATTGAATCTGTGCACCTGTGCACGCAGACAGGATCGGTGCTGTTGATGTGATTCTGCTGTACCGTTCGATAATCCCCTGTGTTTATCTTCATGGCTGCCCGCCCGGTACAGTGATAAATGAAAGCTTCAGCAGCAAAATAAAGCATAAAGGCAAAAACTGATGACATGCGGACAACTGTTCATCAGCCTGTGAAGGGTATGATAAAGATGGATAAGTATAGATAAAGATAAAGGAGTCCTGCCATGGCGATTATATACAATCAGAATAAAAAAACATTTTCACTGCATACAGCAAAAACAACTTACCAGATGAAAATCGGTAATCTCGACTATGTAAATCATTTGTATTATGGTGCCTCCATCCGGGATGAAGACCTGAGCTATCTGATCAAAAGATATGACCGCGGCTTTTCCGGAAATCCATATGATTCCTTAAAGGAGAGAACATTTTCCCTCGATGCCCAGCCGCAGGAATTCACCACCCAGCAGCAGGGGGATTTCCGCATCAATTCAATCGAAGTTGAGAACTGGGATGGCAGTTTCTCCTTTGACGGCAGGTATCGCAGCCACAGGATCCGCAAAGGCCCGTTTACGCTGAGCGGGCTTCCGACAGCCTTTGCGACAGATCAGGATACTGTTGACACACTTGAACTTGTCATTGAGGATTCGATCACAAAAGTGCAGGTGACCCTGCTTTATTCTGTCTTTGAAGAGGCGGATATCATCATGCGGGCAGTCAGGGTGCATAACGGCGGAAAAGAGACCATCCGGCTGAAACGGATCATGTCTTTCAACATGGATTATATGAACGGACAGAATCTTGATCTGATCTCCTTACCGGGCAGGTATGGCCAGGAACGGCAGGTGGAAAGACAGCCGCTGACCCACCATGTTCATAAAATCCGCAGCGGCAGGGGTATTTCCTCACATCAGCAGAATCCCTTTATCGCGCTTGTTGAAAGAACGGCGAACGAGGATTACGGAGCCTGTTACGGTTTCGCGCTTATGTATTCCGGAAGCTTTCTGGCAGAAGCGGAACTGGATCAGTATGATCAGGCCAGGCTGGTGATGGGCATCAATGACAGATTGTTCAGCTATGCCGTAGACCCGGGGGAAGACTTTGATACACCGGCAGTCCTGATGACCTATACCCACAAGGGTATAACCAGAATGAGCCGCAATTATCATGACTTCTTCCGCGATAACTTGAATGACAGCAGATTTATCAAGGATGTCAGACGACCGGTACTGCTGAACACATGGGAGGCTGCCTTCTTCGATTTCGATGATGTTAAACTGGTAGAAATCGCCAAAGCCGCAAAGAAGATCGGGGTTGAAATGATCGTCATGGATGACGGATGGTTCGGCCGGCGCAATGACGACAATTCAAGTCTGGGTGACTGGTATGTAAACAAAGACAAGATCCGGTGCGGTCTGAATGATCTTGTCAGGCAGATCAATGACCTCGGTCTGAAATTCGGCATCTGGTTTGAGCCGGAAATGGTCTCCGAAGACTCCGACCTCTTCCGTTCCCATCCGGACTGGGCGATGGAGATTCCCGGCCGCCACGCAGTCAGAAGCCGCAACCAGCTCGTACTGGATATGAGCCGCAGGGAAGTGCAGGATTATCTGATTGAAAGGATCAATTCAATTCTGGACAGCGCTAATATCTATTATGTGAAATGGGATATCAATCGGGCGATCACGGATCTGTGGTCAAATAGCCTTGACTCAGAGCATCAGGGAGAAGTCTCCCATCGCTATGTGCTGGGTCTTTACAGGGTCATGGACGGCATAATCAAAACACACCCGGATATCATGTTCGAAGGGTGTGCAGGCGGCGGGGGACGCTTCGATCCGGCCATGCTGACATATTTTGTGCAGTACTGGAGTTCCGACAATACAAAACCGCTGGATAATCTCAAACTGCATTACGGTTCTTCCTTCCTTTATCCGGTCTGCAGCATGGGTGCGCATGTTTCAGAAGCCAGCCCCATGGTTCCCCTTGAAACCAAAGCAGCCATCGCCATGTGCGGCACTTTCGGCTATGAACTTGACGCTACAAAACTGAACGAAAAAGAGATCACGGCATGCAGAAAGATGAGCGAAAGGTATCATGAATACTATGACCTGAATTTCTTCGGGGATTATTACCGGCTGGCAGATCCGTTTGAACAGGTCAATCTCGTTGCATGGGAAACCGTGGCAAAGGATAAAAGTGAAGCGCTGATCACGGTCATTACAGTCAACCTGACTGTAAACGGCCCTCAGGAATATATCATGTGCAAGGGTCTGGACGCAAAGACCATATACAGGGTCGAAGGCTATGACAGTGATCTGGAAGCTTCCGGCATGGCTCTCATGCATGCAGGAATCCCTATCCCGCGGGAGATCCCTGAATATACAGCTTTCCAGTATCATCTGAAAGCGATCGGCTGACAGGAATGGAAACATGATATGCAAAGCTGATGAAGATGGAAAACCTGCCTCAGGCAGGATAACCGGCCATTCGGAGAGCGCATCAGATCCAGGCAGGTAATGCATTATGACAGTGTGTTTTCCTGTGCCCTGCTGAATATGATATGACCCCGCCTCAGCAGAAAGCGTAAAAACAAAACGTTGTCCGCCAAGGCGGGATTTTCACGTTGGAAGAAAAGCAGAATATACATTCGAACAGAAAGTACAGGCATGTGAGGACTGCATAAACGGGCGGAAGAATGCTGCACAGACCGCACATGAATCATCAATGACGAATTACGGTGCAGGCTGATACGCAAATGGTCAGACGCATACAAGGCTCAGGGACCGGAAATGCTTCTGCCGCAGAAACATAATCATAAGGATCCGGCGGATCCTGGAGATGCCTGGTTTAAAAGCACAGATATATAAACAGCCTGAAGATCATCCGATCCCTGAAAACAACGGAATCGGGAAATGCCGGGCCAGGATCAAAGCTGAGCAGCAGGCGGCAATTCCGACAGTCTGGTTGTCAAAATCAAACTGATCAACATAAAGGTGTTATCATAATGGAAAAGCAATAAACCGACTGTACCGGACAGCACGGCGGGCTGAAAAATATTGAAGATGGCTATCCATACTCAGTATTTTTGAGATAGTGCAATGATTTATTCTCCCTGTCTGCCTGACAGAGGTCAGGTCACAAAGTCTGCTTTTTATCTGACCTAATGACAAATTTATACGACATTAACCTTCGATTTGGAGGTGTATATAAAGCTATAATATAACTGTTCAAACATGAAGGGATTTGAAAAAAAGCTGTCTGATCCGGCTGTCCTTACCAAAAGTGGTGACGCAGCTGTTCAGGGTCAGGCATCTTTGAAAATGCCGCAGCGGTATTTGTGATATCTGCTGCTCTCTTTCAGAAATGTATTTCTGTCCCTTCAGGCATAAGATCCGGTTCAGATATCCGGGAAGATGACGGTTTGAAATACCATCTCTGTTTCCGAAAAGGTATTTTTGAAGTCTGATGCAGCAGTTCGGCATCGTCAGGACTGTTTCATTCCCGGCTGGCTGAACCTCGCGGAAACTTTATGTTCCCCGGCTGTACTGAGATCAGGGCATAAAGCCTCTGCCGGAAGCTGAAACATGCTTTCAATTCCGCATCCGTTCATCTCAGGGACTTATGAGGAAAACAGTCTGGATAACACCGTCACTGTACCTCCAGAAAGAGTACTCCTGCAGTCTTTGTACAACATATACCGTATACCATCTTTACGACCATTCTTTACTGTATGTCTGCTTCCGAAGTTCGGACAGATCCGTTTTCCTCATTCTTTGCAAAGCAGGTTCCCCGTTCGCTTTGTCTTCACGCTGTGATGTGCTTTGGCTGACCCAGGATACTTTCCATGACGGTTCCGGATATAGTTACTGATCATAAGGATCTTTTCTTCAGATAAACATCCGGTAATTCTCTGGTAATATCGACTGTTATAAGAGCACCTCCATCCGACTGCATAACAAAGTATCGTATTTCAGTTACAGTACGTCAATATGTACTGTACCCATTGTTTTGATGAGAATAGCCTCGGAGTTAAAAAGGTGGACCTTATGTCGGAAAGATTAAAATTACTGGTGAAACCAGCGAAGCAAAGATTTAAAGATCTTAATTTCTGCTTCTGCGGTTATGAAGCGTGTGAACCTCTGCACAGCTTCGGACCGGCTGTGCGGGCAAATTATCTGATTCATTTCATAGTTTCAGGAAAAGGAATCTTTTATGCGGGCAACCAGTCCTATAAACTCGGGGCAGGTGAAGGATTCCTGATCGAACCGGATGTCTCTACTTTCTATCAGGCCGATGCCGCAGACCCCTGGACCTATTTCTGGATCGGATTTGATGGCGAAAAGGCACCCGAGATCATTTCTAAAATTGGTCTTGGAAATACTAACCTGACTTTCCATTCCACCCAGCTGGAAGAAATGGAAAAGATCATCCTCGAGATAATTAACCACAGTACACTGGCGAATTATGATGAGCTGATGATCGAATCGCTGATGTATAATTTCATGGCAACCATTTCCAAGGACATTACCGTCCTGGGATCGGAACGGATCAAAGGAAATGAATATGTCCGCCAGGCAGTTGAATATATACAGGCGAATTATGCAAAACCGATCCATATCCAGGACGTTGCAGATTATGTCAATATCAACCGCGGCTATCTTTATTCATTATTTATGAAAGAACTCGATATGTCGCCTCAGGAGTATTTACGCAATGTCCGTCTGACACGTGCTTCCGAACAGCTGAATGTGACAGATATGCCAGTTGAGGCTGTTGCGGCTGCTAACGGCTATCCGGATCCGGCAGTGTTTACCAAGGCATTCAAAAAAATGCACGGTATTTCTCCAACAAGGTACAGAAAGAGAACAGAAGAGATTTCCAACAGGTCGATCATCGGACAAAATGAAGAATGATTGCGCCCGACGATCAGTCGGGGAATCAGAAACCCATGGAATCTTCAGACAAAATGTGATTTGTGGAATGAGAGGTCATTCCGGCAGCCATACAGGCAGCTGGAGAGACCTCTTTTCAAGCGGTGAAACAGCGGGGGAGGTACTTATATGCCTCCCCCCGATCTGCTTTCGAAAAGCCTCGCAATACCGTTCACAGCCGGATTCCTCCAAAGCCGCTGATCTCTCCTGCGGTATATACCGGAATAAAGATGCTGCGAAACCTGTTCCAGTTTGAGAAATCAAAATATTCTGATTCAGCCAAAAATCACAGAATGACAGTCAGCAGGGATGACCTGTTAAAGTTACCCTGAAGATGTTTGCAGCCCGGGTCTACCCTCGTAAACCGCCGCCCTGTGTTATTTCACAGTAGCCTGGTCATCAACGCTCATTTTGAGCAGTCATTTTTCCTCAGCAGGGGGAGAAATGAGATTCAGACTGGTCCGGAGAAGGAAAAATCAGTCCGCAGTTTTGACAGCAGTTATTGAATGCGCTTACTGATGTGACATGCGGACAAGAATTGTTAACATCGCTGTATAACGGAGAGATTGTTATGAATATAAAATTGTATCAAATTATAAGTTTGGAGGAAAAATGAAAAAGAATGTACTATCACTGTTTTTTGCCGTTGCACTGGCAGTTTCCCTTGCCGGATGCAGCGGTTCGTCCGGCTCGCCTTCCGCTGCTCAGGGAGGCGGCTCCACTGATAAGCTGATTGTCAATATCTGGGACAATAACCAGCTTAAAGGTCTGCAGGAGATCGCTGACGAATGGTCTGCTGAGTCAGGTGTAAAAGTTCAGATCAATGTTGTTGACTGGGATAATTACTGGACCCTGCTGGAAGCCGGTGCTTCCGGCGGTGAGATGCCTGATGTTTTCTGGATGCATTCCAATACAGCACAAATGTATATGGAAAACGACCTTCTTCTTCCGCTTGATGATTATATTAAGAATGACAGCGCCATTGATCTGAATAATTATTATGAGGGCATTGTCGAACTTTACAAGCGGTCTGATAACGGTGTCCAGTATGCTCTCCCGAAAGACCATGACACAATCGCTCTGCTTTATAACAAGGCACTTTTTGACAAATATGGGGTTGAGTATCCCAATGATGACTGGACATGGGAAGACTTGCGTGATGCGGCTGCAGCCATTACTGAGGCAGGTAAATCTGAAAGCATTTATGGTTATGCGCTGAATACAACAAACAATCAGGACGGCTGGTATAACATTGTCTATGATTATGGTGCGACGATCATTAATGATGATCACAAAGGTACAACCATCGGCTCTGATGAAGGCAAAGCAGCTATGGAAATGGTCAGGCAGCTCCTGGAAGTGGCAACACCACAGACTACCGTGGCGGAAACAGGTACCGACTCCCTGTTCAAGTCAGGCCTGACAGCGATGATCTCTCAGGGATCCTGGATGATCAATTCTTTCTACACGGCTGAAAACGCATCCGACTATGCATGGGCAATGCTGCCGTATGCAGATGTAAACGGCAACGGCCAGTGCGATGACGGTGAACGTTATTCCGCTTATAACGGACTTGGCTGGGCTGCTTCTTCCGAAACCGCTGACCCGGATGCGGCATACAGCCTGATCTCCTATTTCTGCTCTGAAAAGGGTCAGAAAGAACAGGCAGAACTCGGAGTCACGATGGGCGGCATGAAAGGTGTTTCTGAATCCTTTGCCAATGCATTCCCGGGTATGGATGTTTCGGCATTTGTCCGTGCTGAAGAAGAGGGAGAGCTTTTCTTCCGTCCTTATACAAGAAATACAACTGTCTGGGAAGACGGCATTCAGCAGAACGCGTTCCTGGCTGCATGGCAGAATCCGACGGATAAGGTTCTGATGGCAAAAGCCTGTGACCAGGCTCAGCAGATCATCGAAGAAGCAATTGCAAACGAATAATCGTTTTCTCATGAACCCCCTTTATGGGGACAATGACCGGGCTTTTAATTAAGCCCGGCCATTGCTTCAATTAATTTAGGAGAATCAGATGTTTAAAAAAATGACGAGTGCTGAAAAGCGTGAGGCCAAATGGGCATATTTCTTTGTAGCCCCGACGATTATCGGCCTCCTTATCCTGAACTTTTATCCGATTATCATTACGATCTGGCAGTCTTTCTGCAAGACCGGCGATTTCGGCAGAGGAAACGTATTTGTCGGACTGGCCAACTATCAGGCGGTGCTGACAAAGACGGAAACATGGCAGTCTTTATGGAACACTATTAAATACGCCCTGATCGAAGTTCCTTTCGGCGTCGTGATCGCTCTCATTCTTGCGGTTCTGCTGAACAAGAAAATTGCCGGCAGATCGATCTACAGGACGATCTTCTTCCTGCCGATGGTCTGTGCGCCTGCAGCTGTTGCGATGGTATGGAAATGGCTGTACAATACTCAATTTGGTCTGCTGAACAATATTTTCCACAGTTCTGTCTCCTGGATCTCAGATCCTAAGATTGCGTGGATCTCCATCGGCATCATCGGTGTCTGGTCGATTATCGGCTATAATATGGTACTCTTCATTTCGGGTCTGCAGGAAATACCTGGCGATTACTATGAAGCAGCATCTATAGATGGTGCCACAGGACTCCGGCAGTTCCTGAATATTACAGTTCCGCTGTTAAGTCCGACCACATTTTTCATTGTCCAGACAAGAATCATCGGAGCCCTGACAGTGTTTGACCTGATGTTCATGGTCATGGACAAGTCCAATGTGGCACTGCCAAATGTGCAGTCGATCGTGTATCTGTTCTATCAGTATTCCTTCACCAACGGTAATAAGGGCTATGGTTCAACATTGGTAATTGTCCTGCTTGTCTTTATCATGATTCTGACATATTTCCTGCAGAAGCTTGAAAAGAAGATCGTCTACCAGAACTGAGGTAAGAACTTATGAAATCAGATGCAAAGAGAAATACGGCCATAACTCATATCGTACTGATCATTATGGCGTTCATTATGCTGGTGCCGTTCGCGTGGATGATCCTGACCGCTGTAAAAACAAATCAGGAATCTATCTCCGTCAACCCGTTTTACATTTTCCCGCATGACGGCTGGCACTGGGAAAACTTCGCAACAGTATGGAAGAGCTATAACTTTGTGGTCCTTTACAAAAACACACTTCTGATGATTTTCTGGCGTGTTGTCTGCGCATGCCTGACCGCCACAATGGCCGGTTATGCGTTTGGACGCCTGAAATTCCCCGGGAAGAATATTCTTTTCTCACTTGTTCTTATCCAGATGATGGTGCCCGGACAGATTTTCATCATTCCGCAGTACCTGATGATGTCGAAGATGGGAATGCTCAATACAACCTTTGGTCTTGTCTTCCCCGGCCTTGTCACCGCTTTCGGCACATATCTGCTGAGAACCGGCTACCAGGGCCTGCCGAAAGAACTGGAAGAAGCCGCCATGATCGACGGCTGCAATGTTGGTCAGCGTTTCCTGAAGATCATGATGCCCCTGACCAGGAGCTCCATGGTCTCCCTCGGTATCTTCACAGCGGTCTTTGCATTCAAAGACCTGATGTGGCCGATGATCGTCTGCACCAATGCATCCACAACGACCCTTTCCGCAGGCCTGGCTAAAATGCAGGGTCAGTATGGGAGTGAATATCCCGTTATGATGGCATCCGCCACTCTGGCTGTCCTGCCGATGGTCATTATCTACATTATCTTTCAGAAACAGTTCGTGGAAGGTATTGCCACTTCCGGCGGGAAACTGTAGGACAACTTTTGCGGGCACAGCCGGAGAATCACCGGCTGTGTCCGCAGGCCCTCCGTGAATGTGTATGAATTTGAAAACCTATCTTGAAAATGAAAAAAAGAAGATATCAGCACTTACAATGAGGCAGGTAATACTCTACATCACAGAGTATTACTGGCTGTGGATCGTGTCGGTCTTTTTTGCGCTTTTCTTTGCCGGCTATCTGATCCGGCACATGTTTTTCACAGTCAATGAAAACTGGATCTATATTCTTTTTGTCAACATCATGACCGATGAAGAAACTGTCCGCGGCATGCAGAATGACTACGCACGCTTCACCGGCTATGACCTTAATGAAAAGAACATCGTTATCAACGCAGCATCTTATTTTGATGCTTCGATCAGCGGCGGTACAAACAATACCTATTACCAGGTATTTGCGGCATCTGTGGAAGCCGGGGATCTGGACGCTGTGATCATGGAGACAGATAATCTCAAGGCGGTCGGGGTCAGCGGCATTCTCCTGGATCTTTCCGAAGGGGAATGCAGGGATCTTTTTGCATCCTATGAAGACCTGTTTGTTTACACTGTACCGTATGATGAACTGTACAGCACATCGGCGGTCCCTGTCGGAATTGATATCAGTTCTTCGCTGCTCAATAAGAAATACCATCTTTACGAAGACGGATGTGTCCTTGGCATCGGCAGCAGGACAGGTAATCTTGAAGCAGTAAAGGCATTTTTGGAGTTCATCGAAGTCCCGGAAAAAGGAGATCAGTCATGAAAGGTTTCAGCAGCCGGTTGGCATCATTTCTTGACGATAACAGCGCATTTGGACGTATGACCGGCAACCTTTGGCTGATCATTGTCACAAATGTTCTTTTTATCCTGTGCAGTCTTCCGGTGATTACCGCCGGTCCGGCTTATGCGGCGATGTATCATGTCATCCTGAAATCAATGCGTAATCCGCAGGAAGACATCAGTCCGGTCCGTGAGTTCTGGAAAGGACTGAAGGGGAACTTTGTTCAGGCGCTTATCGTGTGGATCCTGTTTCTGGTTTTTGCAGCGATCACTGTTCTGGATATAGATATCATTCGCAGCATGCAGGGGGGACTGGCGTTCATGCGGTGGCCGGTTTACCTGACAGCCGGTATTGTATTACTGGTGTACTGCTTTGTCTTCCCCGTGCTTGCAGCTTTTGAGAGCTCCACACTGCAGCTGCTGAAGAATGCCTTTTATTTTACAGCCCGCAATCCGCTCAGGGCAGTGGTTTGCGCAGCTGTCAATACACTGCCGATGGTTATTACTTATCTGGATCTGCAGAGACTGCCTCTGTATGCCTTTCTCTGGAGTACCTGCGGATTCTCGGTTACTGCCGTTGTGATCTCCAGGATGCTCATCAAAGATTTCAACCGGTTCCTTCCTGATACGGATGATTTTCAGGAGCCGGAAGAATAGAACCGACCAGGAAAAACAGGGGGATTTCAAAGTGACGATCATATTTCATAAAAACAGCAGGGTCTTCCATCTGACCAATGGAAAGATCAGCTATATTATGCGGGTCATGGAAAATGAACAGCTGGAGAGTATTTACTTCGGGAAATGCCTGAATGACAGGGATGGTTTTGAATACCAGCATGAAGCAGTCTCACGCTCGCACGCAGCGATTGCACTGCCCGAACCTTCCGTGCTTTCCATGCAGTATACGGCTCAGGAGTATCCGTTTGCCGGAACCGGTGACTATCGATCGCCTGCCTGCACAGTTCTTCAGGAAAACGGCAGCCGGATCTCAAACTTTCGTTATGTGTCATTTGATATCGAACTGGGTAAACCGCTGCCTGAAGGTCTGCCTGCTACATATTGTGAAGAAAGCGAAGAGGCGGAAACACTGATCATTCATCTCAAAGATGATATCAGTGAAACTGAGCTTCACCTGTTTTATACGATCTTCCGTGATCATCCGGCAATTGCACGTCATGCGGAATTTGTACAGAACGGATCACAGGCAGTTTATCTGGAGAGGGCTCTGAGTGCGTGCGTTGAATTCAAAGACTGTGATTTTGAGATGCTGCAGCTCTCGGGCGCCTGGGCGAGAGAACGCTATATCCGTAAACGCCCGTTAGAATACGGAATGCAGGCTGTCAGCAGTATGACCGGTACCGCCTCCAGCGCGGAAGAGAATCCATTTATTGCCCTTAAGAGAAAAGAAACAACAGAAAACCAGGGGGAAGTCTGGGGATTCAGTCTAATCTACAGCGGCAATTTCCTGGCAGCAGCAGAAGTATCGACCTTTGATATGACGCGTGTGCTGATAGGGATCAACCCGGAGTCATTTACATGGAAACTGATGCAGGGTAATACGTTTGCCACACCGGAGGCAGTTATGGTCTACTCGGACCAGGGCCTTGGCACTATGAGCCGTGTATACCATAAGCTGTACCGGAGCCGTCTGGTCCGCGGATACTGGCGGGATCGTCCGCGCCCCATTCTTCTGAATAACTGGGAAGGGACTTACTTTGATTTCAATGAACAGAAGATCCTTTCTATGGCTCTTGATGCGAGAAATCTTGGTGTTGAGCTGTTTGTGCTGGATGACGGATGGTTTGGCAGAAGAAATACAGATCGTGACAGCCTGGGCGACTGGTACTGCAATCGGAATAAGATCCCTTCCGGGATCGACGGCCTGGCAGAAAAGATCGAAGCGATGGGAATCAGGTTCGGTCTGTGGATCGAACCGGAAATGGTCAATGAAGACAGTGATTTTTATCGTGCTCATCCGGACTGGGTCATTCATGTGCCTGAACGTTACCGTTCCCACAGCCGGCATCAGTACGTACTTGACTTCTCACGCAAAGAAGTGGTCGACTGCATTCACGGGATAATCAGGAAGATCCTCAGTGAAGCGAAGATCTCCTATATCAAGTGGGACATGAACCGTTATATGACGGAACCCTATTCCATCGCACTTCCTGCTGACCGGCAGGGGGAGATGATGCACAGATATATTCTCGGTGTCTATGATCTCTATGAAAAGCTGACCGGTGAGTTCCCGGAGATCCTGTTTGAATCCTGCGCCAGCGGCGGGGCAAGATTTGATCCGGGTATGCTGTATTATGCGCCGCAGGCATGGTGTTCAGATGATACGGATGCCTGGGAACGCTGCAAAATCCAGTACGGGACATCCATGGTCTATCCGCTTTCTGCCATCGGTTCACATGTCTCGACTGTACCCAATCATCAGCTGGCGCGGGTAACACCGCTCAGGACACGTGCGAATATTGCATATTTCGGCACTTTCGGTTATGAACTGGTCATCGGAAATATGAGCGCGGAAGAAAAAGATGCTGTCCGCAGACAGATCGCTTTTATGAAAAAATACCGTGAGCTGATCCAGACAGGCAGTGATCTCTACCGTCTCAGAAGTCCTTTTGAGCATAATGAGGCTGAATGGATCGTTGTTTCGAAAGACAGAAAGAAAGCACTCGCGTTATTCTGCCAGAAATCCAACCGGGTCAACGGCTCATGGCTGCGGATGAAACTGGATGGTCTGGAGCCCTCATTTATGTATCGTGTTTTTGCTTTCATTGATGAAGGACCAAGGGAGTTTACCGCTTACGGCGACGAACTTATGAAGATCGGTATTGCCATTGACAGAGTCGATCTGACTGTGATGGGCGGTGATTATGTTTCCATTTTGTATGAAATAGAAGCAGTTTCATGCGCGGATGCCACTCCTGCACAAATCTGAAAACAAGTATTTTTCGAAAACGGGATTCTCCCTTTCATGGAAAAAGCAGGAGGAGGTCAGATAATCCCGTCTTCAGGGTTGGCAGCGATGCTGCACAGGTCCCCGGCTGTGCTGTCCGTTCTGTTTCAGGATCAGACAGCACAGTTTTTTCAATGAGGAAAGCTGTGATTCTCAAAATATGATAAACGGATACTGGAAAACTCCGCTGAACTTTACATGCCAGTTTGGGCATAAATTCACAGGCAGTCCACGTCTTATCCTTGAAGGCGGACATTGGTGTCCAGAGTGTGAAAGGAAGTCATGGAATTACGGAAACAGGGCAAAAAAGGACAAATTCTTTGCTCAAGTTTGGAATCCGCTTCATGATGAAGATGAGGTCAGAGAATATCCAAAAGAAGTAAGTGAGTTAGACGTTAAGTAAAGGCGGACTATCAACTTCACATTTGAAAGGTTAAAATGAAGTTGTACTTAGCGCAGAAGGAGCTGATGACAGATGCTGATGACTGTACTTTCCATCATCGTAAACATCGGGTATTTTGCTGTTCTGAATATGAACATCTATACGGACCGGGTAATGATGCCGACCGGGGAGGTTCTGGAATGGCATCGCAGCCCGATAACAAGACTGAGTATTGCTGATCAGTCATTCCTGATATATCTGCAAATTGTTCTTGCTGCTGTCAGTATTATTACAAGTGTCCTGCTGCTGTTCGGAGTTCGCAGCAGAATGATCAGAACAATCCAGTTGGTCAGCATATTAGGATCCACAATCGTGTTTATTATCATCATGATTGTAACTTCTAATTCACATGCCAATTATGCCTGAGGCGGACAATTACGAATTCCAGTTATCTATCCGAATCATTGAAGCCCATTACTGCCTTCTACGGTGACGGGGAACAGAACATTGAGAGGTTATGTATGACGAATATAGAGTTGCTTCCTTTGGAACAGTCCGATAGGGAGCAGTTTATAAAAGACAATCAGGAAGCTTTTAATTACGGTGCCCTGGAGGAGTTCGGCCGCCGGGATGATCACTTCGAGGAGGAAGAACAAATCATTTCCCGCGTAACGATCGAGAATTCCATCAACGGCGGTGAAGCATACCGGATCATGCAGGATGGCCAGCCGGTCGGCGGTGTGATCATCAAGGTGGATGGAGACCGCGGAAATCTGGAGATCCTCTTTGTTTCTCCCCGTGTTCACAGCAAGGGAATCGGTTATGCCGCCTGGTGCGCAGTCGAGAGTCTGCATCCGGAGGTTACTGTCTGGGAGACTGTAACACCGTATTTTGAGAAGCGTAATATCCATTTCTATGTGAACCGCTGCGGTTTCCATATCGTGGAGTTTTATAACAGCCACCATCCGGATCCGAATGATCCGGATTCGGCGGAACAGTTAGACGAGCAGTTCCCGGAAGGTATGTTTCGCTTTGAGAAGCGAATGGACGGCGACGAAGAACTAAAGTAATAGTGCAACAAGCGGGGCTGATGCATCTTAATGAAATGTTGGCTCCGCTTTACATGATAATAAACATTAGAATAAGCCGGTAATTGACTAACGAACGAACGTTAGGTAAAATAGGAAACGTAATTCAGTATTACTGATATTTCGGAGAAAGGGTGAGGAGCATGGAAAAGAGCAGCACACGGGAAGAAATACTGGAGGCAGCATTGGATCTGTTCGCTGTCAATGGATACGAAGCAACCAGTATCTCGCAGCTCGCCGATGCGGTAGGTATCCGTAAGGCATCTCTCTACAGTCACTTTGCCAATAAGCAGGATATTCTTGATACTGTTGTCGAAACCGTTTTGAAAGGATATGCTGACCATTCGATTTTTGTACGTGCTGACTGGGACGACCCGGAATTCACCAAAGATATGACCGGTATGAAAGCAGAGGATGTAGCAAAACTGATACAGGGACAAATGCGCTACATCCTGCACGACCCTCATATCAGCAAGGGCAGGAAGCTGCTGATGATCGAGCAGTTCCGAAATGCAGAGCTGGCGGAACTGCAGACAAAACAGAACTATCGGGATGTCCTGAACTATTTTGTTGGAATGATGCGGTTTCTGATCCGTGAGGGAACCTTAAGAAATGCAGATACTGAAATCATGGCAGCGCAGTTTTCATCCCCGATCACAGTCTGGATCAACTTGTGCGACCGGGAACCGGAGCGTGAAAACGAAGTCATGGAACTGGTCAGGAAACATGTGATTCAGTTCTTTGAAATCTATAGATAATAGATCCTTTTAAACCAGGATGTAATATTACCGGTCGGATCCGATACGGCTGACCGGTTTTCTTACAGATATTAGGCTAACGAACGATAGGATGGAAAAGAGTAATAATCTATGAAAAAGAAAACCTTTCCAATTTTAATGACAGTTTTATGGGGAACCGTTTTTACTACAGTCATGCACAGCCTGACGATGGGAATCTGTATGGGACTGATGATTGGAATTGCATTCGGTCTGTTCGATTCCGATAAAAAGGACGAAAAGTAAAAAGTGCAGGATCAATATACAACGAATGGAGGATATGACAATGAAAGAGCAGTTTGTAAAACGGATGACTGTTCTGGCAATGTGCCTTCTGTTTACCGGGTGCGGAGGAAAAAGCACTTTTGATGGCGTAAGGACATCGAGCGAAACAGAATTCCGGATGGAATACAGCATTCTGAACAAAGAAGAATCCGCCGAAATGAAACTGACAGAAGGCGATCAGATACAGGTGCATATTTCACATACTGCAGGTAATATAGATGTGATAGTCGGGCAGAATGGCGAAGAACCGATATACAAAGGGACCGGGCAGGAAAATGCAGATTTCATTCTGACGATCCCGAAAACCGGCAGCTACTTTTTCTCTGTTAAGGGCCATCGGGCAAAGGGAGAGATATCTTTTACCTGCATCCCGTTGAAATAGGAATGAAAGAGAGATGGTAAACATAATAACGCTTTTCAGAATAGCTGTCAGTATCGTTCTTCTTTTCTGTCCGGTGTTCTCTCCTGTCTTTTATGTGTTTTACATAGCAGCCGGACTGTCTGATATGCTCGATGGATTTGTGGCGAGAAAAACAGGTACCGTCAGCAATCTTGGGACAAGGCTGGATACGATTGCAGACTTTGTGTTTGTGGTTGTATGCCTGATAAAACTGCTTCCAAGCCTGCGTATTCCTGCATGGCTGTATTGTTGGACCGGAATGATCGCTCTTATAAAGGCATTCAATATCGTATCGGGATTTGCTGTACAGAAAAAGTTTGTGGCAGTTCATTCGGTTATGAACAAAGCGACAGGAGCTATGCTGTTTCTTTTACCGCTGACGATTCACGTTCTGCC
>JAFRJJ010000055.1 GCA_017432325.1 Solobacterium sp. | reverse complement strand
CAACATTTTTAGAAGAAGGACGAATAGAAATACGCATAAAGAGCCACCCTCATATATTATAACATATCCTATGATATCCTACGATACTCAAAATCGACAAATTTGACAATTTAAACGATAAAAAAACGCGATGTTTATGCGTGCTGTTCAAATTACTATATTTTTCTAACTGTCAAACTTCCGCGCAAACACATCGACTATTATATTGAAAGAAACCACCGGAATCAAGAAAACTTGTACACCGCATTCAATTCATTATCCTTATTGATATAATGGTGGCAGTGAGGATCTGAAATGCTGGAATTAAAGAAATGGCCTGAACCAGGTTTTGCCGAGCTGCGGGAACTGTACGAACATGTTAACCAGAAATACTGTCTGGTGCAGTTGCCTCTGCCGCTTCCCGAAGAACAGACAAAGAATTATCTGAATGCTGTGCACACAGGCATATCGGAAGACAGGCTTCTGCTGACACGCGGTATCTTTCTGGACGGCATTCTGATTGGAAAAACAGAGCTCAACCGGTATCCGGATATGGACGCCGAACTGGATATCGTGATACGGAATGAATATACGGGAAAGGGATACGGACCGGATGCGCTGGCTATGCTGCTGGCGGAAGTGACAGCCTCACAATGGTGTACTTCTGTCTCTGCATACGTCCACAGGGATAACATGCATGCAAGGAAACTGATGATGAAAGCAGGTTTGCGTCAAGGCCGTACATTCCAGGCAGATATCCTTGTTCCTGATCATGGAAACTACCGTCTGAAAACTGTCAGCGGATATGAATATCATCTAGATATACAGGAGGTAAAAAGATGAGACTCGCCAACATTACATGGCCTCAGGCAGAAGCCTACTTCAAAGATCACGATACAGTTATTGTTCCCCTTGGCAGTACGGAATGCCACGGCACTCATATGCCTCTGGGCACAGATACAATGATCCCCGATAAGATCCTGGAAGTATTGGAGACAAAGACCGATACCTTGATCGCACCGACCATGCCTTATGGAAACACCGATTATCTCGCTGTATTCCCCGGCACGATCAGTCTCGGACCGGAAGTCACATACCAGGTGATGTTCAGGATCCTGGACGGCCTGCGTAAACATGGCGCAAGAAGATTCATCGTCCTGAACGGACACGGCGGAAACAACAGCATTCTGGACAGGCTTTCTGTAGATATGCAGAAAGAAGGATGCATTCTTGCCCAGATGAACTGGTGGATCATGGTATGGGATCTTGTGCCGGACTGGAAAGGCGATTCACCCTGGAGAGGCGGACATGGCGGAGCTGAAGAAACAGCAGCAGTCATGGCGATTGATCCTGATCTGATCGACTATGACGCAATCGGTGACCTGCATCTGAAGTCCCTCAGTGAAGAACTGCCCTTCTCCGGTATGTCGGCTGTCAGGTTCAAGGGTGTTGATATCCCGATGAGACGGCTTACGACAGACGTAACTGATAATGGCTGGGTAGGAGGAGATCATCCGAAGTATGCCACAAAGGAATGGGGCGAACAGATGATCAATGCCACAGCAGACTATATTGCTGAATTCATTGAAGCATTTAAAAAGGTAGATCTTGGCTGAATAAAAAGAGGCGCCAGCGATCGCATAACCGATGATCCTTCATCTGTTACCGGAAAGCTGTGCTTCTTTTATATATGGAACACAGAAAAAGCAGAGGTGTGACGGAGTAATGGAATACTCTCCCCTCTGCTTTATTTGGATCATCCGATACGGTATGGTGCCAGTACTTCCCGGTTGATATCAAGCCCTGCCCCTGGTGCTTCTCCCGGAGAAACAGTTCCTGTTTCCGGGTCAAAGCGGAGCGGATGAACGAAGGACTCATAGATCTTAGCGTCATACTGGGGCGGATAGAATTCTGCCATAATGACGCCGGGCACAGCACAGTCCAGGTGGACATGTACCTGCTGCTGGCCATGCGGACTCATTGCAATATTATGAGCCTCTGCGTAGCCTGCGATCTTCAGATACTGCGTGATGCCGCCAAGCGAGCAGGCATCCGGATTCAGGATCTGCGGGTGTGCCTGATCGATCAGGTCACGGAAACCGTAGATCGTATATTCATTTTCTCCGGTTGCCAGAGGGATCCTGCTGTGTTCCGCAAAGTATTTCATCCCTTCATAGTCTTCCTGCATGACAGGTTCCTCAAACCAGTAAGGATGATACTCTTCGATCATGCGGCTGAATTCCAGCGCTTCATATGCCCTGTATGCACAGTTGGCGTCTACCATCAGACGGACATTGTCTCCGATGACTTCGCGGACAGCTTTTACTCTCTTCGCATCTTCTTCGAGGCTCAGGACACCGACCTTCATCTTGACGTTCTTAATGCCCCAGCTGAGATATTCTTCCATCTCAGCCTGCAGTTCTGGAATTCCTTTGCCTTCTGCATAATATCCTCCGGCAATATAGCAGGGAACGCTGTCCCTGTATCCGCCGAGAAGCTTGTACAGCGGAATGCCGGAAGCTTTTGAACGGATATCCCACAGGGCAATATCCAGAGCGGAGATGCTGCGGGTGGAAATACTCCTTCTGCCGAGGAATTTGGGAACGTACATCTTTTCAAACAGGCGTTCCACATTCAGGGGATCTTCACCGATCAGGAACGGCTTCAGATAGTCTACATAATCCACACTGTAGCTTGTTCCGTATCCGGTAATTCCCTCATCTGTCTCAATGACTGCCAGGTTCAGTTCGTTATGCGTAAAGATGTGCTTTCCGTTCTGGATCGGCTTTTCTTTCGGCCAGCGGTAATGTTCTTTATATACGTTTGTGATCTTCATTGTTAATGCATCCTTTCCTTAATAAGGCTGTTCATTAACATATATTTTATCATTCAGGCAGGTATATCTGACATGAAGACGTTCATTATACGTTCTCTGTGTTTTTTCAGAGTCTTCATATACGAACTCACCTTTTTCGATTTTAAATACTGTCAGATCTGCAGCTGCTCCCTCTCTTATTTCAAGCTCTTTCCCGGGAAGCTGAAGTTTCCGGACCGGATCTACGGTGACATACTGCAGAATTCTCAGCCAGGGAAGTCCTGTCATACCATGCATTTTACTGATCACGGACGCGAAGCTGTATACGGGGCCATTTACATTGTTGTGGTGCATATCGCTGGAGATCATATCTGTGAAGAAACCGATGCTCCAGGCTTTTTCGCCGATCTCATAACTGAATGCGTTTGTTCCATGTGCCAGGTCGAGCAGAACTCCTCTTTCTCTTGCTTCGGGAACACATGAACGTTCATTTCCTTCCGGATCAAAGATCCTCATGTTCTCTGTTTTTCCGGAAAGTGTATGGGCAAGCACATCGCCTTTCTTCAGGTATGAAAGGACTTCTGCCAGCGGCAGTCTGCAGCGCGGTGCATGGACCATCATGGAGCAGCCCAGTTCATCGGCCAGTTTTCTGGTAACACGGAGCATGTATTCCGGATCAAAGCAGAATTTATCATCAATTCTGATCTTCAGTCCTTTTATCTCATTCTGATATTTGCGATATACTTCACGGATCCTGTTTTCATCAATATCCTGCGGACCTTCGGTATCCATGATCCTGGTACCGCTGATACCATGACTTCCCATGTTCAGATACGCCTGATACCGGAGGTCACTTCTGTATCTGAGATTTTCGCGATACTCTTCAAAATTATCCGCACCGGCTGTTCCGGGTTCCACAATATATGTTGTCCCCTGGCAGAGCACGTGTTTGACAGGATCGATCCCGATACCGTCACCGACCACGCCGACATGACAATGTGCATCTACCCATCCGGTCGTGATCATCATTCCTTCCGCATCAAGGATCTCCTCATCCGGTTCCGGAACAAGGTCTTCCGCGATCCTGATGATCTTTCCGTTTCTGACGCGAATATCTGCTTTTTTCTCTGTCCCGTCAGTGACAGAAAGGATCGTACCGTTTTTGATAATGTATTTTGAGATCATACTTTTTTCCTCCGTGACCGGCTGCAGTTATCAGAATGCCGGCATAACGATCGTAATGAACGGAATGTAGAATATTGTCAGCAGTACTGCGATCAGCCAGCCCATCTTTGCGAGGGACTTGATCGTGTATCCGCCTGCACCCATCATCATCGGGATCGCACCTGTTGCGCTGGGTGTCATGAATGCTGTCAGGCTTCCTGCACAGATCAGTACCAGAAGGCCTCTGGGATCAGCGCCGATCGCACTGCACGTCAGCAGGCAGATAGGAGCGAAGATATTCATGACGCCCTGGTTCTGCATGAACTGTGTCAGAACAAACGGGACAATGAAGAAGATAATGCTCAGCATCCAGTTGCTGGGATTTGTTCCGAGGAATGCAGCGATCTTATCACCGATCAGCGCTGCTGCACCGGTGTTTACAAGCGCGGAAGCCATGGCATTTGCACCGACGAACATCATACCGATATCAATAGGCATAGCTCTGATCGCGTCTTTGCTTGAGATTACACCGAAGATGATATTCAGCATGCAGCCGGAGAGAACGATGACCCATGCTGCGATTCCGATCTTTGCGTTGAAGATCAGTCCGAGGATCGTAGCTGCGAAGATGATACCGCCGATCATATCCTGAGTCTTTGTGAGCGGTTTGCGTTCTTCTTTCTTGGAAGACATGCTTGCGATCGGTACCAGCGGTTCTTCCGGTGTGAATTTCTGTGCCAGGAAAAATGCCCAGATCAGGACGACTATGATCATCGGCCAGCGGCCTCTTGTGAAGTCAAGAGCTGTAAAGTGCTGGGTGAATCCATATGTTTCCATCAGCCCGTCGAATACAGCTGCTTCGCTGATCGCGAATCCGAACGGAAGGATCGCACAGCAGGCTACGCATACGATTGCCAGAGGGAACTGTACCTTGGAGCGGCTTACTCCGAATTCATCACAGATCGAGTCCAGGATCGGGAATACGATCGCGTAGGATACCATCGGGCTTGTCAGTACACTTGTGATAATAACTGCAAGAATCAGGATACCTCTGTAAGCAAGCTGGAAATTTCCTCCGGTTGCTTTTCTGATTGCGTGTGTGATGTTAGTGATCAGTGAAGTTCTGCTTAATGCTTCTCCGATGACGAACATACCGACGATGATGATAACGTTGGCGTTGCCGAAATTACCTAACGCATCCTTAGCTTCTACACAATGCGTCAGTACCAGCAGCAGGAGTGCACTGCACGCAGTTACACCCATTGGAAGTTTGTTTAATGCCAGTGAAATAATCATGAACAGAAAGATTGCCACACAGATAGCGATTTGCGTTGTCATTTTTTTACCTCCCTTAACGTTTGGTTCTCCCTTGTTTCTCTACCTGAAATTTAGCAGTGTATCTGTGTGTCCACAAACGACATTTTTTCCGCATCATTTCCTTTTGCTCAACATTCATGATCTTTCTGTCCCTAAAGTAAAAAGCTTCTGTCACTCTCCGACAGAAGCTGATTCTTCCTCAAAACATCTGACTGCAGTCAGCACGAATTTCCGTACACCGTCAGCTAAATAATCTTTTTTTCTGGTAGCTGCGTACAATGTCAGTCCCAGATCCGCCATATCAGAGACTTTCAGGAAACGCACCATCCGGTCCTGTCCGGGCCCGGCCAGCACGATACTGTTGCCCAGCCCGTTCTCCACTGCCGCAAGCGCTGTGACACTGTCTCCTACACAAAGTCTTGTCTTCGGCATCCGATTCTTCCCGGCGAAATATTCATGTGCCATGATCCCCTGAATGGAGACATTCGTAGTTTCGATATACGGTTCATCCAGCCATTGATCATTGGTCGTGACCCTGTATCGCGATCCTTCTTTCTTTTCGGAACTCCGGAACAGATCTGATTCCATCGGCACCGCAAGGACAGCAGGCATATACATCAGTTTTCTGTAATTCAAAGACTGCCTCATTTCCCCGGCAAATACCAGGGCAACATCCAGTTTCCCGTCTTCCAGAAGATCGGACATATCCTTTGAGCCGCCTCGTTCCAGAAATAACGATTCTTCCGGATACTGTTCCAGAAAAGATGGAAACAGTGTCTCCATAACATAATTCGTCAAGCCTCTGGGTATGCCTACACGGATCGAAGCTTTTCCTCCCTCACGGACATTTTTCATATCATTCATCAGAAGATTGTCCATGGCAAGGATCTCTTTTCCGATACTGACGTAGCGCTGCCCGAAAGCAGTCAGTGTCAGTTTGTTTCCGTCCCTGTCGAAAAGCCGGATCTGCAGTTCATCTTCAATTCTGTTTACATATTTTGACAAAGCTCCGGGCGTAATACCAAGATGCTCCGATGCCTTGCCTATTCCGCCATACATTGAAACCGCAATGATATATTCATAATCCCGGACATTCATATATATTTACTCTTTTCCGAACCGTTTGCGCATCAGAGGCTTGATGCCGCCTGCTTCCAGGATCATTTTCTGCTGCTCTCCCAGCGGATCACAGGGTAGAACTTCCCCTGTTTCTTGCACAGTGACTGTTCCTGCATCCAGATCAAGCGTCAGTGTATATCCGTCTTTTACTTTCTGGCTGACACCCGGACAGACGATCGGCAGAAGTCCGAGGTTGACCGCGTTCCGGTAGAAGATCCTTGCAAAGGAATCTGCCAGTACTGCTTTCGCGCCCATTGCAAGCAGTGCGATCGGTGCATGTTCACGGCTGGAACCGCATCCGAAGTTTCTGCCTGCCGCAACGAATCCACCCTGCGGGAAATTCGGGGAAATATCCGAACTGACGCCTTCCAGACAGTGGGTTCCGATTTCCTTCGGATCTGTCAGCGCAAGATAAGCTCCCGGATAGATCTGGTCTGTATCAATATTGTTTCCGACAACAATTACTTTTCCTGTTAATCTGGTTTCCATTTCCTTAACTCCTCATATTAAAGATATTCTCTCGGATCAGTGATCTTACCGTTGATCATGCTGGCCGCAACAGCTGCCGGTGAAGCCAAGTACAGTTTCGCTTCTTTAGAGCCCATTCTTCCCGGGAAGTTTCTGTTCGTGCTTGTAATGCATACTTCACCAGGTGCGATAATGCCCGCATGCACACCCAGGCAGGCTGCACAGCCCGGTGCCATGATCGTAGCTCCTGCGTTGATCAGGTCCTGGATATATCCTTTATTAATACATTCCTGCATGACTTCCGCTGAAGCCGGAACGATGACAAGTCTTGTATACGGCGCAATGTGTCTTCCCTTCAGGATCTTTGCGGCCACCTCAATATCATCCACTCTGCCGCCGGTGCAGGATCCGATATAACCCTGGTCCAGACGTACATCCCCTTCTGCCAAAACGCTTTCCAGAGTATGTACATTTTCCACGCTACTCGGGCAGGAAAGCTGAGGTGTCAGTTCGGATACATTGAATACATAGCTTTCTGTATATTCATAACCGGGATCAGTGTACTGTACTTCGTACGGACGGACCGCTCTCTTGGAAACATAATCAAGCACTTCCTTGTTCGGCTGCATATATGCGGTCTTGGCTCCCATTTCCACAGCCATATTGCAGATGACCATACGTCCTGCAACACCGAGTTCTTCCACATAGCTTCCGGTAAAGTCGATTGCTTTATAAACAGCGCCGTCTGCCCTGATCTTCCCGAGTACAGCCAGAATGACATCCTTCGGGAATACGCCCTTTTGCGCTTTTCCTTCCAGGCGGACTTCAATGATCTCGGGAACCCTGAACCAGAGTTCGCCGGTCATCAGGATCGTTGCCATGTCGGTTGCGCCACATCCGGTACCCATAGCACCGAATGCGCCATGTGTCGTTGTATGACTGTCTGTTGCCACAACGATCATGCCGGGATAAATAACACCCGCTTCAGGCATGACCTGATGGCATACACCGCAGTTAACATCGAAATGAAACCTGAGGTTATTCTTTTTCGCGAATTCTCTCATTTCCTTATGGTTGGAGGCACTCTTAACATCAGGACACGGTGCATAATGATCGAATACAAACGCACAGCGCTCGTTATCCCATACCTTTTCTCCGCCCATTTCGTAGAATGAATAAACTGTCTGCAGATACAGATCGTTGATTTCTGCAAAATCGACCTTAGCTGTAATGATCTCTCCCGCTTTTACCGATTCCCTGCCGCTGTTTTTAGCAAGGATCTTTTCCAATGCATGCATTTTCTTTTCCTCCAATTTGAATATCGTATACAATATACGATGCGCAATTAAAAATTAGCATTCATTCCTATGACTGTCAACCTTTTGGTACCATCTTTATCAGAATTCTGTATAATTTATTTCGTATACAATATTCAGAGGTGTTATATGGAACAATTCGAAGTCATGCCGGTCAGGGTTCGTCTGACTGCAGTGCTGAAAAAAGCAATCTATACAGGTGAGATCAAAAGCGGTCAGGAACTCAGCCTGACTGATATAGCAGCACAGACAGGCGTCAGCCGTACGCCTGTCAGGGAAGCCTTCCAGGCTCTCGCTGCAGAAGGGCTGATCACTCTGCGTATGAACAAAGGTGCGATCGTTAATCAGATCGATGCAGATTTTATAAAGGACCATTATGAACTGCGGGCTCTTCTGGAAGCTGCCGCAGCAGAAAAGGCTGCAGAAAAGAAACCGGATGTTTCAGGACTTCTTGCAAGAGCGTATGAACTTCAGAAAGATCCCGGTGCTGTTTCACGTGATGAATATGAAAAACTGAATCAGGATATTCATATGACATTGTGGAACGAATCCGGAAACAAACGGATGAAAAATCTCCTGATGGATCTCTGGAACGGACCAAGCACAGGTGAATCACCGGAGGACAGACAGTCCCATTATCAGAAATCCACCGAAGAACATATCCGGATCCTGGAAGCTGTACAGAAGGGGGACTCTGAAGGCGCAAAGGATGCCATGAATGAACACATCACCCGCAGTATGAACAACATTCTCCGGTATTACGAAGAACAGAAGGGTGCTGCAGAATAACCGGAAGATCTTCAGACTGTCTGATCATGAATAAAAAGAGGCGTACTTTCCATGTGTTTGATGGTGGATATACATCATATATATGGATGGTGCTGCCTCTTATTTAATATACAGACTGTATTCGCTTATATCTGTGTATGCATATGCATTGCCAGCAGATTGATAAAGAACAGGTTGGTGATCGCCGGATCCAGTGCATAGGTGGACCGGATCGTTTTACTGTCAGGGAGAACGATGACATGATCAAAGTATTTCGCCAGATCGTGCTTTTTGGAACATGTTATCAACATGGTCTCAGGTTTCTGTTCGCATTCCGCCAGTTCTTTGATCAGGCCTCCATACACACTTGATGCGACCGAAAATATGATCAGCAGGTCTGTTTTTCTGCAGAACGCATCCAGTTTGAATACCTCATCATATGCGATCGCCTGTGAAGAATACCTGTAATTGATCAATGCCGCATTCAGCAGTTCGGCAGATGCCCTGGAGCGGTGATAACCTGTCACAAAGATCCTTTGCGCACGGTCCAGTACGGAAACGATCTCAGCCAGTTTCTCTTCAGGAAACTCAGATTCTGTTTTTTCCAAAAGCCGGCCTGTTTCCGTCGCGAAAGTTTCCTCCCGGTTTTCTTCCGAAAGGGCATTCTTGTTGCGGGCTATATCATATTTAAACTCGGCATAACCGGAATATCCGATCTTTTTCGCAAAACGTGTCAATGCAGGCTGGGAGAAACCATATCGTTCGGAAATAACAGTTGTATCCAGCCGGGCAAAGTCATCCGGATTTTCGATCACTGCTTTCGCTATTTTTTTATCGGTAGGTGTCAATTCGTCCGATACATGACGGATCTGATCTAGAAGGTTCATATTAGTCCTCACTGTTTTCTATATTATACAGTATTATTCAGCGGTTTTCTGAATTTGAGACCAATTTTGAATGAATATCCATTCAAAACATTTAAATTTACTATTGAATTTCCATTCATTCAGTGCTACATTATGAATGTGAAAGCTGAATGGATATTCAGCAGGAGGATAGATTACATGTCAGAGACTAAAACTTCATTCATGGACAGCATGTCATCCTGGATGGAACAGCACATCGTACCGATCGGCATGAAGATCGGCAGTCAGCGTCATCTTGCAGCGATCAGAGACGGTCTTGCCATTCTGATCACCGTCACTATCATCGGAGGTTTCGCGATCCTGATCGCACAGCCGCCGATCCCGGCTTCCATTACGGAACCTTCCAACTTCTTCTACGCATTCCTGCTTGCATGGAAATCATTTGCAGGCGCACATATCGGCACACTTCTGATCCCGTATTATCTGACGATCGGCATCATCAGCCTGTATGTTGTATGCGGTGTATCCTACACGCTCGCAACAAGATACGGACTCAATGGAATCAACAATATGCTGTCGGCGATGCTCGTTTATCTCTGTGTATCCGGAGCAGTCAACCTTGAAACAGCATCCATTACGATCGGTGCACTTGGCGCAGGCTATATGTTCGCGGCAATGATCACAGCAATCCTTGTTGTAGAGATCGCTAAATTCTTCCGGGACAAGAACATCACGATCAAAATGCCGGACAGCGTTCCGCCGAACGTAGCAGCTACATTTTCAGCACTGCTTCCTCTGTGCTTCAGCGTCGTATTCTTCATGGCACTGGACGCAATCATCAAGTCAGTCACAGGTGCAGGTTATGCCAGCCTGATCTACACGATCTTCCAGCCTCTGATGAGAGCTACAGGCTCCCTGCCTTCCGTACTTCTGATCAACATCCTGATGACAACATTCTGGTTCTTCGGTATTCACGGCGGAAACATGCTGTCAGTCGTAACAAGCCCGATCACAACAGCAGCTCTGGCCGCAAACGCAGAAGCTATGACTTCCGGACAGCCTCTGCCGTATGTATTCGCAGGTTCCATGAACACCGTATTCGGCAACTGGATGACATACAACGCACTGGTACTTGTACTGTTCCTGTTCGCTAAGTCAAAGCAGAACTCCAGCATTGCCAAAGTCGGTGTCGTACCGTCACTCTTCAACATCAACGAACCGCTGATCTTCGGTATTCCTACCGTCCTCAACGTTTACACATACATTCCCATGCTGATCTGCGGATGCTTCAACTGCGCAGTCTATTATCTGCTCGCTGCAGCCAATGTTGTCGGCAGATTCTACATCACGCTTCCGTTCACGATCCCCGGCCCGCTGCAGGCATTCCTTGCTACAGGAGACATCAAGAACTCTCTGCTCTGGCTGGTTCTGTTCGTAATCGATATGTTCATCATGCTGCCGTTCATCAAAGCATATGACAACCAGCTTGTAAAGGCAGAAGCAGAAGACTGATCGATCCAGACAACACGACACGAAAGGGCATTCGTTCAATGCCCTTTCTCCATATATAACCTCAGGAGGTCTTATGACAGAATTCAGAAAAGAACAGATCACAGAACATGTGTACAGAATATTCGGCGCAGGGGATGCATGCATGTATTTTATACAGGGTTCGGAAAAAGCTCTGCAGATCGATACGGCATACGGACTCGGTGATCTGAGATCATATATCGACAGTATTGCCGAAACTCCTTACGAGGTGATCGTAACGCATGGACACGCAGATCACGCAAACGGGATCGGACAGTTTTCCAGGGTCTATATGAATCACCGTGATATCGATCTGTATTATTCAAGATCTGATATTGCGATAAGGAGACGTCTTCTGAAAAAGACCATCCCTGATATCGATCAATATCCTGACAGTGCATTTGTTCCTCAGTTTACAGGTGAATTCCTCGACCTGGAAGAGGGAATGAGGTTCGATCTGGGTGACTGCTCTGTGGAAGTATATGCAGCACCAGGCCATACAAAGGGCATGATGATCCTGCTGGTGCCTGAAGACCGTGTCTGTTTATTCGGTGATGCCTGCGGTGAGAACACATTCCTGTTCCGTCCCGAGGCATCTACCGTATCTGACTTCCGGGAAACTTTGCATAAACTGCTGTCCATGCAGGAGAGATATGACCGGATCCTGCGTCAGCATGGTACATTCGAATCCCCGAAAAGCCTGGTTGAGGAAAACCTGCGTACAGCAGATCTGATCCTTGCCGGCAAGGATGACCATATTCCGTTCGATTATGACGGATTCCATGCCTTCTTTGCCCACAAAACGGATATATCCACCGGTAAACGAGTCGATGGTGTTTCCGGAAATATCGTTTATTCAGAAGATAAGATCCGCTGAACGGTCTCAGATTCCAATCAAATGATCGCAAAAACAGAGATTTGGTCTCTGTTTTTTGTCTTCACAATGTTTCCGGATATGTTCAGCTTCCCGTAAATAAAACCTGTACAGTATTGATACACCGCACAGGCTGAATATTATGCAATATGAATTATTCGGGATCTCCCCAGTTCCAGTCCACAGATTCCGCAATACTGTAGCAGATGCTTTCTTTCGGCGCGCTGACTGCCAGGAATTGAGCATTAAAATCGATCAGGATCTTAACATTGCTGTCCATGTATCTCCCGTCAAAACGGCATGTGACCGGTTTTTCATATTTCCTGATGTCCTCCATCGAACTGACAGGATAAAGTTCCTGGACATCATTTTCTTCCACAGCGAGATCACATACAGATGTTTCAAAGCCTTCAAGCTCAAAAACCTTTTTGCATACTTTATCGGGCCACAAGGTTTCAAATTCGCAGACGACTTCGCCCTCTTTCATTTTTTTGTACCTGACCAGTTCCATATGTGTGCCTCCTTAATAATGTATATATGATACACCAAACTATAAACAAATATATAAAATTCTCTTTATCCGGTATTTAAAAACTTCCGGTTTCCCGGAAGTCTGGTCTTATTTTGTGTGGTTTTCAAACCAGTCTGTGATCTCCTGCAGTCTTCTCATTCTGTGCAGAGGCTTGCCGCTTCTGCTCAGTTCATGGTTTTCACCATGGAAGATCACGAGTCTTGTTTCTACATTCCTGCATGCAAGTGCCTGCATCATCTGCATTCCTTCAGGCAGCGGGCATCTGTAGTCTTCATCACTGTGGATGAAGAGGGTAGGTGTCTTGACGTTGTCTGCGTATTTCAGAGGGGAATGATTCCAGAGCTTCTCGACATTCTTATCGCCGAAGCCTGATTCAGCACCGCACTGATCCGGACCGAAGCATTCACCGATATCCGCAATGAAGGAGAAGGAGATCCAGTTGGAGATGGATCTCTGGCTGGCAGCGCAGCAGAATCTGTCGGTATGACCGATGATCCAGTTTGTCATGAATCCGCCGTAGCTTCCGCCTGTTTCACAGAGCTTTGTACGATCGATGTTTGGATATTTCTCCAGAACTGCATCAGTGAAGTCCATCAGGTTGCGGAAATCAGTTCCGCCATAGTCATCTCTGATATCAGCGAAGTCATCGCCTCTTCCGTCGGAGCCCTTGATATTCGTGAAGAAGACAACGAATCCTCTGGATACCCACAGCTGCATTTCATGGAAGAATGTTTCACCATAAGCGCATCTGGGTCCGCCGTGTACATCCAGTACAGCAGGGTATTTCTGATCCAGGTCAAAGTTCTGAGGCAGGAGTACCCATCCTCTGAGATCGTAGCCCTCAGATGTGTAATCCAGTCTGTGCGGCTTGGCAATGTATTTGCCGTCAAGAGCAGTATCGTTCAGAGTCGTCAGACGTCTGAAGTTGCTGCCGTCCATATCCATTTCATATACTTCGGAAACATGGTTCCAGTCCTGATATACAACAGCGATCTTATCTTCGCATGCTGTCATGCTGCACATCATGCCTTCGTCTTCCCAGATGACCTTCTTCTCAAAACTCTCATCAAATGAGTAGATGGCATTGTGTGCTTCAACAGTAGCCAGTGTCAGATAGTGTTCCTTCAATACAGCAGATGCGGTTCCGCCTTCAGCCGTATCACCGATCACACTGCTGTACAGAGATACTTCGGGAACATACTTAATGTCGATCTCATTATTCCTGGCGATCCTTACGATATTTGAAGTCTGGTTCAGACCATACTTCTTCATATCGCTGGCAAAACCGTATAACTGTGAACCCATCACAAACAGTCTGCCGATGCTGAGGTCTGACTTGTTGTACAGTGCTTCCGTCTTTTCAAGGTCTGTGTCATACATGTATACCTTGGAATACAGTGACTGATGGCCTTTGTTCACGTTTCCGCTGTAGAAGATCTTCTTATCTCCGACAGTCATGGACTCTGTATCGAACAGGGGATTTGTCAGTCTCTTGATCTTAACGGAATCGCCTGTCTGGATCAGGAATACAGCAGATCTCTTCTTATTTGTGAAGCCGGCACCGTTGAACCAGTAGGGAATTTCATCAACAACTGTATAATCCGCTTCTTTTTTCAGATCTTCAGCTTTCTGTTTTCTGACTTCGTCGCTGTCCTTATAAGCATCGGGATCGTTGGCGTTGATAAATCCTTTTGCGGCATATGTTCTGTTCTTGACCTTTTTGAATTCAGTCATGATAAAGGGGAGTGTGATCCATGGCTCAGCTTCTCCGCCTTCCATTGACAGTTTATATAATTCTGTTGTTCCTGCAGCAGAATCCTGGGTGTTTCTCTTTAATACCAGCGTTGTATCGTCGTCCCACATAACAGGAACAGCATCCAGAGAGAATGTCATCTGTTTTGCTGAACCATTTCTGGCTGTCCAGACGTCGTTATGATAGCAATTCTTTTCTTTATCAGCTCTCATAACGCTGAAAGCAAGAATGGAGCCATCTGAGTTATACATCAATCCGTTTGGCTGCCTGTATTTGGCAATATCCTCAATAGTAATCGGTTCTAGAATCTTTTTTTTCATTTTGAGCTCCTTTTATTAAACTGTGACATTATAGACGATGGTTAGACCAATTTCCATGTATAGTTTCAACAATTAGCAACATTTTTCCGACTTTTGTCATGAAGTTTTCAACTTTTCAGACAATTTGCATGGATTTTCTGCAAAAAAGATCCTGCAGTCATCGTCTTCAGGCAATGCAGCAGGATCTCTTGTGGTCTATCCAGGTTTGATTTTTATTAGTTGTTCAGATAGTAGATTCTGCTGATCTCCAGGAATCCGAACATGAGCAGAACAGCCGGAACAACAGCGGAATACAGCTGGTATGTATTGGTGATCAATGTACCGATCAGTGCTCCGGCAATAAATGCAAGCACTACGATCAGGTAGATGACGGCTGTTGCACGCTTCTCTTTATCATGTTCCAGGATACCCTGATACATGAACTCGACCAGTTTGCGCAGATTTCCGGTCGATACGGTCGTTGTGATCGGCTGCCCGATAAACATTTTGAATGTCTCCATCTGCATCGCACAGATCAGGGAGATCATTGAATTCGCGATCATGTTGCCTGCGGCATCCTGGGGCAGGAACATTGATGCCAGCAGCATAACGATCTCAATGATCAGAACGCTGCGCCTGATAAACGGAACGTTTTTTCGTTTCATATAAGTCTCGATGATCATTGACAGCAGTACACCGACTGTAAACGCCAGAATCGGCCACATCAGTTCCCCGCAGCGTGCAAAATCCCTGTTCGCCGCGGAAATGCCGAGCTTTACGATATTTCCCGTCTGCGCATTCGCAAACACTTTTCCCCTCGCGGAATATGTATACGCATCCAGGTAGCCTCCTGCCAGTGTCAGCATCACTGCTACAGGGAATGTCCTGGATCCTTTTGTTTCTTTCTGTCTTGCCATCTTCGTTTTCTCCTCATCCACTAACAGTATAATGAACGGTCCGGGCAAAGTGTTTCCTGATTCTGAAAAAAACCGCCAATACGCAGTGCATCAGCGGTTTGTGTTTATGATCAGACAGATGTATCAGATCAGATGTGCTTTTCGAACCAGTCTGTGATCTCCTGCAGTCTTCTCATTCTGTGCAGAGGCTTGCCGCTTCTGCTCAGTTCATGGTTCTCACCGTGGAAGATCACGAGTCTTGTTTCAACATCCCTGACTGCCAGAGCCTGCATCATCTGCATGCCTTCAGGCAGCGGGCATCTGAAGTCTTCATCACTGTGAATAAAGAGGGTAGGTGTCTTGACGTTGTCAGCGTATTTCAGAGGGGAATGATTCCACAGCTTTTCATGGTTCTTGTCGCCGAACAGTCCCTCAGCACCGCACTGATCCGGTCCGAAATGCAGACCGATATCCGCGATGAAGGAGAAGGAGACCCAGTTGGAGATCGATCTCTGGGAAGCGCATGCGCAGAATCTGTCGGTATGACCGATGATCCAGTTCGTCATGAATCCGCCGTAGCTTCCGCCTGTTTCACACAGCTTTGTACGGTCGATGTTCGGATATTTCTCCAGTACAGCATCCGTGAAGTCCATCAGATTCTGGAAGTCTGTTCCGCCATAGTCATCCCTGATATCGGCAAATGCGTCGCCTCTGCCGTCGGAACCCTTGATATTCGTGAAGAATACAACGAATCCCCTGGATGCCCACAGCTGCATTTCATGGAAGAATGTTGCACCGTAAGAAGCTCTCGGTCCGCCATGTACATCCAATACAGCCGGATACTTCTTTTTCGGGCTGAAGTTATCGGGAAGGAGTACCCATCCTGTCAGGTCATAACCGGCAGATGTATATTTGAGTTCCTGCGGCTTAGCAATGTACTTGCCTTCCAGCGCATCATCGTTGAGTTTTGATACCTGGTGCATGTTCTGTCCGTCACGGTCCATTTCATAGATCTCTGCGACATTGTTCCAATCCTGGAAGCATACAGCGATTTTGTCTGCTGTCATATCCATGAAGCACATCATGCCGGGCTGTTCCCAGAGGCATCTCTTGTTGAAGTTCTCATCGAATTCCCACAGAGCATTGTGGTTCTCGATCGTAATGATCATGACAAGCTTCTTGCCGTCTGTTACGAATTCAGCGCCGCCGCCATGTACTGTATCACCGATTACGGAAGCGTGATATGTAACATCCTCATGCTGCATCGCAACTTCCAGGGCATTCTTCGTAACCTTGCAGATATCCTTTGTCTGGTTGCCTCCGAATTCCTTCATGTCTGTTGCAAGTGCATACAGCTGGTCATTCATGACGAACAGCTGACCGACATTTCTGTCGTTCTTTCCGTAAAGCGTTGTCAGCTTCTTCTTTTCCGTATCATATTCATAGATCTTGGAAGTCCTGAGCTGTCTGTTTTCCTTAACATTGCCTGCAAAATAGACCTTTTTGCCGGAAACGACCATATCTCCCGTATTGAACTTCGGCGCTGTTACACGTTTGACAGTCAGTTCTTTTCCTGTACGCACATCAAATAAAGCTGTACGGCGCTTGTTGGTATAGCCGGCTCCGTTGAACCAGTAAGGAACTTCATCAACTACATGGTAGTCAGCTTCCTTCTTCTTTGCGTCGGCTTTCTTCTTTCTGTCTTCATCGCTGTCCTTATATGCATCAGGATCTTCCGAATCAATGAATCCCTTTGCGGCATACACGTTATCGGATACTTTCTTCATTCCTGCAAGAGGGAAAGGCAGTGTGATCCAGGGCATTGCTTCGCCGCCGCGGACATCAAGCTTGAACAGTTCTGTTGTTCCGGGGAGCGCTTCACCGCTGCTGCGTTTCAGGATCATCGTGTTCTCGTCATCCCAAATAACAAGAGTCGCATCCAGAGAATGAGTTACCTGGGCTGTTTTTCCGTCTTTCACCAGATATACATCATTGTGATAGCAGTTCTTTTCCACATCGGAACGCATTGCCTGGAATGCAAGAAGTCTGCCATCCGGACTGTACTGAAGATTTGCAGGGAACCGATACTTTGTAATGTCTTCGATCGTGATGGGTGCTGATTTTTTCGCTGGCATATGAATCTTCCTCTCTTTCTATCCAAACATCTGTCAAATCAGTATGAATTATGGTGAGACAGGGCTGATCTGCGCCTGTCACTCTGTATAAGTCCGGTATGTTTAGTCAAGTACAGCGGTAATTGCTGAATATATATATTCAGAATACCACGTTTATACAAAAGCGGTAATTTTATACTCGCTCTTCATGCTGTGTGTTTGTCAAACCAGTCTGTGATCTCCTGCAGTCTGCGCATTCTGTGCACGGGTTTTCCGCCGCGGCTGAGTTCATGATTCTCGCCATGGAAGATCACCAGTCTTGTTTCAACATCCTGTACCGTCAGTGCCTGCATCATCTGCATGCCTTCCGGCAGAGGACATCTCCGGTCCTGATCGCTGTGTATAAACAGCATAGGTGTTTTCGCGCCTTCCGCATATTTCAGCGGGGAGAACTGCCACAGTTTTGCAAAGCTCTCTTCACTGAGCAGGTTGTCATTCATGCCTACACCGCATTCACTCGGATCAAACCATGGACCGATATCCGCCATGAAGGTCAGGGAGATCCAGCTTGCGATAGACCTCTGGCTTGCCAGCGCGCAGAACCTGTCGGTATGTCCGGCAAACCAGTTCATCATGAACCCGCCGTAGCTTCCGCCTGCAGCACATACCTTTACCGGATCGACCGGATAAGCCTTGAGCACTTCGTCCGTGAAGTCCATCAGATTCTGAAAATCGACCGTTCCGTATTTTCCGCGGACATCTGCGAAAGCATCGCCCCGCCCGTCGGAGCCGATGATATTTGTAAAGAATACGATGTATCCGCGTGATGCCCATACCTGCATTTCATGGAAGAAACCTTCTCCATAAGCACCTCTGGGACCTCCGTGTACATTCAATACGCCCGGATACTGCTTTTTCGGATCATAGTCCTGCGGCAGCAGGACCCATCCATGCAGTTTTTCACCGCATGATTCAAAGTCCAGTCTGTGCGGCAGGGCAATATATCTGTCCTGTACGGCATCATCATTGAAGTGCGTCAGAACATGCGGAGCTTCACCGCTGATGTTCATTTCCCAGATCTCTGCCGGATGATCCGCCGTGACTCTGCAGAATGCAATGCGGTCATTGCATACATCCAGGAAGGGAATACTTCCCTGTTCGTCAAACAGGACCGTGTGCTGCATATTCCCGTCAAATGACCAGATAGCTGTATGATCATCATCAGTGATCAGGGAGATCCATTGTTTCCCGCATACAGCAGAGCTCTTTCCGCCGTCCAGTATCACGTCAACAGTCACATGATTGCCGAAGCTTCTGTCAGGCTTGGTGATCAGCCGGATCTTTCTGTTTCTGATCTGAGCGATATGAGGCAGCTGACCAAGACCATACTCTTTCATATCGCTGGCAAGACAGTACAGGTGACCGTCCATGATGAACAGATTCTGAATGCTGAAGTCTTTTTTGTTATAAATGACCGTTGTTCTTCCGGTATCCGCATGATATACGTGGACATCACACATCCTGGACTGTTTCCGTTCATGTGTTTCGGATGTGTAATATACTGCCATGCCGTCTGTTTCTACAGACATGACATTTGTATAAGGACCTGTCAGACGCTTTACCTTCAGACCGCCTGCTGTGTCGATCCGGAACAGGGCACTGCGCTGCTTATTCGTAAAATCAGCACCGTTATGCCAGTAGGGGATCTCATCTACGACCGTATAGTCACGGTCCTTTTTCTTTTCTTCCAGTTTTTTCTTTCTGGCCGGTTCATCGTCAAGATAGGCATCCGGATCATTGGCATCGATCACACCGACTGCCGCGTAAACATCATCAGTCAGCTTTTTCAGTGTCTTCAGCACAAACGGAAGCGTGATCCAGTGTTCTGCTTCTCCGCCTGCCATGCTCAGACGGTACAGTTCCGTGGTGCCTGCCTGAGAATCCTCCGTGCTGCGTCTGATCAGCAGTGTTTCTTCGTCTGCCCATAAAACAGCAGTACTGTTCAAAGACGCGGTCATCTGTACCGGAACACCGTCCTTGATGACCCAGATATCACGGTGATATCCGGTCCCGTCTTTATCAGCACGGGCTGCCTGGAACGCAAGATATGTTCCGGCAGGGGAGTACATCAGGTTTCCCGGAAACGTGTATCGGCAGATATCGGATATTTCTACCGGTTTCAGTTTCTTAGCCTTCATTCCTGCGTTTCCTTTCCCTGACCTTGAATGCAAGCATCGCTGTTTTGCCGTCAGTGATCTCTCCGCTCATGACCTTGTCTATGATCTCATCAAGGCTGAGTTTTGCTGTATCAAGGTGTTCATCACTGTCGAGATGCTGTCCGACATATTTTCCCTGTTTTGCGTAATAGAGATGGTCTTTCTCCTCACAGTATGCGCCTGTTGGAACAAATTCTCCGAAATCGACCCAGTCAACCCCTTCATAGCCTGTTTCTTCTGCCGTTTCACGTTTGGCAGCTTCGAAAGGATCTTCTCCCCGCTCCAGCTTTCCGGCAGGAAACTCCATCAGTTCTTTTTCCTGTGCATAACGCCATTGCGTGACCAGTGAAAACAGACCGTTTTCATCCTCCAGCGCAATGACCACACCTCCCGGATGTTCGACGACTTCACGGTAGGATGTTGTAGTTCCGTCCGGCATTAAAGCAACGTCCAAACGGACATTGATGATCCGGCCGCAGTACCGGTAATCTTTCTCCAGCGTTTTCTCTTTATGATTCATGGCGATACGATCTCCTGTAATATTCATTTTACCTCAAAAATGCGTTGCTTGTTTCATGTTGTGTAAAAAACATCATGATCAATGTAAACATTCTTTCATTGTTTGTGCGCTATACTGATACCGGAGGAACTTTATGGACAGAAAAGTATACTTTGCCGGCTCGATCCGCGGCGGAAGAGATGACGCGCAGCTGTATCATGAGATCATTGAACACATCAAAAAAACAGACACCGTACTGACTGAGCATGTCGGATCTGTCACGAATTCCGTATTCGGCAGCGGTAAGGAATATGATGAAAGGATCTATCAGCAGGATACTGCCTGGCTGCGGGAATGTGATCTGGTGATCGCTGAGTGTACAAGACCTTCCCTGGGTGTCGGTTATGAACTGGCTTATGCCGAGCAGTACCGGAAACCGGTCTATATTTTCTACCGGAGTTCAGAGACCCATCTCAGCGCAATGCTTGCCGGAGATGACTACTTTCATATCGCCGCATACGAAACAAAAGATGAGCTGATCCGGCTGATCGATCAGATCTTAAAGGAGGAATGACATGCTTGAACCGGGAACCAAAGCACCGGAATTTTCCCTGCCCGACCAGAACGGAAACATATGCCGGCTTTCCGATCTGCTCGGAAAAAAGGTCATCCTGTATTTCTACTCAAAGGATATGACTTCCGGCTGTTCAAAGCAGGCCTGCGGATTCGCCGAGAGATACCCGCAGTTCACGGAAGCAGGTGCCGTGATACTCGGCGTCAGTAAAGACTCCGTGGTATCACACAAAAAATTTGAACAGAAATACGGACTCCCGTTTACACTGCTTTCCGATCCGGACAAGACCGTACTGCAGGCATATGACGTATGGAAACCGGTCAAAGTCAGCGGAAAGGAAACCATGAAAACGATCCGCACCACTTACCTGATCGACGAATCAGGCATTATCACAAAGGCTTTCGGCAATGTGAAGGCCGCAGATAATCCACAGGATATGTTAAAGGAGCTTACAAATGGAATTTGAAACATTGATCCGCGAAAGAAGAAGCGTTCGCCACTACAAGGAAAACACACCGATCGACCATGAACTGCTGGTCTCCGTCCTGAAGCAGGCCCAGCAGGCACCTTCATGGAAAAACCTCCAGCCTGCCAGAAGCTATGTCATTGAAGATCCGCAGGTCCTGAAAGACTTTATCGGAAAGACACTTCCTGCAGGAAACCAGGCCAAAGCAATCAACGCTTCAGCCATCATCGTTACTTCATTTGTACAGAACAGATCAGGATTTGCCAATGATGTGCCCGATAATGAACTCGGCAATCTGTGGGGTGCCTATGACCTCGGTCTGAGAGATGCCTATCTCATCCTGGCTGCCAGAAACGCCGGACTGGACACATTGATCATGGGTCTGCGTGACGGACAGAAGATCCGTTCATTCCTGAATATTCCCGAAAACGAAACGATCGCATCGGTGATCGCTGTCGGTTACAGGGATGAAGAGGTGCATGACAGACCCAGGAAAGATCTGAACGACGTAACAGTATTCTTCTGAATAGAAAAAGAAATTCCACGGAATTTCTTTTTTTGTTCAGAAATCAAATGTCTCGGGATCAGCACCAACCCTTGTATTGCGGTTCAGCGCACTGATCTGCTGCATTTCTTCATCACTCAGTTCGAAGTCAAACAGGTCGAAGTTCTCAATGATCCTGTTCTGATGGACCGATTTCGGGATCACGATCGTATCTCTCTGCAGATGCCATCTCAGGACGACCTGCGCGGCTGTCTTGCCGTATTTCGCGCCGATCTCAAGCAGTACCGGTTCAGCCAGCAGCTCTGCCGCATGGTTTCCGCCGGCAAGCGGGCTCCAGACTTCCACGGCGATCCCTCTTTCTTTCAGGTCATCGATCAGTTTCTGATTTGTAAAGTAAGGATGTGCTTCGATCTGGTCTACGGAAGGGAGCACCTTTCCTTTGATCATCATGGTATCGATGTGATGCATATGGAAATTGGAAACGCCGATCGAGCGGACATGACCTTCTTCGCGAAGACGTTCCATATCCTTCCATGCCAGTTCATATCCTTCTGCAGGCCAATGGATCAGATACAGATCAATATAGTCTGTACCCAGTTTCCGCAGGCTTTCCAGACACGCACGTCTGGTCGAGCCCTGACGGACATCTTCATTCCACACTTTGGTCGTAATAAATATCTCTTCCCTCGGGATGCCGCTTTTCCGGATCGCGCTGCCTACGCTTGCTTCATTCCGGTATGCTTTTGCTGTATCGATATGTCTGTAACCTGCTTCAAGCGCCCATAATACAGACTGTTCGGTCTGTTCCCCGTCACGGGCACGGAATACACCAAGACCTACCTGGGGGATCACGGTCCCGTCATTCAGTTTTATATTCTGCATAGCTGGTCTCCGTCGAGTAGGCATGCTCGACACTCCTTTCATAAACATTGTGTAAGTGAAAGGCCTGCCTGCCGCCCCTCACAGAACCGTACGTGCGATTTTCCCGCATACGGCTCTTCAAACAACCATTGGATACCAGTTCCAGATAT
>JAFRJJ010000054.1 GCA_017432325.1 Solobacterium sp. | reverse complement strand
ATGCGCAATATTATTAAAAATACCAAGGAATAGTGTTTCCACACTACATTCGTTACAATAGGCAAAATACCGGATAGTCCTTTCATTATCGGATTATCCGGTATTCTTCTATTCTTCAACTGTTAAAGATGAGAACATAACACTGCGTTCAGGTTGTTTTGTTATGAATAACTGCAGATTATTACCGGCTTCCGTCCGGAAGACCTTCATACAAAAAACGCAGGAACTTAGTCCTGCGATTGATATACCGTATCTGCTGCTGTTCAGTGCAGGATCACTCCGAGCGATTCCTTCAGGTTCTGATGCTGAACATGAGCGGCATCGAAGTGTGCCAGATCAAATATGATCTGCATGATCGGTCCGGTACCGAACGCACAGATCAGTGTTCCAACACCGACCGGTCCGCCCAGCAGCCATCCGGTCAGTGTTGCCGTACTCAGCAAACCGATACTGACAGCGCCGATCGGCAGTCTGTGAAACCGTTTGGCCAGTCCGACAAGCAGCGTGTCACGGGGACCGCAGCCCAGGGCAGCCATCATGTACGTATAAGCTGTATAAGCGATAATGGTGATTCCGACGAGCATCATCGGGATCCCTGTAAGAAGAGAAGTTGCTGTGGGAACAGCATTGATCATGTTGAAGAAGTCAACACTCTTGCCAACGACCAGCGCGTCGATGAACATCGCGATGCCGATCGGTTCCCTCATCAGGATATCGATCGCCAGGATCATGTAGGATACCGTTACGGAAGCTGTACCGTACAGGATGCCGAGCGTCTTTGATATGCCGAGATTCAGAACATCCCAGGGAGCTGCTCCGATATTGGCTTTGATCGTCAGATATACGCCGAAGCCATTGAAAAACAGACTGACTGCCGCTATGACCGCATTCAGAAATATTCCTCTCCCTGTATTGTTTTTGACTGTTTTGAACGCCATCCTGATTCTCCCGCGCTTCCGCTTTACGAATGCCGTTTCCTATCATACTTCTGATTGAGACAAAATACAGGACTTTCCGATAAAAAAGTCCTCTTTCAATGTACAGAACTGAAAACTCATGAAAGAAACACAGGTTTATGCTGTTTCCCTGCAGCTTTAACCTGTGTTTCATCATTTCATCTGATCAGTCTGTTCTGATGTGGTTCTGCCCGGATCATCCGAGCAGTAACAGCAGTTCACTGATCCCTGCTCACAGTGATGCGTTCTACCGCCTCCATGCGGATCAGTTTTTCTGTATTTCCCTTTGCGCTTTCCGTACGGACACAAAGCCATTCCGCATCCGCATCCAGTATCGTGTTGGTACCGTGCTTCGTGTTGCCGTACATCTCGATATCCGGATCCTTATAGTCTTCTTTCAGATCAATGATCACGTTCTGTCCGATATAAGATCTTGCGGCATGCAGCAGGGATGACCTGTTTTCATGAAAGGAAGTCCCCTTCATCTTTGTCATCTCCCGTTCCAGTTCCGTGATCCTTCCCTTCAGGGAAGATAATTCCAGATATGCTATCAGACCGAAGATACCGAATACAAGTCCGACATACTCCATTTACGCGTCCTCCCTGACTAATTCCAGTGACAGTATCGAGGATACCGGGATCAGTTTTTCTAACGTTCCTTTTTTCGTCTCTGCTTCCACTTTCATCCAGTTTCCTTCAAAGGCAATGATCCTGCATTCGGCTTTATACAGATCAGGATCTGCTTCTTCATCAAAGAAGCTGAGTCTGACGATTTTACCTTCCGCACTCTTCAGCAGTCTGCTGATGCCTGACAGGCTTCCCGCACTCTCTTCTTCTGCGTCATCTTTCAGAAGATAATCGCAGCTGACATGCAGGAGCTCTGCAATATCACTGATCTTATCGATATCCGGATAGACTGTTCCCGCTTCCCAGCGGCTGACAGTCTGTCTTGTTACACACATCTTGTCCGCAAATTCGATCTGCGTAATGCCAAGGTCTTTTCGTTTCCTGGCGATCTTTTCTCCAAGCTGATTCATAGTTGTTTCCTTTCTTTACGGCTTCATTCTACAAAACCGTTCCTGTTCCCACAAGAAATCCTCATGTGCAAAATGTAACATGACAGTTTACATTTCTGTGTTTTCATCCCGGTACCGGATGAAATCAACAGGATGAATACCGGATCGGCTAAAAAACCGCGTTGAGCGGTTCTCATAACTGATAATCTTGTTGAAGTTACTCAGCATCCTTGACGACATCTGTTTCATAGCACATGGATGTGCTTGTTCCGCCATCCAGACGGATGGCATTATAGACATCCAGGTCCAGCAGGAAGTCCTGTACCTTCTCATCACGCATGCCGTTCCAGAAGCTGATCAGGAAATAGGTACCGTCTTCCTTCTGGGCAAGACAGCTGAAGGCATAATCATTGTAGTGGTATGCATACATTCCTGCTCCGCCGGTCAGGTCTTTCCGCTCACCGTTGACGATATAGGTATAGGAACCGGACAGTGCGTTTTCCGATTCGACCTTCTCACCGACCCATCCGCCGCCGTTGATGTCTTCCCCGCTGTAGACCAGTTTCATATTGCCGGTCCTGTCCCAGTACGCTGTACAATAGCCGCTTCCGTATTCCGGGATATTCGGATCATCCCAGAAGTAAGTCCACTTGCCTGCCATTCTCAGTCCGCCTACCGGCTGACCGACATTGGGATTTGTATGCCAGGAATAATAGTTGGCATTGATCCCTCCGGCACGTACATAACCTTCACTCAGCAGTCCCCAGTCATAAATGTCGCTGAGCCATTCCGCATGACCCATGTAGTCCATTTTGACAAACGTTGTATCGGATGGCTTTACTTCCAGCATGTCATAGTTGATGCCGTTGAAGTTTCCCGTGTGATGGATGATGTCTCCCTCTGTCCCGGGCAGTGTGTAGATGTTCACTGCAGAACCGATGGTATTGTTGAAGCCAAGAATAAAGGTGTTGGAATAACCCTGTCCCCAGGCTTTCCTCACCAGTTCCGCCTCGGTATTCAGTGTATGTGTTCCTGCAGCAGTCAGCGCAAAACATAAAGCTGCGATCAATTTACCGGTCTTTTTCATATGCAATCAATATTAAACGATAATTAAATGAAAAGATAGTCTGAAAATGTGGCTTGACTGTTATACAATGAATGACATGAAAAAAGTAATATTGTTTGTTCTGCCGGCGCTTCTTCTGGCCGGCTGTTCGGTAAAAGAAAAAGAAATGGAAGTCAGTGTATTCCAGAACACCGTTGCGTCTGTTTATACCGGTAAAGTGAAGCGAAAGATGCCGGAAGGTGAAGGCACGGCTGTACTGGAAAACAATGCTGTTGCGGAAGGTCTGTTTGAAAAAGGAACATGGATCTCAGGTACAGCAGACAATGTGCCTTACAGCATCTCATTCAATGACGGACTGATCAGCGGGACCTATACCGGGGAAGTCCTGGAACAGCTGCCCTCCGGCAGCGGTACATTTATGTCCGATGAGTTTACTTTTGAAGGTACATGGAACAACGGCAAGCCGGACGGACCGGGTACTGTCACGGCACAGCACTTCCGGATCTCTCTTCCTTCCGAAGCGATCGAAGGCAGCTACACCGGTTCTGTTGACAAAGGACTGGCGGAAGGGAACGGTACATTCGTCTATCAGGATGAGGAACATGAGATCACCATGGAAGGAAACTTTGCCGGCAGTATGTTCGACGGACTTCTGACAAAGACCATTGATTATGGGGATACTGAAAAGTCTTACCCTGTTTATTACCAGAAAGGACAGGAACAGGATGACGCTGCTGCAATGATCGCTTATCTGGAAGGCATGCGCAATGAATCCTACTGTCTGAATGACGCACAGATGTCCTTCATCAAGGATCATTCAGCACTATTTGACGGCACCTATACAGATAAAGACCTTCCCAAAGAATACGCCGCGTTTAACCGTGAGACTTTCAAAGAAACAGATACGCCTTCCTTGATCCTGATCAAAAACGCAGCGATCAGGTCCGTACAGCGCTACAAGCCTTATGAAGGTGCTGACACCGTTACATCACTGATCGTTGAGAACAGTGACGGTTGGTACCATCTCGTATTTGCCTATGGCGTGACCAAGGCAGACAGAGGCGACATCGTTGATATCTGTGCCCTGCCTTTATGTAAGAGCACATTAACAGCTCCGGAAAAAGACTATCCTGCAGTTGATGCGGCAGGTGCTGTCGTCTTCGGCGGCTGATCATCAATTGACCCATGAAAGGAACACATCCTATGAAACACACAAAACCGATGATCCTTCTGCTGTCAGGATTACTGCTGACAGGCTGCAGTTCAGGTTCAAAGACACCCGCCAATACACCGGAAACAGGATCTTCAGACCCTGCACCCACACAGAAAGCTGAACAGCAGAAGCCTGCCAAGGAAACTGCTGCTGCCAAGGATCAATACGCCGGTTTCCAGATCGGTCAGACTGTATATGACGACAATGATATTGTCATTCAGCTGAAAAAGATCAGCGATGACAAATCATATCTGACTGTTGAGTTTGATGTCGAAAACAACATGAGCGGTAAACTGCGCATCAATGTTCAGAATATATTTGTTGATAACTGTACCGCTGTGAGAAGAAGAATGCCCGGTAATGATCTTGCCCCGGGTGAAAAAGGAACACTTAAAGAAGAGATCGAGATGAGTTACTTCCCGTTCTACATTGAAGATGCGCCATCAATGATCGATCTGCAGATGGATATCTGGGATCTTGATCAGAATCGTGTCGTTGATAAGTGTTCCGTTTCCCTCAACTCAGATCCTGCCAGGATACCTCATCCGGAAGAACTCATGACACTGCTTGGCGAAATGCATGAACCGCATGAGATCAAGTACTACAAAGCCAGTGAAGCAGATATGTACGACAGTACATGTTATATGCCGCAGGCACTGCCCGCTCGTGCATTGGCACTGCGTCAGATGCCGGAAAAGCTGAGGCAGACCTTCATCCATCCAAGCTGTATGGGCAGGAACTGGGGAGATCATTTCTACATTATTTACTTTGAAGAAACAGATGATGAGTCTCATACCTATGAAGTGATCAACATTACATTCAACGGAAAGACCGTTGATTACCATCCTTCCATCGTATCGATCCCCGGCAGAGGTTCATTCATCCGCTTCGGTATACCGGATGACATGGAACAGGAAGATGTCACATCACTCACCTTTACCATCACCTGTGACGGCGGATCCCCTGTTGATATCGACTGGATATTCTGAGCTGCACATTACATAGAGAACAGACAACGGACCTTCTTACACAAGCAATTGTGAAAAGATCCGTTTTGATTTGGAAACAGTATATTTTTACCGATGGAAACGATATATTTATAAGTATAAAAGATTGATCAGTATCAGGACAGGAGAATATATGCAGTACACAAAGATCAAAGCATCATACATTCGCGCCAAAGACAGACTGAACAGAACATTTCTTGTAAGACCCGACATTGATCTGGAAACACTGGGCTGTGTGATCTGCACAGGTTTTCATGCGGAGTATGAACATGCTTTTTTATTCCATGTGCATAAAACTGCTTATGTTCCGGAGCTGTGGCTGGACAGCTTCCAAACTGCCTTTCTTTCCATGAGAGGCAGAACGCTCAGTGATCTGGGACCTTCATTCCGCTTCACGTATGATACCGGTGATAGCTGGGACTTTGAGTGCAAGGTATATAAACGTCCTGTCATGTATGAATCAGAAGAAATTGCGGTCATCATTGACGGAGCCGGAACCGGTATCTGGGAAGACAACGCCTGGGGATTCGATCGTTATCTGGCTGGAGAGATCCCGCCTGAAACAAGTGAAGACCTGGAAGACATTGAATGGTATATGCCATGGAATCTCGATCTGGATCAGGTCAGTGATACTGATGTGTTTGACCTGGAAGATGAACAGGATCGTTTTAATGATCTGCTCCCCCTGGATATCGATACTTACCATCAACATAATCCTGTAAACTCTGTTCCATATGATCGTACGGAAGAGGATTCCATCTGGCATACATTCCATGAATATCTGGACAATTACGTGTCAAGCCCGGAAGAGATCAGGGTCATGTTTGATGAATTCAGGAGAGTATGCGGTGTGCTGAAAGAAAACGGAGAATTGCCTGAGCGGTTCGACGATCTCGAACAGACCGGTGCTGATTTCAAAGACCTTTATTTCCTGATCTATGACATGCCTTCTCTGCTGTTTATGGAAAACAAAGAAGAAGACATCGTTTCATACCTGAAAGAACTGAAAAGCATGTTCATTTTTGAACGGGAAGAATATGAAGAATTAACGGATTCTCTTGCGGTTGCATATAACCAGCTGAAAGAAAACAAGAATGCTCAGAAAGAGCTCGACGAATGGCGTGAAAAATATCCGGACAGTTTCAACATTTATGCACGTCAGGTCCATCTGTACGGGCAGACCAGAAAGCTGAAAGATGCTGAAGCGCTTCTGAACAAGCTGGATATCATGCATATGGAGATCAATGACGAAAACTTCAGGCTTTTCCTGTCCGCAGCATCATTCTATCGGTTAAAGGGCAGCAACCGGAAAGCAGATCAGCTTGAAGAACAGATCGAACGTTATCGTGAACAACTGGCAGAAGATACAGATGATGAATATGAAGAAGACGATTATGATGACGAGGATGAAGACGATGATGAAGAGGAATTCGCTGACCGTCATATGTCAGATATGATGCGCCGTATCATCATCTCAGATGCGGACAGAAGCTTCCGGGAAAACATGGAAAAATACAGAGTCGGTATGACAAAAGAGACGAAACAGGCCCTGCTGGAAGCTGCAGCCCGTTCCTTTATGATGAACAGGAAATACTGGATCAGTACAAAAAAGAGCGGGGAACCCAAGGCCAGGCGCATAGACGGAAGATCATATCTTGTTCTCTACACAGATCCGGAAACAGCGGAAAAAGACGGTGTCAGGGAACCTGTCCTGTCAAGCTCGGCACAGATGATGATGTACTTTGAAGATCAGCGGAAACATGCCGGTTACATGATCGATCCGCAGCCGGGATCGGACGGCTTTATCATCCGTGAGAAAGTTCTCATGGATAAACTGCAGGACATGATGACTGTATTAACAGACCAGATCATTGAAGAACACAAACTTGAATTACAGCATCTCGGCAAAGATGATCCTGACATTGATGAAGACGATATTCCATTCTGAGAACAACGGACAGGGGCTGCAGTGCAGTCCCCTTTTCATTGTCAGCCGCCAGAGTACATAAAAGGAGCTGTTTTCAGCAATCCCGTATTGGCTGAAGACAGCTCCTTCTGTTTTATTCTTTGACTGCCCGGATATGTTCATCCGGTGCCAGCATGACATCCCAGGCCAGCACTGCCCCATCCATTCCGTTTTCTTCCAGGATCTTCATGGAAGAACGGATATAAGCAGGATCTGTCCGGGCAATATCTTCCCGGTAATTGACTTCAATGCCGGGATACTTCCGACATGGCAGATCACGGAACTCCTTCAGCTGCTGTTCCAGGAATGCTTCATTTGTATCGATATCAGGGTAGTTCCGGGTATGCGGCAGGCTCTGCTTCAGAAGCCGGTATTCATAGCCGATCCCTGCTGGTGCTTCAGTTTTCCTGTACAGCATTGGTTTGATGAAGTCTGCTTCTGCTGTGATCTCACGGTAGGACTGCCCGACAAAACGGCTGAGCAGCGGCGCATAGAGATCCAGTCCGACTGTCAGTCCTTTGGCATGGAAATACCTGCACAGTTCAGTCATACGCTCTGCAATGAGTTTCCCCTTCAGCTCGAAGAACTGCTCTGCAAGCGGATCTGTGAATGTGAAGCCTGTGCCCGGTACATAGCCGGCTGTTTCCAGGAACATATCACCTTTATCCGCATATGCTTCAGAAACATGGGAAAGTGACAGACCATGTTCAGCATATGCTTTCCGGCATGCAGAACACCCGCAGCTTAATACTCCTGAAACACCTCCGACAAATGACTGGGTGCGGATCTTGTCGAGAAACACTCCGTCAAAGCCGCAGTCAGAAAAATGCGTTTCATAGATCTGCTGTACGTTGTGCAGGTTATTTTCATTCAGCGGACAGCTGAACGCAAAGTTTTCACCTTCCTGCAGAGCCAGGCTGCCGACGGGTCTTCCGTTGATATCCAGTGCTTCTTCTGAAGGAAGCAGCTCCCCTGTCTCGGAGAATACAGGAAGCCACAGGATCATATCAATGGATCTTCTGCAGAGGAAGTCACCGACTGTACGGTACAGTCCGGCATTGAGGTTCCAGCCGATCAGCACTGCTTTGACCGGGATGGTGTCTGTGATGGTTTTCAGACACTTTATGATATCGTCTGCTGTATAGTTCTGTGTATGCCATCCGCCGGCAAATACCTGAAGGATGTATTCCATATGATCTCCCCCTTTCAAAGCAGGGCCTTTTCTGTCACTGATATATATTCATTATAATATGATCTTGTTAAAAAGACCCCGCTTTGCGAGGTCTCTGTGTTATGGTATCCGGTATTACTCGGCTTCAAAATCGAAGTTGACCAGCGCGCCGCCATTCTGTTCAAAGAAGTCAATGCCGACAAGCATTCCGGTATCTTCATTGTAGATCGCGGTCGTTTTCAGGCTTCCGACTGAATCAGGGCTGACTCTGCCGTATCCCTGTTCGCTCAGCACGTCTTCATAACTGCCGAGGAAATCTTCAGCTTCCTTTACAGTCGCAAATTCCTGGCTGAGTGCGAGATATAACTTATAATCCAGGTTGTTGCGTGTCTTATAGAAGCTTCTCAGGTCACGTGCTGTGATCGGTGCTTTCAGGTCGATCGCAGGGAAACCTGCGTCCTTGATCATTGTTTCAGCTTCTTCAGCAGAGATGTAGTGTTCTGCCTTGTAGAGCAGTGTGACTGTATCATCATCTGCGAACTGATAACGGAAGCTGTTGTGTCCTTCTTCAGACTCATAACGCTCCGGGTCTTCTTCATCAGCAGCTGTTGATTTGAAGCCGTTCGATGCGAGGCTTTCCAGATATGCCTTCAGATAGCTTTCTGCTTCTGCCTTGTCATTGAAGTCCATGTCAACGTAGAGCACGTTGTCATAGTTGAAGAAATACATCCAGGATTCAGTTGTTTCATCAGCATGATCCTTTGCGCTGATATTGCTGAAGTTATCGGACTCAGGCAGTGCTGTGAAGCCTTTCGGAACGATCACATTGTTGACTGCTTCAAGACCTTCATATACAGGGATATCATAGTATTTCCGGGCATTCATGTTGACGCCGTTGTCATAGGATACGTCGATCTGGGAATAGCAGTTATAGTCTTCTCTCAGGATCCTTCTGTAGCATGTTCTTTCATTGCCGTCTTCATCTGTGAAAGCAGCTTCTGTGAATCCTTCATCCAGGAGCAGCTGAATATAATCAGCCATGTCTTTTTCCGTCGCATGGGAATCACGTGTTCTGGCGACTTCCTCGTTGAAGAAGGATTCCTGGTCATTTGTAAACGCATAGCCTGCATAACGCGGGAACGGTACAGCATCCCTGCCGTACGGCGGCAGGAATACGGAATTCAGAATGAATTCATCCATTTCATCCCAGTCTGTACGTGCTTCGGGATAGACAGGTGCTTTCATCCAGGCTTCCGCTGCCCCGTTGCCTTCGGTCTCCCCGAATGTGAGTGTGATGTCGATGTCATCATAGTTAACGCGGGCAACCATGTCCTCATCTACTTCAGCCTTCAGGTGTACTGTCTTGGGATCAACATCATCCATGACGATATATACTTCATGCATCAGTCTGACAGCGTTGTCGCTGTAGCCGACAAATGACTTCATGGTATTCTTGACAGCATCTTCATAGGATACGAATGTCAGCGGTTCATCCTGCTGGTTGTAGAACAGGTTGTAAATGTTGCCGTCAGACATCGCGCCTGCCCACTGATTGGGCAGTTTGTTTTCTGCAGCTGTCAGGGCGTCTCCTTCACCGAGGAATGTGACTTCATTGACTTTGTCACCATCAGGGTATCCCTGGAATGTTTCATTGTTGACGCTCATGACGACGAAATCTTCATGCAGGTCATCCTGATAGTCAAACGTGATCTGGTCTTTGGAATGTACCAGTGTTTTCAGGAATTCCGGCGCATCCATTGTGTAGCCGCCTTCACTGAGTTTTGCCAGGAAGTTATCCATTGCTGTTTCGGAAATTTCGGCATTGCTCATATCACTCTGGGGTGTTTCTGTATTCGTTTCAGGTGCCGTATTTCCCGAGCACCCTGCCAGCATCAGACTTAACACGCCTATGAAAGCGCCTGTTGTTTGATAGATTTTTTTCATAAAACCTCCGTAGTCCGGTCCGTCCGGATCATATTTGCAATCATTATCATGGTTGGTCGACATTTGTCATCCTAATATTAGCGGAGTTTTTTTTATTCCTCAATACCAAACTGAAACATTTGTGACATTTTTAATTATTGACCCGTATTCAAATCATCGTAATAAAAGACCTTCTTTATTCTCCTGTCAATAATAAATGTGCTGATCAAAAAAGATAGCCGCCACCAGACTATCTTTCTTGCTACATATCAGTTATTTTTTATGAACACGAATTCTGAATGCCTTTTTCCCGTAATCAGAGGCATAAATTTTGCGTCCATCCTTGAGCGTAATATATTTCGTAAAGATATAATAATATCTTTACATATTCCCCCCTTCTAGAGGATTTTGCTTGTAAACAGCTGAAGCAATAACTATAATTCATTTTGTGGAACTACAGTAGTGGCATTACCTCTGCTGTTATGCACCTTGTTACCGCAAGGTGTTTTTTAATGGTTCCTCTCCATTGATCGGAGATTCTTATCTCCGGGCATTATCCTATCAGCATTTTTTAAATAATCAAGTTTTTTAGTTTTATTTTACGGATTTTTACATCTTTTATTCAAAATACATCAAAATAACATTGTAATCAGTGGTCGAAAATGGTATTTTTGACATAGACAATAGAGGTGGTTTATGCTTTTACAATTCAGCGTTGAGAATTACAAGTCATACAAAGATCGGGTGGTTTTATCATTGGAAGCCTCATCAGATAAAGAACTGCCTGACAACATTGTTGATATCAGCAACAACAAACTGCTTAAAGTTGCTGCAATTTTTGGTGCAAACGCTTCCGGAAAATCCAACCTTTTTTCAGCTTTGACATCAGCCATTATAAATATACGTTTCTCCAATCAACTGCAGATTGATCAGCCTTTAGCTAATATTACTCCTTTTGCTTTTGATGAAGAGACAAAAAAGAAACCGTCATCGTTTGAGTTTGTTTTCATCCAAAATGGAATAAAGTACGTATATGGTTATTCCGCAACACCCAAGGAAATAGTAAAAGAATATCTGTATGCTTATAAATCCGCAAAAGCAACAACGATTTTCGATAGAGATGAAACCAGGTCTGAAGTTTATAAGTTTACTGTTCCTTCCATCAAAAAAGAGCTGGATCCAATCGTTTCAAAAAACACAAAGAACAAACTGTTTCTTTCAACAGCAACCCAATGGAACAGCACTGAAACCAGAGAGGCTTTCTCCTTTTTTGCCGAAAAGATAAACACGTATGATTCAGATTTTGAATCACTAATCCCACGTATCGGTCCGCTATTAAGATATGATGACGATCACTCTGTGGAAAACTTCGTAATCAAATTGCTGAAGGCAGCAGATATCAATATCGAAAAATACAGCTTAGAGGTTAAAGAACATAGTGCAGAAGATCTTGTCAACACACTGCCGGTGCAGTTAAGGAATCTATTTCTTTCCGGAATAAAACAGGACTCAAAAAGTCTGGAATACATCATTCATACCCTGCATACAGTTAACAACAATTCCTATGTATTAAATATGCGGGATGAGTCAGAAGGAACCAGGAATCTTTTTGGTCTTGCGCCGATTCTGAAGCGCGCTTTCAAGGAAACCGGTGAAATCATATGTATTGATGAATTTGATAAAAGTATGCATCCGGCATTAGTCCAGTATCTGATCAATCTGTTCAATGATCCATCAGTAAATGTACGTAATGCACAGCTGATCATCTCCACACATGATGTGTCACTTTTATCTTTGGATCATTTAAGAAGAGATCAGTTTTACTTTACAGATAAAGACAGGAAAACGGGAATATCTGAACTATATTCATTAGATGACTTCTCTCCGAGAAAAAAGGAAAACATCCGGAATGCGTACCTATTGGGGAGATATGGAGCAGTACCGAATTTAAAGGAAGGAATCGATCTGGAATAAATGAAAGACGCATACAGACCCAAAAAAAGGAACTCCGGAAACCGGCAGAGAAAAAGCGTTATCTTAATTTCGGCAGAAGGAAAAAACAAAACTGAAAAACTATATTTCGATGCTTTTAATGGAGGCAATGTTAATATCAGATTTACAAAAGGAAATGAAACAGATCCTGTTCATCTGGCAAACGCGTTGGTACGGGACTACAAAGCATCAGAACTGGATCCAAATCTTGGAGATATTGCTTTTTGCATCGTTGACGAAGATTTATCTCCTCTTCAGGAACAGCTGATCCAACGAAGTGAAAGCATTATCAGAAAAATCAACGGAACAATGATCGTTTCAAATCCCTGTTTTGAAATTTGGTATATTTGTCACTATGGATATTCAACAAAGCAATATGCATCGAATCAGGATGTGGTGAACACATTAAAGAAATATGTTCCAGACTACGAAAAAGGATTCCCGCATATGCAGGAAATTCTTGCTGGCAGTATTACAGACGCTATCACCAATGCTAAAAGACTTGAAATGTATCATGAAGCAACCACAGGTAACGCCAAAAGGTATAATTGCCAGTCGAGAACAGACGTGTATATAGTTATTGAAGTGATTCTGAAAAAGAACATCACTAAATCTTAATTACAATACAATCCTATCTGATCCACCAGACTGACAGATGATCAGTCATAAAAACATCAGGCTTCCAAATAGAATACTGATAAAACCAGAACTTAATCCTCCATCCCCAGCAAACTGTTGTTTGGGGATGGTTCCTTTATATTCAATATTCAGTAATAAATCAGAGATTTTTTACAGCAGCCGATGAGAGAAGAAACATGTGCTGAATCAATGAACAGTAATGTGATGTTAAGGTGCGAAAATTTACAATTTAGTGTTATCACCATGGATTTTGATATCAGCAGCTGATCAATAACCTGATAACTTCATCAGACTTTTCGACAATGTATTGATTTTTACTGAACTATCTGTATCGGAATAAAAGACCTTCCCTGCATGTACTTCACAGGAAAGGTCTTTCATATCTGCTTAATTGAAACGTCTTACTTCAGCCTTGAACATATGGGCTAGCATTTCCAGCTCATCAGCCACGTCTTCATATATGACAGCGTAATGCGGCTCCCAGCCTTCCTTGACCGCTTCATACACCATCGTTTCCGCGGATCCGTTCATTTCCAGGACTGTGGATGTACCGAAGAACTGCTTCGGTCTGTCCAGTGCTTTGCCGGAAGCGATGAAGAACCGGAATGTACCGTCCGGGTTCCTGCCGATCCGGAATACCGTCGCATGGTCGCTCTGCTCACAGCCGAACTCCATGGTCGGACCGATATGCCTGTTGCAGTGTTCACCGATGCAGGCACCTGTGTCTTTTCTTGCAAGTGAGCATGCGGCTGTTCCGCAGTGCCAGAATGTCAGGGTGTTTTCCTGTTCATTCAGGGATACCGGATCCCCGAAGAAGACTGCCCTGCCGCTCAGCTGCATGCCGATCCACATGGACAGTGCTCCGTACATGTCCGCCTCACAGGCTGCTGCCACACCAAGGTCATTCAGCATGGCCAGTACCGAGCAGACAGGCGTACCGAATGATGTGAAGAAATCCGGCCAGCATCTGGAAGCCACAGCCCCGATACCGTTCTTCTTTACAAACACATCATACGCTTTATAGATCCTGGCAAAGTCCAGTCTGTTCTTTTCCGGTGTATCCATCAGTCCGACTGTCCTGTTCAGCGCATCCTGCAGGTATTCCCTGCATTCATCATCTGTATAGGACTTTGCCAGATCGATCAGTTCTCTTGCCTCAATGGCATCCTGGCGGACACCGAACACTTCCAGCATGTCATTGTCAAGCGCACGTCCGAAGCCGAATCCCTGGGGTGTATGGCCGATCGCGCATACCTTCAGTGACTGCATGGCAAAGCGGACACGTGCTGCACTGATCATTTTCTTCGCTGTTTCACGCACCTGTTTTTCTTCCGGACCGCCGTATACATATTCAAACGGTTCCTGTTTGAACTGACGGATCGTATTGGCTGCGGAGAACGCGCCGGTCAGGGCGTTCAGACGGAGCCTTCCCCCGTCGATCACGGGTTCCCTTAATGTCCATAACAGCAGCGGTACATTACGGAAACGGTGCATGACTTCCGAGGTATATGCCGCATTGGCAAATGTCAGATTCTGCAGGATGATCAGGTCCGGCTCCAGCGTATCCAGATAAGCGCTCAATGCGTCTGTGCTCAGTATCTTCTCTTCAGGAACGATGATGTCCTCACAGAACTCCCTTAACATGGCAATGGAAGACTGAAACTGCTCTTCGGCAGAGGGCATATGGAATGTACCTACTCCCATCGGTACATAGACTGCCTGAAAACTTTTATGCATAATTCACTCCCTTAATATCTCAGTTCCCTGTTTTCCCCGAGCAGACCGGGATGCGCTCCCTGATCCATCAGGGGCTTTCTCTCCGGATGGGAAAGGACCCATTTGTTCTTCTGCAGCAGCAGACGCGCTTCCGGGTCTGCACATGCGTCACGCATCTGTTTTTCTTCATCACTCAGCGGTGTATTGGTTCCCCTCGGCAGGACAACGATATCCATGAAGCCCGTGTCGTTCGTACGGCATGGGGACAGATGCAGTGTTGTTTCATACAGCTCGATCAGTGTTCCTGCCGGTACAAAGAATACCTGAGCGTCATCCACGTGGATCGTGTTGTCTTTGATCTGCCAGACATGCGCCAGCACCAGCATGAAGTCCGTAACGGCTCCGTTCAGTTCACAGCCTTTATGGTATTCAAACCCGTTGTACGTCGTATTGCGTCCGTTGCAGTACCCGGCTTCGATGTCCCTGCCGCCATAGCAGACGCTTTGGATCTGTCTGAAGACCGCAAAGCTTTCCAAAGCAGGATCAGACGCGGTATAAATGTTGCCGTTCTCCGGGATACAGGTATTCTGTTTCATCCAGTCATAGGCTTCACGCATGTCATAGCCCATGACGACTCTGCCGTATGAGGCAAATGCAGGATCCGTGACACTGAGCACTTCCACATCATTGACTTCATTCAATCTCTTCAGCATGCCTTCCTCCCTTTGACGACTTTCACAGTCGCAGAGAAGTCTTCATTCCCAAGCCCCTGTTCCATGGCTTCGTCATAGACCCTCACAGCATTCTCCTCACCCGGCATTGCCGTACCGGACTGTTTTGCCAGATCCAGGCAGATATGCACATCCTTATGCATGTTGGCAACAGAGAAGGCTGTCGTAAAGTCTTCCGCAGCGATTACACGTTTCTTGGAATCCAGGTAGAAGTTCTGGCCGCCGCCATAGCTGATCGCCTGGGCAAATGTCATGATATCGATCCCGTTCTTTTCCGCCAGGACGGAAGTCTCATTGACGCCGTTCTGGATCTGGGAGACCAGCGCATTATGACAGATCTTCATGACCAGTCCCTTGCCGTTGTCACCCATGCGGATGATGTTCTCTCCCATATAGGACAATACCGGAAGTACTCTCTCATAGTCCTCCTGTGTACCGCCGACGTAGATGCCGAGCTTCCCTGCTTCCGCAGCGGGACGTGACTTCACGACCGGCGCGTCCAGGAAGGCTGCGCCTGCAGCTTTTACTGTTTCGGCAATCTGTACGGACACGGAAGGATCGATCGTACTCATGTCGATCCATGTCTTCGAAGCGTCCAGTACCGGCAGGATCTCTTCCATGACGGCAAGCACATGTTCGCTCTTGGGAACCATGGTGATGATCAGATCAGCCTGTTCAGCAGTCTCCCTGCATGAGGCGCAGGCAATGCCGCCTGCCTTGGCAAGCTGGTCTGTCTTTTCCCGAACATGGTCAAATACAAATACACGGTCATCATGTTTGCGGATGATGTTTGCACACATTGCGGAACCCATGATGCCTAGTCCGATAAAACCGATTTTCATATTCTCCTCTTTTCTGTTTGTTTATCTCAATGCGCTGATCTCCTGTTTCAGCAGCGTGATCGTTTCATCATCGAGCTGGGAGTGCTGTTTGCGGTAAAAGACAGGGATCCTGCCCATCGGCGCTTCCACCAGGTACGTTCCTTTCCTGTATTCTTTTCCTGTCGCAAGATCTACCCAGACATCGTCAGGGAATACCACATGCCGGTCGGTCCTTCCCTGTTTCCGGACAGGCGCCACAAGCAGATCCCTGCCAAGCATGTATGCTTTGTCATAATCAAAATTGCTGTCGTAGTGGTAGAACAGCGGGCGAATCATCGGGATGCCCTGCTGTGCTTCTTCCTCCAGCTTCAGCAGATAAGGCTTCAATGCCGCATGGATCCTCGACTGACGTGCCAGGTGTTCCAGCAGTTCTTCATCACTGTCAAACTGGACGTTCCTTGAAGGCTGGTTGCCTTCATGAAGACGGAGCAGCGGGGAGAACGCGTTCATCTCCTCCCAGCGCATCAGGAGTTCCTTTGACCTGGTCATATGCATGATCGTGGTATAGCCCCCCGCATCCGAATGGACGATCGTCTGACCGCTCATGCCGAGCGACAGGCTTGCCGGGATGACCGAAGGAAGTCCGTCATCCTTTGACCAGTCGACATGCTGGTCGCCTGTCCACATACATGCCGCATCCGCAACACTGCCCGTATTGCCGGCACGCATGAAGAAGAACACTTCATCCCTGACTCCGCATTCTTCAATGACCTCACGGTTCATTTTTGCCCAGATGGCAGGCCATTGATTGTGCAGGGCTTTGGGATCCCCTTCATACAGCACACAGTCCACCGGCAGGTATTCACCGAAGTCAGCCATCCATCCCGACATGCCGATACCGATCATGTTCTTCCTGATCAGGTCCTTATACCATGCGTATGCCTCGGGATTGGTAAAGTCGATCATCGCGGCAGGGAATGTCGTAATGGTGACCATGTAGTCCTCACCCTTTTTATTTTTCACACAGTATCCGTGTTCGCTTGCGTATCGATATAGAGGTTTCTCAATTGCCATGAACGGATTGATGTAGCCCAGGAACCTGACGCCTTTTGTGTTCCATTCCCTGATCTTTTCCTTGAGGTCAGGATACAGGTCCTGATCTGCTTCCCAGTTCCACATGACCTGGTAGCCGAAGCCTGTCCTGCGGCAGCCGCACCAGTCCTGTGACCATACGCCGTTTACCTTGACGCCGGCTTCCAATGCTTTATTCAGCCGTTCATCAACGGCTGCACAGCCCTCCTGGATCGCCAGGATCACGCCGTCATACAGCCATTCAGGAAGCTTCCCGTATGAACCCAGCAGCCTGCTGAGCTTTTCAGAGACTTCCGGGAATGTACTGCCTGATTCCATATGGAATACAGGACGTTCCTGCAGACGCAGGGACAGCTGTCTGTCCTTACGGAAGTCAAACTCCGCATAGCGTACCGTGTCGGCATGCAGGTAATATTTGCGTGAGGAAACAAAGGTCGGCTGGGCGTAATAGGATTCATAGGCGGAGAACCGCAGATCCTTTTCCGGGTCATGTCCGATCACTTTGTCATGAATGATCTTCCGGGAGATCCTTCTTGTATTCTGGTGCTCCGCAACAAAGATCCTGACACGTTCACCCTTCAGGTCGAATCTGGAATATGTCTCGCCGCATCCGTAGAAATGCTCATTGATCCCGCATGGAAGACGCACCCAGAAACGATTGATCTTCCCCGGGTCTTCCTGCATCGCAACGTCATATCTTCCGTCATGGATCGTCACTCCCATGTGGTAATCACGCTTTTCTTTTTCATCACGGAAGGTCAGGATAAAGCCGTCTTCCGTAAGTTCACAGTTCGTACGGACAAGGTCCCTTCTCCAGCGGACAAGCTTCCTGTAATGAAAGCTTCCCCTGCTCATCCGGAAATGATTCGTACCGTAACCGATCGTCATTTCCATGTTTTTCAGCATATGTCTGATCAGTTCTTCCATAACCGTTTCAGTCCTCTCTTTTCCGCAGAACGATCTGATTCTCCGACAGCAGTTTCAATGCGTCTTCCCATGTGCCTGCCGAACAGTTGGCGCCGATCGCCGACAGCACGGAATAGGACTGGGCGCTTCCTACAGCAGCCGAAGAAGGAATGTCATAACCCTTCAGCCAGGCACTGACAAAGCCTGCAAGGAAAGCATCTCCTGCTCCGGTCGTATCGACCGGCTTTTTCCGGTAGAGCGTCGGCATGGACCAGGTCTGTATGAAGTCGGTAACCATAACGCCCTTCTCACCAAGCTTGATCCCGAAGATCTTCAGCGGGAATTGTGAGAAGAATGCGCAGATCTCATCGGGATCAGTGCTTCCTGCATAGCAGGATGCCTCCTGCATGCTGGGAATAAAGATGTCGCAGTTATGCAGGGCGTCTTCAATATTCTTCATCCACTTCCCGTCCCTGTCATAGGATGCGTCCATGGATGTCGTTAAACCCAGTCTGTGTGCCCGTTCAAACAGAATGCCCAATGGTTTCCCGTCCAGTCTCTTCAGGACATTCGCGCTTGCGACATGCAGATGACGGGCGTTTTCCAGCAGCTCATCACTGACCATTTCCTGCGTAAAAAAATGATTGCCGTTGTCAGGGACTCGGATGATATGCCGTTCTCCCTCCGGATCCACCAGGATGACAGGAGAAGCAGTATGGACATCCGGGCTCTGATGCAGATAAGAGCAATCTACCCTTGCCTTCTGCAGTTCACCGATGACCAGGTCCGCACATGTATCCTCACCCATGGAAGCACAGACTGCTGTACGGAGTCCGAGCCTGGACATACTGACTGCCGCGTTGACAGCGTCTCCTCCGCTGGAGGCATAGTATCCTTTGGAGAGGATGCCGTCGATCGACATCAGGTCACGGTCGACACCGGTAAAAAGTGTGTCCCAGGTCGCAATGCCCGCACACACAACGTCAAATTTTCTATGATCCATTACGATCTTCCTCTTTTCATTGCCGGTTAAATTATATCGCACTTTCCTTTTCACTGAGCGCGTTTGTGTAAAATACGTTTCTCTGACACGATAAACATGCCTTCATTACTTTCCGTCAAAATGAAACCCCCTGACAGCTTAAGACGGTAATGATATTTGCCGGAATTTTTCCGAATAAAATCTAAAGAATCTAAAAAATCTAAAAGTAATATCAAAATCTAAAGAATCTAAAAATATTATTGAAATCTAAAGAATCTAAAAGTACTATTTCAGTAGGGAGGTGATCATGATGACTGCTAATCCTTTTACCATTTCATTCGGCAGAAAACCGGAGAATTACATTTCCAGAGAGATCGTTTCCAGTGAGATTATCGACTGTTTTTCCAGCGACAGTCCTTTTACAAACACTTATATCCTTACAGGTGTACGGGGAATGGGAAAGACGGTTACTATGACTGCTGTTGCCAATCATTTTAAAAAACTGGATGAATGGATCGTAATCGATCTGAATCCATCCAGAGATCTGCTTGATGCATTCGGAGCCAGATTGTATGATGCATTAATCAAAAATAAATACGAACTTAAAGCCATCAATCCTTCTGCATTTGGTGTTTCTGTTCTTTCAATGGAAAAAAAGGATGATCCTGTATTTGATATTGAGTTATTCAATGACAAGCTTCTGCAAACAGCTTTATCCAAAGGAAAAAAGATACTGATTACGATTGATGAAGCTGCCAACTCATCATATATGAGACAGTTTGCTTTATCTTTTCAGGGAATGCTGAGAAATGAATACCCTGTCTTCCTGCTGATGACAGGATTATTTCAGAATGTCACATTTATTCAGAATGATAAATCACTGACATTTCTGCTGCGTGCAAAAAGGATCGATCTTGAATCTTTGAATCTGAGCCTGATCAAAAAAAGTTATCAGAATATATTATCTGTCCCCTCGGATCAAGCCAGGAAAATGGCAGAACTGACACGGGGCTATCCATTTGCATATCAGGTGCTGGGATATCTTGTGTTTGAAAACCCGTCAGAATCTCTTTCCAAGCTGATGGATCGCTATGACTCTTATTTACAGAGCTACGTTTACGAAAAGATCTGGCAGGAATCGTCAGGAAATGACAGAGAATTCCTGATAGCCATGTCAAAGGTAAAAGGAAACATCAAACAAACAGCAGAAATCAAAGCACAATCTCAAATGGATGATAAAACTTTTTCTGTATATCGTGACAGATTGATCAAAAGAGGAATTGTAAAAGCTGTAAAGTACGGAGAGGTGATATTTGCGCTTCCTCGTTTTGAAGAATATGTACAGCAGGTCAATGAGTTTGATCTTTATTAGCAGTAACACCTGTTGGTGTTATTTCCAAGCTTCAAATTCACCGCCACCCATGCGGTGATACACAATGACCTCTATTGGTGGTGTCCTCCTCGCCGGGAGACAGCACTATTCCCACAGCATGGATCTCCGGTTATGAAACACTTCATATATCACATCGGGCAAATCACTCGAGTGATTTATGTAAATATGTAATACTGTAATTATAGTGAGGTGTTTTTATCATGAAGTATTATCATTCATCCCGCATCTACACGGCCGATGGCATGAAAGACTGCATCATCGGTGTTGAAGACGGCCGTTTTGCCTGTTTTGTCGAAGGAACGATCGATGAAGAAGTCATTGATTTCGGTGACAGGCGCATCATACCCGGTATCATCGATACCCATAATCACGGTGCTGTCGGTTACCGGTTCCAGGCACTGGAAAACCTGGACGAACTGGACCAGGCCCTGCTCGGCGAAGCAAGCTTCGGCGTTACCGGGATCTTCCCGACTATTAACAAAGTAGAACATCTGCCGCTCCTTGTCGAAGGTATCAAAAAAGGATCTCCCGGCACACGGATCCTCGGCATCCACTCCGAAGGACCATGGGGGTCCCGCGTCGGGGAAAAAGGCGATCCGAAAAACACCTACTACCTGCCTGTCGACCTTGAGTACGCAAAGTCCATGGTACAGACCGGTGAGGGCTGGCTGAAGCTGCTCGCAATCGCGCCTGAAGTCCCGCATGCCCTTGAAGCGATCGAATACCTGACATCACAGGGCGTCACCTGCAGCGCGTACCATACAAACGCAAATTTCGAAGAATGCAATAAAGGCATCGAGGCCGGCATTCGCACAGCGACGCATCTGGGCAATGTCATGACCGGCCTGCATCACCGTGATGTCGGCACCTTCGGCGCCTGCCTCCTGGATGACCGTGTATGGTGTGAACTGATCTGTGACGGCATGCATGTCTCGCTCCCGATGATCCGCATCGTCATGAAAGTCAAAGACCATGACAGGATCATGATGGTCTCCGACAACGGCGACTATCTCGGCGCGAAACCGGGACACTACATGGGAAGCAAGGACAACGCGAACAATGACCGCAGGACGATCACCGTGACCGAAGATGGATTCGTTCTGAGCGAGACCGGACGTATCTCAGGCTCAAGCAAGCCTGTCATCTACGGTATTTCCAATCTGGTCGAAAAACTCGGAATGGACCTCAATGAAGTCGTCAGGATGAGCTCTCTCAACCCTGCCCTCCACTACGGCCTGGAAGGCCGCGGCAGCATCGCCTTAGGCAATTTTGCCGACTTTGCTGTCATCGACGATGATTACAATGTCCTCAATACATTTGTGGACGGGAAGGAAGTCTGGAATGCGGAAAAAGACACAAGACCGTTCAATCCGGAATTCTATGACCGTCACCCTCTGATCAAAGACTGATCCGCAAGGCCCTGCACAGGGGCCTTTTTCAGTGTGTGCGGTATATGAAAAACTTCCGGTTCATCCGGAAGCTCATTTCATTGATCGTTATTCAGAAATACATAGGATGTGTCGGAAGAATGCTGTGTGCTGAAGGTCCAGCCTCTGTCAAAGCTCTTCAGGTCTTCCTTGTTCTCCGCCCTGGTCTCTGCCATCCATCTGACCATACTGCCCCTGGCCATCTTTGCAAGAGTTCCTTTGACCGACAGTTTTCCCTTATTCTCAACAGCGAATACACATTCTACATAGTGATCTTCCTGCGCAAGATACGGAACAACTGCCGAGGAATACTCCTTTGAGGCAAGGTCTACGATCAGTTCATGTTCACTGCACACTTCTTTGTACAGCCTGTCACCCCAAAATGAATACAGGTCCCTGCCGTTCCTGTTGGACAGCAGTGCCTGCATTTCCAGGCGGTACGGACGCACGCCGTCAAACGGCTTCAGGACCCCGTACAGTCCTGACAGAATGCACAGATGCGCCTCCAGATACTCCATTTCATGATCTGTCATGACGTCGGGTGCCATATGCTGGTAAGCAAGTCCGGAATATGTCAGGACTGCAGGTGAAAGTCCCCTTCTCAGGTCCATGTGTTCCAGACGTTCCGTGTTCTCCATGACCAGCTTATCGGAGCACTTCCAGAGTTCTTTCAGCTGTTCCCTGTCCATCTGTTTCATCAGATCCCTGAGATACTCCGCTTCCTCAATAAAGCAGGGCAGACCTCTGTAAAGGACCGTATCTTCGGGAATCATCTTTTTTGCCGGTGAAAGTATGATCTTCATGAAGTCATCATCCAACAATACGGGCAGTACGTCAACACTGAAAAAGGAGAGCGCGGGGCTCTCCTTCATACTGCTTATTTGAATGAAGCGTATCCGAAGTACGGATAGGAAACGTGCATTTCGTATCCCTGGAGATCCGGATTCTTCAGCATCGGCATTGTGAACTGGAACATCGGGATCAGATGTGCTTCCTGGTCTACCAGGTAGTCTTCCAGATCATGGACCTTCTGCAGTGCTTCCTTAGCATCTGTTGTTGCCTGGATATCAGCCATTCTCTCGTCATATACCGGGTCAGCAACTGTAGCGACCTGCTGGTAAGCTGTTGTCCAGCTGTTCATAGCTGTGATCGGGTGTGTCAGAGCAACGCCGTAACGAGCGATCTCATAGTCACCTGCATACCATCCGTCATAGTATACGCCAGCTTCAACTGCCTTGAATGTAACATCTACGCCGACTGCACTCCACATCTGCTGCAGGCATGTAGCGACATCACCATGCATGGAGTTTGTGGAATAGTAGTATTCGATGTGGAGCGGGTTGGACTCATCATATCCTGCTTCAGCAAGCAGACGCTTGGATTCTTCAGGATTGTAGACCAGTGTATATCCGCCCTGGTCGTCTCTTTCCTGACGGAAGTCTCCGTTGATTCCTTCCAGACCGAACGGCAGGTAGGAACTCAGTACAGGATAGAATGTGGAACCGATAACTTCTGTGATGGATGTCTGGTCAACTGCCATTGCAAGAGCTCTTCTGACTCTGACATCTTTTGCCCATTCAGGTCCCTTTTCGCCTGTGTTGATGATGATGCAGTATGTGGAAGGATCCATAGCTACCCAGAGGGAATCTGTACCTTCATAGGAACGTGCTGTATCGGAGGATACTTCTGTAGCAACATCCAGGTCGCCTGATTCGAATGCGAGGTGCTGTGCTTCGGAATCCGGTACTACCTGCCATACGATCTCAGGCATTGTGATGTCTGCTGCGTTATAGAAGGAGTCGTTCTTCTGGAGAATGCACTTTTCATTGATGTTGATGTAAGTCAGGTCATAGCCATGGCTGACAGGATAACCGGGTTCGAATGCCCACTGGTTATTGTGCTGAGGAGTTGTCTGAGGCAGCGGGATCCATGCGCCTGAGCTCATGAGGAGCGGCAGGAATGTGCAGGGCTGCTTCAGCGTCAGGACGAGCGTGTAGTCATCCGGTGCTTCGATACCGACACTGCTGTGGTCTTCTGTCGTGCAGTCAAAGCTGTCACCGACTTCAATTGCGTGCAGGTTGTATTCTTCAGCGCCCTGGATGTAAACCGTCATGTTATAGATCTGGTTGGATGAGTCAACACCGTAACTCAGCGCACGCAGATAGGAATAAACGAAGTCATTCGCTGTCAGAGGTGTGCCGTCTGACCAGACAGCGTCTTCTCTGAGCTTGAAGGTATGTGTCAGACCGTCTTCGGAAACTTCATAGTCTGTGCACAGTTCCTTCTGAGGCTGGCCGTCTTTGTCTGTACGGAACATCGTTGCATACATGTGATGCAGGACATAAGAGTTGACCAGTTCTCCGTTTGTTGCAGGGTCCATATCTGTGAACTGTGAGAATACAGCAACAGTCATGGTATCCTTGGATGCTGTTTCAGCGGGTGTTGTCTCAGCCGCTGCTGAATCTGCGGGAGCGGCAGTTGCTGAACCGCCGTCTGTAGAAGGTGAACCTGATGAGCAGCCTGTGAGCAGGAGTGCTGCAGCTGCCAGACCGAGTCCGAAACGTGAATGTTGAAGCATGGTGATAATTCCTCCCTTTTCCTTAGAAAACAAAACCGCATGCTATTACATACGGCTTTCTTTCCATAAGCAATAGCGCCACTTCATTAAGCGAAGGAGTGATACGGATTTTATCCGCATCCCCACGAATTTTACCTGCCGGCAAACTCCGTTCGGCGGTGGTTGCCTTTCTGACCGTTCATAGCCTGCCGGCTCGCGATCATACTCATCTGCACCGCTACCTCTATCGATTCAGTTTTCATGTGCTTATTATCTTCAATACTTTCCTGTGCGTCAACACCTTTTTTCATTTTCTTAAACTATTTTCACCTGCCTGAAAAATTGTTTCATTCATTTTCATTGACCAGTTTTTCCTTTTCGGCATGCGAAAGCTCGTGTTTGATATGCCATTCCCGGCTCAGCGCGGCGCTTTTGTCATCAAATTCTTCCGTGTAAACCAGGCTGCACGGACACCTGCTGCGGGTATACTTCGCCCCTTTTCCGGCATTGTGCATCTTCAGCCGTTTCTGCGGATCCGTCGTATATCCGGTATAAAACGTACCGTCCGCGCATTCCAGGATGTAAACGTAGTATTTCATTCACCCATGATAACAGAAAAGAAGCCCGGGGTCTGCCCGGACTTCCTGAGGAAAGAATCGTTTCTCTGGTTATTCAGCCCATGTGCACTGGCTGAAGTTGAGGTATGCGCCGTTGATCTGAGTGCCTGTCAGAGCAGGATTCCTCAGCATCGGCAGTGTGAACTGAAACATCGGAACGATGTATGCCATTTCGTCTACCAGGTAGTCTTCTGCCGCATGGCACTTCCGGATCGCCTCCTTCGGATCGATCGTAGCCTGGATATCCGCCACCATTTCGTCGTACTTGGCGTCACCGATCCTGGCGACTCTCTGGTAATCGGTCGTGAATGAGTTCAGCGCTGTGACAGGGTGGTTCAGAGCGACACCATAACGGGAGATCTCGAAGTCACCGTTATACCATGCTTCATAGTAGACGCCTGATTCAACAGCCTTGAATGTCGTTTCGATGCCGACTGCAGACCACATCTGCTGCAGACATGTCGCAACGTCGTTGTGAATGGAGTTGGTTGAATAATAATATTCGATCTTCAGAGGATTGTTCTCGTCATATCCTTCTTCCGCAAGCAGACGCTTGGATTCTTCAGGATTGTAGACCAGTGTATATCCGCCTTCTGCGTCACGTTCTTCACGGAAGTCTCCGTTGACGCCTTCCAGGCCGAGCGGCATATAGCTGCTCAGTACAGGATAGAATTCTTCACCGCCGACGACATCGGCAACTGCCTTCTGGTCGATCGCCATGGCGACAGCTCTTCTCAGGTTGAGGTTCTGTGCCCATTCAGGTCCGGTCGCGCCGGAGTTGAATGTCAGGCAGTATGTGTTCGTCTGCAGACCGATCCAGAGTTCATCTGTGCCCTTATAGCTCTTTGCAACATCACTCGTGATGCTGGTAGCGATATCGATATCGCCTGCCTGGAATGCCAGGTGCTGTGCTTCTGTATCGGGAACGACCTGCCAGATGATCTCGTCCATCGTGACCTTGTCTTTGTCATAGAAGTATTCGTTCTTGACCATGACAGCCTTGTCATTCGGGTTCATTTCCGTCAGGACGTGGTCGCCGTTGCTGGGATAGCCGCCCTGCAGAGCCCATGTGGACTCATGCTGGGGAGTACTCTGATGTACCGGCAGCCATGCGCCTGAGCAGAGTGATGTATTCAGATATGTACACGGGCTCTTCAGTGTCAGGACCAGTGTATGATCATCCGTCGCTTCAATACCGACGGAGCTGTGATCTTCTGTTGTGCAGTCAAATGAGCTTCCTACCTCCAGCGCATTCAGTGAATACTCTTCCGCACCCTTGATAAACGTTGTCATGTTGTATATCGGGTTGGAAGCGTCCACGCCGTAAGATAGAGCTCGTAGGTACGAATAGACAAAGTCATTTGCTGTAACAGGAGTTCCGTCACTCCACTTTGCGTCATCTCTTAGCGTAAACGTATGTATCAAGCCATCCTCGGAAATGTCATGTGCTGTTGCCAGTTCCATCTGAGGCTGTGAATTTTCATCCATTCTGTACAGTCCTCTGTACATGTGATGCAGCAGGTAGCCGTTTACCAGCTCGCCGTTTGTTGCCGGATCCATGCTTGTGAACTGTGAGAATACTGCGATCGTAACTGTTGAAGGATGGTGTGATTCTGTAGATTGTGCTGTTTCGGCCGGTGCGCTTGAACCTGCTTCGGCAGTCGGGGTCGTTCCGGATGGTGATCCGGATGAACATCCCATCATGCCAGCAGCAAGAACAACACTGACCATTGTCCTTAATGCTTTTTTCATCTCTTTGTCCTCCTGTTGAGATAGTCAAAGAATATTACAGAAATGTAAGCATTATCAATACATCCATGTAATTTTCAGTTAACATTTTCAGTAAACGTGTAATTTTATTTACATTTTTTCATATTTCCATTCTTACAAAACAGGAATTGGCTGGCTAAAAAAACAGGGTCGGTTACAATAGTCATGTATGAACTTTCCTGAGAACTATCTGAGCCGAATGAAAGACCTGCTGCAGGATGAATTTGATGATTATCTGCAGTCATTTGAGCATGACCGCATCCTGTCGCTCAGGGTCAATACAAACAAGATATCCGTCGAAGATTTCTGCCGGACAGTACCCTTCCATCTGACGCCTGTCCCGTGGTCTTCTTCGGGCTTTTACTATGACGAATCTGACCGTGTGTCCGTACACCCGTACTGGCATGCGGGACTGTGCTACCTGCAGGAAGCCTCAGCCATGATACCCGCGGAGATCCTGCCTGTCGGTGAACACGACCTGGTGCTGGATGCCTGCTGTGCCCCGGGCGGCAAATCACTCGGACTTGCCTGCCGCATGCACGATCATGGCCTGTTGGTCTCCAATGACATCAGCGCTTCCAGGCAGAACGCGACACTGAAAAACATGCAGCGCTTCGGCGTTTCAAACGCCCTGATCACAGCCTCCGACCTCAATGACATGGCAAGGCTGTATCCCCGCACATTTGACCGCATCCTGCTGGATGTCCCCTGCTCCGGAGAAGGCATGTTCCGCTGTGACCCTTCCCTGATCCGCTCATGGCTGGAGAAAGGACCTTCTGATTACGCTGTTATTCAGAAAGAAATTGCCCGAAACGCGCTGGGAATGCTGAAAGACGGCGGCATGATGGTATATTCCACATGCACATTCTCACCGGAGGAAGATGAGGAAGTGATCCTCTATCTGAAAGAGATCTGTCCTGAATTAGAGATCATCCGTCCTGATATCAGCTATGAAGGCTTCATGCCCGGCATCCTGCCGGGGACGGAAAACTGCATCAGGCTGTACCCCCACAAGCTGCAGGGAGAAGGACATTTTGCCTGCCTCATGAAAAAGAACGGAACATCTGTTCCGTCTGCAGTACCTGCTCTTCACCCCACCCGCATCAGATGCGCGCAGTTTGATGAATTCCTGAAGATGATCAGGATCAGCTTTGATTCCTCCCGCTTCATGCTCAATAAAGACCGGATCCTGTATCTCCCGGAGATCCCGTTTGATTCTTCCGGGCTGCGGGTCGTGCGCTCGGGACTGCTGATGGGAACGGTCAGAAACGACCGCTTTGAACCCTCACAGCACCTTGCCCAGTACCTTTCCGCTGACACATTTGCCCAGAGCATCTGCCTGGATCCGGATGATCCGAATACGGAAAAGTATCTCAGAGGAGAAACGATCCGCGTGGATTCCCCGTATGACGGCTGGGTACTGATCTGTACCGGCACCTATCCGCTCGGCTTCGGGAAGATCAAGAACGGTACGGTCAAGAACCGGATCGAACCGGGATCCAGAAAATTATGATCATGATAAAAACCGACTGTTGTGAAACAGCCGGTCTTTTCATGTTATTCGAGCGGTTTCTGGTAATAGTTTCCGCTGACAGCTGTCAGGCTGCCGACGGAAATGAACGCATGTTCGTCCGCTTCCCTGATCGATTTCAGAACATCCTTCAGCTGGTACGTATTGATATCCATCAGCAGCAGCCAGTGCGGCTTTCCGGTATATCCCCCTTCACAGGCAAGCTTTGTGATGCCGTGCCGGCATGTACTGAAGACTGCCTGGCAGATCTCATCGGGATGATCCGTTACAACATGCAGGCTGGTGACTTTGAACCGCTGGTGCATGGTGTTGACGACCTGGGTCGATACAAACTGGAAGATGATGGAATACAGAGCCTGGTTCCAGCCGAACATCAGTCCTGCCAGGAACAGGACGCAGGCATTGCAGTACAGAATGATATTCCAGGACGGCGCGTTGGAACGCATCGACAGGTAGATCGAAACGAAGTCTGTTCCCCCGCTGCTTGCGTCTGAGCGCAGCGACATACCGATCGCAGTCCCGTTGATCAGACCACCGAACACAGAGATCAGCAGAGGATCCTGCGTGATGTAGGGAAGCTTCAGGATGGACGTGAACAAGGACGCCAGTGAGAACCACAGGACTGACAGCAGGACGAATTTGTGACCGACCTGTTTCCACACCAGGAACGTAACAGCCGCATTCATGATCCAGTAGATCACGCTGAATGAGATCCTGATATTCAGGTACTGTTCCAGAGCCATTGACAGCAGTCTGGATATGCCGGCAAAGCCGCCCGGGAACAGGTTCCCCGATTTGACGAATGTATTCATGCCGAAGGAATAAAGCAGCGCGCTGATGATGACCATCAGTATTTTCGGAATATCTTCTTTTCTGAAATGAACTATGCTGTCCATATGACGTACCTCGCAGAATCTTATTTTACCCCTGTTTTGTATAAATTTCGAATCAATTCACTATCTGTCTCAGAAAATGCAGAATTGCTATAATAGAGGCAGTTGAGGTAGATGTCATGAAAGTTAATCTGAACGATGTGGTAGCAGCGATCGAGTCGCTGAATGATGAATTTACGCCGTATTACTATATCCCGAAAGAAGAGATCGTAACGTACAGCAGCTACAGCGGATGGAGCGATCCCGGTATGCCTGCCCAGGTATATGATGAAGACCTGATCCCCCTTCCCGACCGCAGGGAAGTAGACGACTATGGCAATATGGAACGCTTTATCGAAGCGCAGCCGGAGGGTGACGCCAAAGAATGGATGTCCAATGCCATCCACGGACGCGGCGCATTCAGGATGTTCCGTGCCGCTGCGGAACGCTTTGACCTTCTGCAGGACTGGTATGAATACCAGACAAAGGCGCACCGCGCGACAGCTATGGTATGGTGTGAGGAAAATGGCATCATCTATGACGACATGCCCTTCATGTCCGAGGAAGAAGATGACGACTATGAAGAACCCGAGGAAGAACCTGTACCTGTCAAGACACCGGTGCCTTCCTTCAATGTCCGTATCATTGATGTTACAGACCGCAATTACATGAACCTGATCTTCCTGAAGGATGAGTACAACCAGTTCCTGGACCGCTTCAACGGACAGCCGGTACAGTCCGATACGAACACCGCACAGGACCAGCTGGAAGAACTGCTGGACAGCGGATGCCGGATCTTCGCGGCAAGCGAACACGGCAGGTTTCTTGGCTACATCGTCCTGGATGAAGCTGTTGATAAGATCCGCCTGAAGGAACTGTATGTCAGGAAAGACATGCGGCGCAAAGGCATCGCAACGCTGCTGATGAAGAAAGCGGAACAGGCTGCCGCGGAAGCCGGTCTGGAAGAAGTGACCAATACGGTCCAGCCTGACAACCAGGTCATGATCGCCTTCCTGAACAGCTGCGGATACAATACACTGGGTATGCTGGAGGTCCATAAAGCAGCCGCAGTCCCCAGAGGAAAAGTACTGGTCGGTAAGCACGAATTCGATCTTTGATCACAAGCAGAAAAGGAACTGTACCGGTGACAGTTCCTTTTTCAGTGTGCTTATTTCTGCCAAAATCTGCTGCAAACACTCAAATAACAACGTTATCCACAATTATTCGGGTATGATTGTGAATAAACGTTACTTCCTGAACATGAATCTGCGTGCCAGATCGATGCCGACCTTGTACGGAAGCGGTCTGAGCGCCTTGTCTGCTTCCTTCAGTTTCTGACGGATCGGGATGCTCTGCGGGCAGTGCTGTTCGCATTTGCCGCATTCAATGCACTGTGAGGCAAAGGCAGGTTCCCTGGTGAGTCCGACAGTCTGGGCAAATTCAAATCTGCCCTGTGACTTCGTTTCGATATACATCGCGTTGTAGCAGCGGAAGATACCCGGGATATCAACACCCTTCGGACAAGGCATACAGTACCTGCATCCTGTGCAAGGTACTTTTTCATTAGCCCTGATCTCTTTCTTGACGATCTCAAGCGTCTGTCTGTCCTGTTCTGTCAGTTCCCCGCCGAGTGCTTCGGAAGCCGTCCGGCAGTTCTCTTTGACCATCTCCAGAGAATTCATACCTGATAAAACAACAGTTACTTCCTTCTGGTCGTACAGCCAGTGCAGTCCCCACTCTGCCGGTGACCAGTTTCTGGTGCTGTTTGAGAATGCTTTCCTGGCGCCCTGGGGCAGGCTGTTGACAAGTTTGCCGCCGCGCAGGGGTTCCATGATGACCACAGGGATGCCCTTCTCATAAGGCGCCAGCAGACCTTCACGTCCTGCCTGGGACACTTCATCCAGGTAGTTGTACTGGCTCTGGCAGAAGTCCCAGTCATAGTCATTCAGGATCTTCAGGAAGTTGTCCGTATTCCCGTGATAGGAGAAGCCGATGTTCCTGATCTGTCCGTTTGCCTTTTTCTCGGCGACCCACTCTTCGATGCCTACCTTCTTCAGTCTCTCCCACATGGCGACATCCGTCACATGGTGCATCAGGTAATAATCAATATGATCTGTTCTCAGCCTGCTCAGCTCTTCATTGAAATACCTGTCCAGCGCTGTCCGTGATGAGATCAGGTACTGCGGCAGCTTGGTCGCGATATTTACCTTATCACGAATCCCGTTCTTTTCCAGGATCTCTCCCAAAGCTGCTTCACTGCCGCCGTATACGTATGCCGTATCGAAATAATTAACGCCGCTGCGGTATGCCTCCATGATCTCCTGTTCAGCCTTGGCAACATCGATGCTGTTTCCTTTTTTGGTAAAACGCATGCAGCCGTAGCCGAGTATGGAAAGCGGATTCCCGTTTCTGTCTTTCCTGTATTGCATGTAATACTCCTGTTTCTCTGTAAACATCATACTATATTCACAGTCTGTACTAATCTAATATGACCCTGTGTTCAGAAAGTGTCCGGTCATTCTTTGTCTGTACCGTTGATTTCCGGCATGATCTCCGATGTGAAATACTCATCTGTCAGCGGCTGGTCATAGTCCCAGTAAAGCACCTTGATGCCGTTGGCCTGGCAGCGCATATACTTGCGTCTGTCGCGCGCTTTATTCCGTCTGTGGCCTTCGGTACCTCCGAAGAATTCAACGGGTTCATAGTGCTGTTTTCCCTGGTATTCAATGGCTGTATTGACGGAAGGGATAAAGATATCCAGTTTCTGCTGAAACAGGAATTCCGGTGAATACTGGAACCTGGCATCCGGGTAGTGCTTCAGCACGATACCATAAGCTGCCTGTTCCGACTTCCATTTTGCGTTGACCGTCCCTTCCCCGATCAGATATTCGTAGATCCGGCTGACCCGGTCATTCAGCCTGCGGTGATAGCCTGTCAGAAGTTTTTTCAGCCCCGGATCGGGAATGGAACGAATACTGCGGTATTCCTCTTTGTAATAGTTCACCTGATGCATGAGGTATTCGATCCTGGCGATCCGGTTGTGCTGCAGCAGGAATTCGATCATCTCATCCGGCTGGTCGGGATCATACTGCGTGAGCAGGTTCATATGTCCCATGATCAGCAGTTCGATCAGTTCATAATTCTTCCGGTCGATCTTGACAGTAAATTCATTTTCTTTCAGCTGTTTCGGTTCCGCGTATAGTCCTGCCAGGTAATGATCTACATCCCCGCGCTTGCCGTTGGGATACCGGTAGCGGTATTCAAATTTCTTCCTGCCCTTCACCGGCAGGATCCAGACGCCCTCTGTTTCCGTTTCTTTCTGCAGTGTTTCGATCTCTTCATGAAGACGTCTGCGGATCTCCTGTTTCTTCTTATCCCGCAGGTTTTCTTTCTCGCGTCTGGTATAGGTATCATCGCTCTCCATCAGCTCTGCTTCTTTGCGGAATAAGAGTCCGCTTGTACGGAGGGAAGCGAAGCTCTCATACTTCTCCATGTACTCATCAAAATCCTTTAACGCAAGGAAAGCGTTCTGACGTTCTTCTTTCAGGCTGTGCGTTTCCAGTGTGCTGCGGATATTCCTGTCTGTCGGCTCCAGGTCATAAGGCCACTCGATCAGACGCACATGGTTCTGGTCGCACAGTTTTTTCTTCTGCCGGTCCAGTTCCCATCGGGCGATCAAAGCTTCCTCCCCGCCGAAGAAATCGATCGGATGATAATGCTGGATCCCCTGGTACTCGATGCCTGTATTGAGAGAAGGAATAAAGATATCCAGGCTCTGCAGTCCAAGCCAGTCCGGCCGGTACTGATACAGCGTATCGGGATAGCGCTTCTTCACAGCGTTGAACAGTGTCAGCTCATGTTTCCACTTCGGCTTGATGATCCCTTTTTCCGTAAGATCCGTACGGATCTTTGTCCGTTCCAGCCGCCAGTTTGTCTGATACCCGTCTTTTTCCTCATACAGGGCAATGTCCCTGTACCACCACTGGAGCAGCGGCATGATCCGTTTTGTGAGGTTCAGGAAGAGATCCAGCTCTGATGTGAAGTAGCCGCTGTCCAGGATATGCTGGATATTCCTGCGTACATAGACGGTCTTCACCGGGTTATAGCAGTACGGCAGAGCCCCCTGGTAGACGGCGATACGGTCCGGCAGGTACGGGGACCTCAAAACAGTTACGTCCTCCTGTAAATGTGTCTGGTACCACAGCAGGGAGTAATCGTACAGTGAATAGCCGCCGAAGAGATCCTGCGACGGATTGGTATAAAGTAGATGAAACATCAGCAGGACATCATCCATGTTCTGCTTGTCAAACACCGCCAGGTAATGGACCTTATCTTCGTCCGGGAACAGATTGTGTATCGGTTGGAACACCCTTGCCCGCCTGCATACTTCCGTGATGACGAAGAACTGCGATACATAGCTCTCCGGGAACAGGAAACAGGCATCACGGTCTGTATCGAATTCAGCGAACTGATCCAGGAATGCCGTGACATACGGATTTTCTTTCTCCGGAAGCTGTGCCTGTTCGATCAGTTCCTTTGTCGCATGCCTGTAAGGCAGGTCATTGAGGGAAAGCTGTACCAGGAACCTGTCATAGTCATTGACTGTGTATTCTTCCCTGAGTTCATCAAACCCTTCCCGGAAGCTTTCATGTCCTTCCAGGAGCTGATCCAATGACGAAAAGACCGTCTTCTCGTGATACTGCGGATATTTCTCCCACAGCATATCCAGCCGGTCGTATGTATACGGATCGTTCGGTTTTTCATGGATGACCGGATACCCGCTCATAGTTCTCCCTCCTGCCTGCTCAGTATATCACCCTCAGACCTGTCCGGTCCTGTTTTCGATCATTCAAAAAACAGCATCCTTCCTTTTCAGGTCAGACGCTGTTCTGCGTTTGATGTATGATCACTCTTCCCTCAGATATGTATCTGTTTCATTCAGGTTCAGGTCTTCGATCCAGCCTTCCATCAGGTCTTCATATCTGTGGATACGGATCTGTACCAGGTCTTCTTCTTCAGCCCGAAGCAATTGTTCATAGCGCTTCTGGTCCATGATGCCCTGACACATGTGACCGATCATTTCCGGGTCTTCGCTCTGGGTAATGATCCACTGACAGAAGTGGTCAGTTTTCTGCGGCTTCATCATCGTCTTCCGCTTCCACTTCCGAGATGATGCACTCGTTCCCGGTCAGCAGGTATGTATTCGGACTGCCGCATTTCGGGCAGATCCTGCCGTATTTGATCGTCTCATATGTGGACTTGCAGTCCTCACAGTATGTGACCGCAGGCATGACCTTGAGCTTCAGCTCCGATTCCGCGATCACCGGATAGCGGACTTTGAAGTAATTCCAGCAGTCGACAAAATAATCTGTCATGATGCCGGACACCTCACCGATCTCCAGCGTGACCGAGCCGATCTTCTTCAGATGGTTTTCTTCCGCCAGGTCAACGATCGTCTTTGCGCAGTGTGTTACGATCCCGAGCTCATGCATGTGCGTGTTCTCTCAGGGAAGCAGCCTGTTCCAGCAGCCACTGCTCCAGCGCTTCCATGCCTTCGCCTGTTTTGGCGGATACCGGGAAGATCTTCATATCCGGATTCAGATGGCTGACATGTTTCTTCACCAGTTCCAGATCGAAGTCAAAGTAAGGCAGCGCGTCCATCTTCGTAACGACCAGCGCATCGCTCTCCCTGAACATCAGGGGGTATTTGAGCGGTTTGTCATCCCCTTCAGGAACAGACAGGATCATGACACATTTATGTGCTCCGGTATCATATTCCGCCGGGCAGATCAGGTTGCCGATGTTCTCAAGGAACGCGATATCCGTACCTTCCAGATCCATCGCTTCAATACCGGTACGCGTCATGCCGGCATCCATATGGCACATACCGTCGGTATGTACCTGTACGCTCACAGCACCCAGTGCTTCGATCCTCTCAGCGTCCACAGCAGAATCGATATCCGCTTCCAGTACGGCGATCTTTGCCTTGCCCTTCAGGTCGGTAATGATCCTTGAGAGCAGTGTTGTCTTGCCGGAGCCGGCAGCGCTCATCAGATTGATGAGAAGCACACCCTTCTCCGTCAGTTCATTTCTCAGGTTTTGGGCATCGATGTCATTGGACCTTGTGACGGACGCATGCAGTTCTATTACCTTCATCGTTCACTCCTCCATGTTCTGATCTGTTCCTTCAGCCATGATGTCCATTCATCAAAGCCTTCACCTGTCTTGGCAGAAACACGGAACGCAATGATATCCGGGTTCAGTGCCCTTGCCCGTTCTTCAGCCTTTTCAGGATCGTAGTCAAACACATCCTTTGTTTCGATCTTGTTCTCAAGCATGACGTTGCTTACCTTGAACATCAGCGGGTACTTCAGGGGTTTGTCATCCCCTTCCGGAGCACTCAGGATCATGACCTTCAGTGCCGCTCCGACATCAAATTCCGCCGGGCATACAAGGTTGCCGACATTCTCCAGGAATACGACATCCAGGCCTTCAACAGTCATCCTGTCCAGGCCTCTTTTGGTCATGTCTGCGTCCATATGACAGCTTCCTCCGGTATGGAGCTGAATCACCCTCACACCAAGCTGTGAGATCGTCTGCGCGTCCACATCCGAATCCATGTCAGCCTCCATGACACCGATGGAGAATTCATCCTTCAGCGCATTGATCGTGCGTATAAGCGTGCTGGTCTTTCCTGCGCCGGGTGATCCCATCAGGTTGATGAAGAATACATTTTTTGATTCAAGCTCACTTCTCAATTCTGCCGCATGCGCGTCATTATCATCCGTGATCCTTGTTTTGGTTTCATATATCTCGAACATACATCCGTTGACCTCCAGGTTCTATTTTAATGCATATACCGTGAATTTCCTATCATCAGGAATCGTACATACCCGTAAAAGCATATAAAAACCCCGCTGTTTTAACAGGCAGGGTATTCAGATCAATAATTGTTTTTTACGGAATCCCAGGTGACTTTGTCGTCCTTCAGCCAGTCAAGGAAGTATACCTCAACACCGCGCTCAACAAGTGCCTTGATCGCCTCGACGGACTTCGTATCATCCGGCTTGGGCTGTTTTGCGAAGTCGACTGACTTCGGCAGTTCCGGCATCCTGTCAAACAGTGTTACAAAGATGCTCGGATCCCTGACGACAACAACCGTTTTATAAACGTTCTTAAGCGACTTTCTTAAATGATCAATGGATTCCTCTACTCCGTATACACGGCCTTTGCATGTGATCGGTGCTGACATGATCTCTGTATCTCTCAATGTGGGATTGGAAGCGATCGCGTCATCGATCGCAACGATCCTGTCTGCCCCGTTGCATGCCGAAATATTTTTAGCGGAACGGACCAGTTTGGAATCTACTCTCATCAAAATAATCATCTGATATCCTCCTCTGACTTTACATCATCATTATAAAGGTCATGACGGCCTTCTTTCAGCCATGAAATACGGTGGTGTTATGATGGAAAATGCGTTCAAGAAGCGTGATCACATCTGGGCTTCCAGCTCAGCCAGTGCTTCCTTGATGCCTTCCGTCACTTCACGGATCGTATCTTCCTCAAACGGGTTCTTCAGTCCTGCAGCTTTCAGCAGATCAAAGTAGCCGAGACTTCCGCCGAGTCTGCAGAGCTTCATATAGTCTGCCCAGGCACCCTTGAAGTCTTTTCTCATCTTCAGATAGAACTGCATTGCGCACAGCATTGCCAGCGCGTAGTCGACATAATAGAACGGATACATGAAGATATGCTGCTTCTGCATCCAGAAGCCGCCGCTCTCCAGGAACTCATTTCCGTCATAGCTTCTCCACGGCATGAACTTCTCTTCAATGCGCTTCCAGATCGCACGCAGACCTGCCGCATCAGGCTGTTCGCCTTCAAATACACGGTGCTGGAATTCATCGACACTGACCAGGTATGTCAGGTTTGCAAAACTGTCTGCCAGGTGTTCATAACGGTACTGGTTGCCCTGTCCTTCCGGATAGAAGAGATGGTACCAGGGTTCCGTAAAGAATTCCATGGACATGGAATGGATCTCATTGATCTCGGATGTCGAACCATAATACTCGGAGATCGGCTGTGTTCTGGAAGCGACATATCCCTCAAACGCATGTCCTGCTTCATGTGTCAGGACTTCCGTATCTGCGCTTGTCTTATTGAAGTTCGAGAAAATGAACGGAGCCTTGTATTTTGCCAGTCTTGTGCAGTAGCCTCCTAAATGTTTGTTCGGCTTTGTTTCAAGATCGAACAGTTCTTTTTCAACCATGAAGTCGAAGAACTCGCCTGTTTCCGGGGAAAGCTCCCTGTACATCTTCTGGGCAGCGTTTACCATGCCCTGCGTATTCTTGTCAGGTGTGGAATTGCCGTCCGGGAAGAACAGGTCCTCATCATAGTATTCCAGTTTCTCAACGCCCAGACGTTTGCGCTGTGCTTCGTGGATCTCGGCAGCTACAGGAACGATGTACTTGACGACCAGCTCACGGAAGTGTTCGATATCTGCAGGCTTGTAGTCAAAACGATGACGTGCCAGGTATGTCATGTCGATATAGTTATCGAATCCGAGCTTCTCAGCTTCCTTACGGCGCAGCGCGCACAGCTTCGCGTACTGGTCTTCCAGATCCGGTGCGGCACCTGCGTAAAGGTCAGCCCAGGCGATCATCGCCTCTCTGCGTTCCTCACGGTCTGTCGACAGCATATGCTTCAGCAGTCCGTAGAAGTTGCATACTTCACCGCGGAATTCCGTCTTGCAGGAAGCTGCTGTCTTGGAATATGTGGTCACCAGCTTGCCTTCTTCGATCTTTTCTTCAACGATCTGCGCGCCGTTGGTGCGGATGTCCGCATCGAGCAGGTTCAGCAGCTGAGGTCCGAATTCTTCTTCAAAATCATTTCTGAACTTTGAACTTACCAGTGCTTCATTGAATGCCTTCAATGTCACGGAAAGCTTAGGGTTTGCAGAGTGGAAGAAATCCTTTTCTTCAGCATAAAATTCATCCGCTGTATTGATGTCAGCTCTGATGGACGCGACCACGTTCATTGTCCTGAATTCATTCATGATCTCCTGACGTTTTAAAAATGCTTCTTTCGCGTCTGAGTACAGTTCTGCCGATCTGAATGCTTCTAGCTGTTCATTCAGTTCTTCCTGTACCTTGCCCAGATCAGGGCGTGCGTAGACTATCTGGTTAAATTTTTCCATCCATTGTTTCTCACTTTCTTATTTACCATAATCTTATCACGCATTGCCTGCCGCAAAACTGTTTTTGACTATCCGGCCCGATATCACCTTAAAAGACTTTTTGGCAAAGCCGTGTTACTATATGACCATGAAAACAGGTAATCGTAATTTATTGATGATCGCTGCAGCCTTGTATGCCGTGTCATCCGGATATTTTATCTCAGCACGATTCTTCGGCGGCAGCCTGATCGCCTGGGTCCTTGCGGCATTTGTCATGTACACACTTGTCTTATACTGGATCCGGAAAGCGGACGAGATCCGAAAAAAATGATCTCAGGACTGATGCTCAGTTCTGAGATCTGTTTTGTTTTGCACAGTTTCTCTCCTATGTATTTTGTTTTTTCTTGTGCTCAGCTTTCCGCCATGTCGAATAAAACTGCTGCAGTTTTGATACTGTATTGGGAGTCTGCTTATTGATATCAGTCCATTTCAGAAGTCATTTTTGAGTGTTTTGGCAGTGGCCTGTACTGCATTTTGCAAACACAGGTCTTTTTGAGTTTATTCTGCTTCAGCAGCTGTTCTGCCGGCGATCCTTCCGAATGTGAAGGAATCACCAAGACCTGATCCGTCTACACGGAATGTACCGTGGAAACCGCCTGTGACCTCACCGGCCGCATACAGACCTTCGATCGCATTTCCGTCTGTATCCAGTACATGTGTGTCCTCATCGATCAGTATGCCGCCCATGAAATAGTGCGCACCGACACCGAAACGGTATCCATAGAATTTGCCTTCAAATGTATTCAGGTTTTCCTGACGTCCGAACGCATCATCTGTTCCATCAGCGATATCTTCATTGAATGTGCTGATCGTTTCTGCAAGAGCAGTTCCGTCAATGCCGAGTTTGCCGGCAAGTTCTTCCGCTGTGTCAGCTTCACTGATGACACCGTTCTTGACCAGTGTGCTCAGTGTATCATTCATACCGCTCTCATCGAAGATGCAGTATACTTCACCCTTATCCTGGGCAAGCAGTACATCAGGGATCTCGAATCCCTCTGCTGCGAAACGTTCTGCCTGGTTGTTGACAAACAGCGCATCAGGTACGAATCCGCCCGGCAGTGAGAACGGGAGGATCATTCCGTATCCCGGGATCACATGAGGGAATGTCTGGATCGCATCCAGGTTGGCTGTGGCAGCACCGACTGCCTGAGCCATCAGAAGTCCTTCACCTGTTGTCGGAGCAACTTCATCTGTAACAGCATTTGCAAGTTCCGGATTGACTTCTCCCAGAAGCTCGCTGTTCTGTCCGAAACCGCCTGTGCAGAGAATAACGGATCTTCCGCTGAATGTTACTTCTTCCCCTTCCGCAGAAGAAGCTGTTACACCTGTTACCTTTCCGCTTTCGTCTGTCACAAGATCATGTGCGTCCATATTATAGTAGACTGTAATGCCCTGCTTCTTGAGTTCGGCACTGACCTTGTTGATCATTGTGATCGCTGTGGAGCCATCGCTGGTGTCCTGCAGCAGGTAATAATTCTGCTCGCTGTTTCTCTGGTCTTCCCTGATATCGACTGTGAAGTTCACACCGAGTCCGCTCATCCAGTCAATGACTTCCCCGCTGTTCTCAGCAAATGCTTTGACAAGATTTTCATGCGCGTCTTCATTGTTCATCTGCAGTGATTCAAGTCCTTCAACAGAAGCCTTGGCTTCCTGGTATTTGGTATCCGCGAGCTGTACAGCAGAATCAGCCGCATTGATGCCGTTGGCTGCGCAGACAGTATTTCCGCCCAGCACACTGCTCTTTTCCAGCAGGATCACGCTTGCGCCGAGATCATGTGCTGTGATCGCGGCAGTCATGCCGGCAGCACCGCCGCCTACAACGATGATGTCTGCTTCCGTTTCATAAGCTGTCTTTTCTGCTTCTGAAGTATCTTCCTTCATCAGACTTTCAGGATCCGCTCCTGCCTGTACGACTGCATCCCTGACAGCTTCCATAAATGCATCAGAGCTGATCGTAGCTCCGGATACCGCATCCTGGGAAAGTGACTGTGATGCTGTGATCTTTTCAGCCAGTGTATCCATTGCCGGAACACCGATGGATTCCGTTTCTTCAGACTCATGTGTAATTGAAACGATCTCGTCAGCGCTGAATTCTACGTTGACGGTAATATCGCCGTTTCTGCCGGCTGCTTTGGCAGTGTAAGTGCCGGGTTTGAACATGCCGGATGCTTCAGCTGTTTCAGCTGGTGCTGATGCACCGCCAGAAGCACATCCTGCAAGCAGTACTGCACCGGTGCATGCAAGTGCGAAAAGATACTTTTTCATTTCTGTTCCTCCGTTTACAGATAAATCTTAAGCGATTGAGGTTGCTGAAGAAATGACAGGAATGTTACTATATCGGTAACCGGAGGTTACCATGACAGATGAACAGCTGAAGCTATTGTTTCTGGTAGCGGAAAAAGGAAGTTTCTCCAAAGCGGAAGAAACAGGTTATGTTTCCAAGCAGGCGATCCTGAAGCAGATCAACAAACTGGAAGAAGAACTCGGCTTTCCTCTGTTTGAACGCGGAAAAAAAGGTGTCCGCCTGACAGAAGCGGGCACACAGTTTGTAAATGGTATAAGGAAGCTGCAGTCACAGAAGGAAAAACTGATCAAAGCATGCCGGAGCATGGTCGATGACCAGTGCATCAGGATCGGCAATGTCGAGCATCAGGTATTACTGGACCGTGTAACGCATGAATTTACACAGCGCTATCCCGGTATCCGGATCATCCGGGCAGTCCATCCCAATCACAGCGGTGAATGGAGAGTGGAAAACAACATCATTGATGTCGGTGAGACCTTTTCAAATGACAAGGCACCTGACTTTCATTACACATTCAAGCCGCTGACGCATGTTCCCTTTGTGGCGGCAATGCGCAGCGGGCATCCCCTGTCCTTCTTGTCTTCTGTATCGCTCAGTCAGCTGACGCAGTATCCTCTGACAGTCTTTCCGAGAATGCTGGACAGCAATGTCATTGATGCCCTGCATGAAGCCTTCAAAGACCGAAAGGAAAACCTGATCGAGCGGGATGATGTCGACCATCAGGTAGAAGCTGCTTTCGAATGCCTGTCCGGTGATTCACTCCTGCTGACCGCCAATCCGTTTATCCATTCCATCAGTGAACTGGTCAAGATCCCTCTGAATACCGGATGGGCCAGGGAATACGGCATTATTTACAATGAACCTGTCTCTCCTTCCGTCCGGAAATACATCGATCTGGCAGAAGAGATCTACCGTCAGTAATACTGATTGTTCCGTTTGAAAACTGTTTTGAAGAGGCTCGATGATGAGCCATTTTCATTTGGGCACAGAAAAAGAGAGCACTGTGCGTGCCCTCTTATATTAGTGAATCAGAATCTCTTATTCGAAATAGCAGTTACCGAACCAGAGTGTTGTGATATGCAGCTCATAGCCCTTGAGGTTTGTCTTAACCAGTGCAGGCTGTGCATTCTGCCACATCGGGAACACAAGGAACTGTTCCTGGCAGAAGTAATCTTCGATCTCGTGAACTCTTGTCAGGAATTCTTTTTCGTCAGAGATCTTCTTGACGTCTCTCAGCATCTGGTCAAATGTTTCATCACCAGCCAGAGAAGTCTGCTGGAAGTCACCTGACAGCCAGTCAAGGAATGAGATCGGGGAGTCACTTACCTGCAGTCCATAACGGCCGATCTGAATGTCGCCGTTATCGAGCTGACCGTAGTAGACACCTGATTCAACAGCGTCGAAGTCAACATCGAGACCGATTGCTGTCCACATCTGCTGCAGCATCGTAGCAACGTCTGCATGATAGGAGTTTGTGGAATACTTGTATGTCAGGTGGATCGTATGAGCATCATCGGATCCGTCATAGCCTGCTTCAGCGAGCAGTCTCTTAGCTTCTTCCGGATCATAATGAGCTTCATAACCCTTTGCATCTCTCTCTGTACGGAAGTCACCGTCAACGCCGCCGAGACCATATGCGACCCATCCGCCGAGTGCCGGATGCATGTCAGCTCCGCCGATTACGTCGATGATAGCGTCCTTATCGATAGCGATGTAGAGAGCCTTACGAACTCTGACGTCTTTCAGGAAGTCAGGGCCTGTAGGACCGGCATTGACTACCAGACCATAAGCTGACGGATAGTTCAGAACCCAGAGACTGTCTGTGCCCTTGTACTTGCTGGATGTTTCTGTTGAAATGTTCAGAGCAACATCGATGTCACCTGCATCGTAACCCATTGCCTGTGCATCAGGATCGGGCATGACCTGGAATGTGATCTTGTCCATCTTGACGAAGTCAGGCTTGAAGTATTTTTCGTTTCTGGAGATTTCAGCCTTGTCGTTGATGTTGATGTAATCAAGGACATACGGTCCGCTTGTAGCGTAACCGGGTTCGAGTGACCATGCATTGTCATGCTGAGGAGTATCCAGAGGCAGAGCAGCCCAGACACCTCCGCCGAGCCACTGAGGGAAGTATGCCAGAGGATTTTCCAGTGTTACTTCGATCGTGTAGTCGTCGATGCAGTTAATGCCTACTGAGCTGTGGTCTTCAGTTGTGCAGTCGAAGCTGTCGCCTGCTTCAAGAGCACGTGTGTTGTAATCTCTGCCGCCCTTGATGTAGGTGACCATATCATTTGTACGTGTAGTTGCATCGATACCGTAGGACATTGCACGCAGCCATGCGTACTCATAGTTCGCTGATGTGATAGGTGTTCCGTCGGAGAATGTGACGTCATCTCTCAGATGGAATGTATATGTCAGACCATCATCGGAGATATCGAAACCTGTACAGAGATCAGGTTCAGGCTGACCTTCTGTATTTGTTCTCATCAGACCTGAATAGATATGTGAGATAACATATCCGTTATAGACAGTTGTGCTTACGCACGGGTCCAAGGTGTCGAACTGTGATGCGATCGCAACGATCATGGAACTCTTTTCGTCGCCGCTTGCTTCAGCTGTTGCGGGTGTATCGGGTGATGTTCCGCCGCCTTCCGGTGCTGTGGAACCGCCGGAGCATGCTGTCAGGCCTAATGTGAGAATGCCTGATAATAATATGCTGAGACTCTTTTTCATTCTTGTCCCTCCCTTTTATATGAACGCATTTTACTGGCATGAAAACTATGTGTCAACATGATTTTCACTTTATTTTCACATTGAATACATAATTTAATGTTTTTTGTAAAATTTTTTCTGTAAATTTTCACAAAACAGCTTTTTTCGATTATTTTTCGTTTTTTGACTTTAAATTTCATAATTTTCTTAATATTTCCGATTATTTTCTGTTTTTCTTAATTTTTTTTTCGTTTTTCCCCCAAAACAGCAAAACACCGCATTTCCGTCCGGAAATGCGGTGCCGGTTCCGAAGCTCTCTTACGTCTTCCTGATCAGCAGAAATGTGAAAACCATTTCACCGGCAGACATACCGGTTTCTTTGAAAAAACCTACTCCATTCCGAAGAATTCCATGGCATATTTGTTGGCCAGGCTCATATGAGCAGGATTCTGGAAACGGTGGTCTGCACCTTCTACCGGGATAAAGTCGATCAGGTTGTTCTCTGAGAACAGCCTGTCGTCTTCAAACGGGACGACCTCGTCCTTTGTACCGTGAAGGATCAGGATATCATCCGCGTATGCAATGTAATCGCGTTTGCGGATATCGTTTTCCCTGAGGGAATCCAGCAGACCCTTTGTAACGATGATCTTCCGGTCAAAGCCGACCTGTATATCCTTGCCCTTCATGATCCGGTCATGTTCGTCATTCTTCATGATGGCACTGGTCAGGACATCATACATGTCGATCGCCGGACAGCGCAGGACGATCTTCCGGAACGGATCATCATGTTCGGATATATACTTCAGTACCAGGTATCCTCCGAAGCTTGTCGCGTAGGAATAAAGTTCCGTAATACCGAACCGTTCCTTTGTATCCTTGACTACGATATCCAGATAGGTACCGCAGTCTGATAATACAAGTTTCTTTTTCACGTCATCACCATGTGAAGGCCAGTTGAATACGATCACGATCACGTCTTTGTGTTTGGAGAGCAGCTTTTCCGCAAACTTTGCGGCCGCGTTGTTGTCTTTATGACCGGCAAAACCCGTGCCGAAGATCACCGCCTTTTCAGGATGGACCTTCTCGTTGTGATAAAACTTGCAGCGGACGTTATTGCCGGGTGTATTGATCTCATAATATTTATGCATATGAAAACCTCATTATTTATTTCTCTCAATTATGTATGAATGCAGAGAATACTATTCATTCTCCGGTGTATAAGAATCATTTAAAAAGCCGGGCGAGAAGCAGTGTCTGTTTCTTTCCCGGCACACAGAAAACAAGTCTTTCACACAAGCAAAAGCCTTTAGTGTGCCGTCTCAGACATTCCGTCACTGTTCTTCAGATTGAACGGCCTGTCATCAACGATATATTCATCGATCTCTCTTTTCATTTCCGCAGAGACCGTATATGTGAAGTCATTACAGGTATTCATATATACTCCCGCATCTAATATAGAAAAAGAGATGGAAGCAGTCAAGAAAGCAATTATTGTCTGCAGTACATATATAAATTATTTTTGACTATTTTAATAAAATGTACTGTATAGTGTTTAGTGTTATTTGAATTTAAATTACCAGAAGGAGTCTGCCGGATAAATGCACGAAGGAATTTCATTTATCATCACCAATCTTATCCTCACCTTATTTTGGGTCATCACAGCAAATATCGTACTTGAAAACAGATATTCCAAACTCATAACTGTTGTTTTGGAATTTTCGATTATATCGTTCATATTCTTCGTCCTGCTGGAACGGTTATTTCCCATCCTGTCTATCGTAAAATTACTGATCGGTTCGTTTGCTGTGGCTTTCCTGATCCATTATTTTCATACGGATAAACCGGCATTCAAGATCATCACTGTGATCCTGATCCTGTTTGCGACGGCCATCTCAGACGTGATCCTTGAAGCGATCCTGCCGAAAGAACAGATCATCTCAGGAGAGATCTTCAGGACGAACGGAGCGTTTGTATATTCTGTCTACCTGTTCCTGAATTTCAATTTTCTCACAGCAACAGCGCTTTCCCTGCGGGCTTACAAACAGAAAAACATCGGACTTCTGGAAAACAGGCAATGGTTCCTGTTCCTTCTGTTCCCTCTCAGCCAGCTGCTTTCAATTTATATCTGGCTGCCTTCATACATATATATCAGTGAAAAAACACCCGGCCATATCATATTCATGATCTGTGTTGATATCATTGCCGACATTGCCCTTCTCTATATGTTTTACCGGACTGCCTCCAACGCGGAGCTCCGCACGCGCAGCGAAATGCTGGAAGACCAGATCAAGTCACAGGACAGTTATTATACCCATCTTGTTTCTACTTATGCTGATATCCGCAGGATGCGCCACGATATCGACAACCACCTCTACACGATACGCGCTCTTGTTGACAGCGGAAACACGAAAGACGCGGTTGAATATGCCGATAAGGTAATTGAAGAGGATCAGGTCCATATCCTCTTCCCTGACTGCAGAAATACAGTCGCCGCAAGTTATCTTGAGAAAAAGACGGAAGATCTTGGTAAGTCCGGAATTACCCTGAATGCAGACATTCATCTTCCTGCGGATCTTGATATATCCAATCCGGACCTGATCTGCGTCTACGGAAATATACTGGACAACGCGGCAGAAGCCTGCACCGGTATTGAACACGCATCAATAGAACTGAAGACGAATTATAAAAAACCATATCTTACGATTTCCTGTTCCAATCCGGCACAGAAAAAGGAAGAGAAAAAGAAACAGCGTTTTGCCGGACTGGACAGAGGAGTGGGACTTACCATTCTCTCCCATCTTGCCGATAAGTATGACGGTGAATTATCTTCCGGCAGGGACGGTGACACATATCATACAAGCCTGATTCTGAAAACGAAGGAGACCGCCAATGTATAAGATTGCAATTTGCGACGATATCAATGAACATCTGAAAACAGCTGAGAAAATGGTCAGGGAATTCATGGAGTATAACAGCCTGAAGTATGAAATACAGCTTTTTGATAAAGCTGAATTCCTGCTGTCCGAAATAGAAAAGGACAGGTACCAGCCGGATATCGCAGTTCTTGATATCGAAATGGATGGAGATGATGGTATTTCACTGGCCAAGAAGATCAACACATGGATCCCTCACTGTCAGGTCATTTTCCTGACTAGTTATGTCAATTATGCACCTGATGTATACGAGACTGATCATGTCTGGTTTGTCGTGAAAAAACAGGCGGACAGCCATTTCCGGCCTGCGATCGAAAAAGCGGTCAGGTCATTGGAGAAAGGTGAAACCACCGTCCCGGTGATCCTCGTAAAGGACGGAAGCGCATATGTGGCAGTTCATATTGACCGCATCCTCTTTGTCAGCAAAGTCGGACGGAAGTCCTATATAAAATGCACTGACGGTGAATACTACGACACCAGAAGGCCCGGATTATTGATCCCCGAGCAGCTTCGCGATCAGTTTATCCGCTGCCATCAGGGATACTGGATCAGCAAGCGCATGATCAGGGAATTAAATCACGACGAGTTTATCCTGCTGGATGACACACGCATCCCGGTCGGCCGTACTTTTCGTGAACAGGCAAGAAAAGAATTCTTTGATATGTACCGTGATTGAATTCCGAAGTTTCAAAGCATTGCCCAAAATACTCTGATCAATATTCATTTGTTGAGAAACATCCGGTATTAACACATAGGAGGCACCAATATGCACAGCGGTATTGAATATACTGTTTCCAATTTCCTGCTCATCCTGTTCTGGATGATCTCAGCCAACCTGATCTTCGACAGCAGATATCCCAAGAGCATTACTGCTGTTCTGGAGATCACGATTCAATTTACGTTCTGGTATTTGTTTGAAAACGTATTCCCCATATTTTCAGCATTGCGGTTTTTCGTCGGTTTCGCAATGCCGATCCTGATCATGTATTTTTTTCACACTGATAAACCGTTATTTAAAATCACTGCAGGTCTCCTGCTGGTTATGACTGTAGCGATTTCAGAGATCTTTTCAGCGGCACTCTTTCCCTATGAAATGGCGGTATCAGGCGAACTGTTTGAAAAATACGCGGTCCCGGTATATTCCTTTTTCACATTGCTCAACCTGACGATCATATCCACTTTTACAGCAGCTCTTATGGCAGTGAAAAGACGGACCCAGGGACTCATTATCGAAAAACAGTGGTTCATGTTTATTCTGTTTCCTGCCAGCCAGTTGTTCTCACTGTACGTATGGTATGAACAGTATATTCAGTATGGCGATTACAACGCGAAAATGGTTATTGCCATGCTTGTGATCGATCTGCTGGCAGATGCCGCTTTGATCTACACGATCCGTATGACTGCATCCAATACGGAACTCCGTATCCGCAGCGAAATGCTGGAAGACCAGGTCCATTCCCAGGAAAACTACTATAGCCATTTAGCTTCCACTTACGCGGATATACGAAAGATGCGCCATGACATCGACAACCATTTCTACGCGATGGAAGGTCTCCTGGAACGCGGTGAGATCCAGGATGCCAAAGATTATATTCATAAACTCGGTGAGCTGGACAACGCTGATGTTTCTTTCTCTGACTGCAGAAATACTGTCATTGCCAGCTACCTGGAAAAGAAACGGGAGGATATCATAAAAGCAGGCATTGCATTTGAAGCAAATGTGTACCTGCCGGTAAAACTCAATATCTCCAATCCCGACCTGATCTGTATTTACGGAAACATCCTTGATAATGCCATTGAAGCCTGCCGGAACACAGACAACGGTAAGATTTCTTTATCAACAAAATATAAGCAGCCTTACCTGACAATTTCCTGCACCAACACCGTACCGGAAACCGTGAAAGAGAAAAAACGCCGTATTCCGGAACTGGAACGCGGCATCGGATTTACGATTCTTTCAAGTCTTGCAGATCATTATGACGGCAGTTTTATTAACGAACATAAAGACGGGCTGTTCAAAACTGCGGTTATATTGAAAGACATTTCACCGAACAGTACAACAGAAAAATGATTCCATTATGCAGACTATTTCTTCACTTTATCAAGATCTGTACAGATGATCTCTTCACGTGTTCTGCTTTTCGTTTCGCCGGGATAGTACCTGCAGTCCACTGTGAAACAGGAAGCCCCCACTTCAAGAATCTTTAGATTCTATCGGAAAATTCGGGACAGGCTTTGAGCTGGTTTCTGAAAAAGGAAAAAGATTCCTCCCCCTCATGATTGCCTTTCTGCCTTCTTGCAATTCCTCCCAATCACTGAAGTGAAATACTTCTTCGCCTGATTACTGGGATGAGCAGAGAAATATTTTATTATACCCTATTATACCCTAATGATTTATGGGGTATAATAGGGTATAATTATTTCAGATCATCATGGAGATAACATATGGACACCAATGAATTGACAGAACAGCTTGCCGTACTGGATGAGCAGATCAATGCGCTTCCCCGCGGATCGATCTCCACGAAAAAGGTCAATGGACATACCTATTACTACCACCGTTGGTACGAAGGAAAGTCAAAAAAAGAACGGTTCATTCCGAAGGAGGAACTGGAACAGCTTCGTGCCCGGATAGAACAGCGGAAAAAGCTTCAGGCCCAACGGAGAGAGTTGAAAAAACTACTGCCTGAGACACCGCAAAAAGACAACACTGAGTACGTTACAATCGTTCGGCGTGGTCCTGAGCTTCAGGCTTTTATGACACCTGCGCTGAACTACCGCAGGCGCGAATGCTATGCCCGTCTGCGGGATTATGTGTTCGGGCCGCAGCAGGATAAGGTGTTTGTGATCTATGGTCTCCGCCGTACAGGCAAGACAACAATGATTCGTCAGATCCTTGCGGACATGGATAACAAAATGCTCGGTCAAACTGCATTCATCCAGATTACGGCAAAGAATTCACTCGCTGATGTGAACAGAGATCTGCGTGCACTGGAGAAAAACGGCTGCCGTTATGTATTTCTGGATGAAATAACTCTGATGGAGGATTTCATCGATGGCGCAGCGGTGTTCTCAGATGTGTTTGCGGCCAGCGGTATGAAGATCGTACTCTCCGGCACCGATTCTCTGGGATTCCTTTTTACGGAGGACGAGCAGCTCTACGACCGATGCATCATGCTTCATACAACTTTTATTCCTTACAGAGAATTCGAGCAGGTGCTGGGCATCAAAGGAATCGATGAGTATATCCGCTACGGCGGCACCATGAGCATGAGCGGTGTGAACTACAACGAGAACTCACCCTTTGCCAACAGTGAAAACGCCAGAGAATATGTGGACACGGCGATCGCCCGCAATATCCAGCACTCTCTGCGCTGCTATCAGCAGGCCGGACATTTCCGGAAGCTGCAGGAGCTTTACGAGAAGAATGAATTGGCCAGCGCGATCAATCGCGTCGTAGAGGATCAGAATCACTGCTTTACCGTTGAGGTACTGACACGGGAATTCAGATCCAACGACCTTGCCCTGTCGGCACGAAATCTGCGGCGTGACCGGAAGCAGCCCATCGATATTCTTGATCGAGTAGAAACGCAGAATGTGACGCAGAGGTTAATAGATCTGCTGAAGATCCGGAATCAGGCAGAACAGACCATTGGAATAGAACCGGTACATGCCGCCGAGATCCAGGAGTATTTAACACTGCTGGATCTTACTCAGAATGTGGACATTGTTGCCATGCCGGGCGGTGAGAAACTTCCGCGCACCGTAATTGCTCAGCTAGGTCTTCGTTACGCGCAGGCCAAAGCTTTGATCGAAAGTCTGCTGCTTGATCCTGCGTTCAGCGACCTTTCCATCACCGAGCGAAACATGGTTCAGGAGCGAATCCTCAGTGAGATCATGGGACGCATGATGGAGGATGCTGTTCTCCTGGAGACAAAGCTGGCCAAGCCAAAAAAGCAGGTTTTTGTGCTGCAGTTTGCGGTCGGTGAATTTGATATGATCGTATTTGATCCGGCGGCAAGTATCTGTGAAATCTACGAAATTGAACACAGCACAAATGCCATTCCGGAACAGATTCGGCACTTGATTGATACCGAGAAATGCAGAATGACCGAACACCGCTTTGGCACGATTGCCGGAAAGTATGTAATTTATCGCGGTGCTGCAAAAGAAGCAGATGGCATCAAGTATTTGAACGTAGAAGAATATCTTTGCAATCTGTAATAAAAGGATTGCAAATAATAAAAATGAGAACTGTCAGTATTTTGCTGATTGCTCTCATTTGTGCTGATATCTTAATAATATTGACTTGTCAGTTCTCCAAAGCTTTCGTGATCATCGGAAGGATCTGCATCTTCCTGGAAAGCACACCATGTATCAGAGTATGTATGTTCTGATCAGGATACAGGTTCTCCATGACCTTGGCAGCCTTCTCGCCCGAGGCAAAGAACAGTGAGCCTTCATCGGTAACGGATGTAAAGGCTGCTACGAGAAGATCAAGCCCCTTCTGTCCCGCCAGGCGGTCCAGCGTCATCTGGATCTCGCGGTCTTTCTTCAGGTATTCTTCCGGTTCACCAATCATGACCTGGGCGATCATCGTATTGGTACCGTAGATATCGTAGTACTTGATATCCTGGACGATCTGCTCGTTCATGCTCTTCTTCTGTCCGGCAATTGCCGCATGGAACATTTCATTCCCAAGTTCTTCCGGATCCAGGTCAGACAGTGCGGCAAGTATATTTGCTGTCTCAAGATCACGCTTAGTCGTTGTCGGGGACTGGAAGATCAGCGTATCTGACAGGATCGCTGCCAGCAGCATTCCCGCAAGGTTCTGAGGGATCGGGATCTGCTTCTCCCTGAACATCGTTGCGACGATCGTAGCTGTAGAACCGACGATCTCATTGCGGAACGATACAGGCTGTGTGGTATTGAAATCATTGATCCTGTGGTGGTCCACCACCTCCAGGATCTGTGCCTTCTCGATCGCCCTGACAGACTGTGAGAACTCATTATGGTCCACCAGGATGATCTTCTTGTTCTGCGCGTTCATGATATGGAATCTTCCGGCATATCCCACCAGATGGTTATCCTTATCCAGTACCGGATAGCTGCGGAACCTGTTCTTCATCATCTTGCGCCCTGCTTCCTCGGCAAACTCATCAGCCCTGAGAGTATGAGGATCCTTTCTCATGACCAGGGAGATCTTCGGCGCGAAGAAGATGTAGCGTGAAGTATTCATGGTACCGTGTCCGGAAAGGATCACCGGACAATGATGACGTCTGGCAGCTTCCAGTACCTGTTCACTGACCTGCTTTGCCCATACGACGATCAGCAGTCCTGCTCCTTTTTCAATGAGCGTCCATTGTGCTTCACTGTCATCACCGATGATGACGATCCTGTCCTTGATTTCATAGTTCGATACGCCGCCGCTGGACATCGCGACGATGGACACCTTTCCGTTCAGGTGAAACAGCGGATCATTATATACGATCGTACCGCTGATCGTATCAGCGATATCCTCTACAGTACAGTGCTTGATCAGATCATCACTGACTGCGGTATCGCCCATACCCATATTGGCAATATCGGATTTGGATACATATCCGATCAGTCTGTTGTCGTCATCTACAACAGCAAAGCTTCCCCTGTCTTCATTCCTGAGCTTTTCGATCGTCCTGTAGATCGTAGCATCGGGACTGATGGCTGCCGGTGAATCGATGCTGATCTCGCTCAGCTTTTTCCTGGCGTCCTCCAGCAGCATAGGTTCTTCATATCCGAACCTGTTCAATACATATTTCGTTTCATTGCTGAGGGGGCTGAGACGGCAGGCGACTGCCTTGACACCCATTGCCCGCTTCAGCAAAGCATATGCGATCGCGGATACCACGGAATCCGTATCCGGATGCTGATGACCTGTAATATATACAAGTTCCTGTTTTTCCATGCAGACCATTACCTTTCAGGCTGTTTCCAGCAACACAATTATATCAGAGATATGACATGGTTCACCGCATCCTGTCAGCTTCTCAAACATATCAGCAGAAAATGTTCAAAAAAGGTTCCCGTTCAGATGAATCGGGAACCTTGTCTGTCAATGTGTTTTCAGTGTACGGGACAGATCTTATTTGGAAGCATTTTCGCCTGCGATACGTCCGAATACAACGAAGTCAGCTACAGCGTTTCCGCCGAGTCTGTTTCCGCCGTGTACGCCGCCTGTCACTTCACCGGCTGCGAACAGACCGGGAATGACATTGCCTTCTGTATCGATGACTTCAGCATTTGTATTGATCTTGACACCGCCCATGCAGTGGTGGATGCCTGGTGAGATCTTAACTGCATAGTACGGACCTTCTGCCAGGTTTGTCAGCATAGCTTCGAAGCTGCCTCTTTCGAATTCAGCGTCGTTCTGAGCGTCAACTGCAGCTGCCCATGTGCTCAGTGTTTCTTTCACTGTTTCAGCATCGCATCCGATCAGTTTTGCGAGATCTTCAGCTGTGTCGCACTTGATCATGTAGCCCTTTGTCAGGTACTTGTCGATAACTGTGGAGCCGGAATGCATTACTTCATCAGCGATCAGCCATGCATAGCCGCCGTCCTGTTCAATGACATGAGCAGAAACAACGTCTCTTGTCAGTGTTTCGTTGCAGAAACGCTTGCCGGAGCTGTTGAGGAGGATCGCGCCGTCGCCACGGAGTGATTCGGAGATCAGAGCACCGTCTGTCTGAACGACTGTCGGATGGATCTGGATCTGATCGAGATCAACGAAGTCAGCGTTGACTGCTTCAAGGAACGCAATTGCATCACCTGTAACGGAAGGAGCGTTTGTGGAAACATAGCCTTCCAGGTCAGGACGATACTTAACGATCAGTTCAGGGTTGGAACCGAAGCCGCCTGTTGTAACGACAACGGAGTTAGCCTTGACAGTGATCTCATTTCCCTTTGCGCCGACTGCATGCAGACCGACTGCCTTGCCGCCGTCCATCAGGATCTCATCAACTTTAGCTTCTGTGATGATCTCAACGCCGAGCTTTGTTGCTGTTGCGTTCAGGTGTTCAACAAGGTATGTACCAACGGAGAGGATCTTTCCTTCAGCGTTGACAGGACGATGCTGACGCATAGCGGAAGCTCCGCCTGCCTGACCAACGTTAGCCAGAGGTGCGTCGATGCTGTCGAGCCAGTCGATCGCTTCGGATGAGTTCTCAGCAAGTGTTCTGACAAGATCCGGATTGTTCAGATCATGTCCGCCCTTCATCGTGTCGCTGTAGAACAGGTCAGCGGAATCTTCGATTCCCTGCTCTGCCTGATAATGTGTTTCAGCTGCGTTCATGCCGCCTGTTGCATAGCTGGAGTTTCCGCCGACAACTGCTGCCTTTTCAAGAACAACAACGGACTTTCCGTTCTGTGCTGCTGTAATAGCTGCTGTCAGACCGGCACCGCCGCCGCCTGCGATGACGACATCAACTGTTTTGTCAATGTTTTCAACTGTTTCTTCAGCACCCTGCGGTTCAAGTGATGCAGGATCTGTTCCTGCTTCTGTCAGAGCCTCGTTGACTGCTGCGAAGAAACCTGTGGAAGTAACTGTAGCGCCTGATACGCCGTCGATATTCGTGGACTGGTTGTTCAGGACTTTTTCGACGAGCTGAGGCAGTGCTGCGCCGCCGACTGTAGGTGTTTCGCCTTCTGCTTTGTATTCGATACTTTCGATCGCATCGTCAGAAAGAGTAACAGTTACATGGATCGGATTGCCTTCTCCGCCGAAACCGGGTTCTTCACCCTCATATGTGCCGGCTTTGAAGAGTGTTTCTGCTGCAGGTTCGGATGCTTTCGGCTCAGGTGTTCCTGAAGCGCCTCCTGAAGAGCACGCCGCAAGAGAGAACACTGTAACAGCCGCAAGCAGGACTTTTTTTGAAATGTTCATATTCTTTCCCTCCGCAGAAATATTATCATAATTATCGTCATTTATTAATAATTATTGATAATAATTGCATGATAATAATGACAGTTTTTTCGTTAAAATATGAATATACCAGGAGGACGGATCTATGAACGAAATCAACACTGCATCAATTTATATAGATGATCTTTCAGAGTCAGAAAAAAAAGTCCTCCGGTTCATTATGAAAGACCCGAATGTTGTGATCCAGTATACGATCCAGCAGGTCGCTATGATGGCCGGAACTTCCGTTTCAGCTGTACAGCGTTTTACAAAAGCGGTCGGCTATTCCGGATACAGGGACTTCCGTGCTGCCATCGTAAGGCGGAAAAGCGCTATAGACAGCAATCTCTCAGATAACAGCCAGGACCTGTTCACCACTATGATCTCCTCTTTCTCCAACAGCATCGAACATCTGCATGATATTGATGAAAAACTCATTGATGAGTTATGCAACGATATCTGCTCAGCAGATAAGATCATCCTGCTTGGCAGATACCGCAATAAGACTGTTGTCGAAAAACTGGCAATGAACCTGATGGATCTGGGTATCGTCTGTGTCTGCGCAGACGATGAGATCAGTTACCAGCATATTCTTTATGTAACAGACCCGGAATCATGTGTCATCATATTCTCTGCACTTGGTGAAATCCGGGACGCACTTCCTTTTTTCCAGCAGCTGAAGCAGGCTGCGGACAAACGCTGGCTGATCACCAATAACCTGAATCCGAAAATGGGTAAATATGTCAGCAGACAGATCACCCTTCCGGGCATTCAGACGATGAATGCCTATCCGGTCTCATCCCAGTTCGTGATGATGGCATTCGTTGAAATACTGACTGCGTATATCGCGGAAAAGAAACGCAGCGAATAGCAGACCAGAAGATCCTCATTACGGAAACACAGATGCATTCTGGACACAGGATGCATTTTTCATTTCATAAAGACCGTATTTTCCTGCTTTAAAACATACCGACAGAGACAGCTCCGGTATCTTGACTGCTTCAGGAGTTGACATTTTTCACAATCGGTTTTGTCAATGACAATGTATGTCACAGCCATGGATCATATACTGCTGATCATATAATGAAACTGATACAGACAGGGATCATACAGCTGTCTGACCGGAGGATGTTATGCTGATAATAAGCAATCATAAATATCGTTTTTTTCGTCTTTTGTTCGTATCTGCGCTTTCCGCATCTGTTCTGACAGGATGTTCTTCTTCCAAAGAAGCCCAATCCCCTGCTCCGGTCGATCAAAGTACCTCAGATCAGGAGGAAATCATAGAGCTGATCCCGGAATATGATGATTCTTTTGATATGGAACTAAATGAAGAGATCCTGGATTCCCAGCTTCTGGAAGACACTGAGCCCATGCAGGAAAACACCCCGGTACCGGAAGAGATATCTGTTCCGGTACAGGAGGAACTTCCTGCAGCAGATGAAATGGATCTGTATGTACCGGAAGGTGTTGAGGGCAGACCTTCAATGGATGATTTTGCCTGGTATCCGAAAGAAGTACAGCTGAAAGAATTTGACAGTGACGTTCCCGGCATACATGATCCGGGTGAACTGACAGGATACTGGAAAGCATATATCAAGCTGGACCCGGACAATGAAAATGATATGCGTGCAGACCTGCTGCTGAATGCGGACATTTCCATCGGCCAGTACAACACAGATCTGAAATTGGTATGGTATTCCATCCACTACCTGAAAGATCCCGATTCTTTCTATGATGACAGTGAACCTTCTCATTTTTACGGGAGCTTTGAAGATCAGGAAAACGGTATCGAACTCAAAGCAGAAGGACCCGGGAAAATACATATGAAGCGCTTTTATTACTATCAGAACAGGCAGTACGGTGTCGGCCGGATCGAAACAGCAACCGGTGTTGTCGGCATCCTGTGTCTGGTAAGGCCATAAAGAAACAATCGGAGAATACCCATGGCAAACTACTGTATGAAATGCGGTGCTCCCCTGCCTCCAGGCGCAAAATACTGCATGAAATGCGGACAGCCTGTATCGGGAACCGCACAGGGAAAACCGGTATTTTCAGAACCGGATAAAGCTGCGAAGCCAAACAGAAAGAGATCGGGAAACCTCCTGGTGATCGTGATCGTACTGTGTCTGGCTGTTTTCGGTGTGTTCCGGATCAAAGGATGTACTGACGAAGGGAAAAATGAATATCAACCGGAAACAGTGCATGATCCTTCCGGCAGCACTGAACAGCAGACACAGTCTTCCGGTACCATTGCGTACGGCAATGGATTTATCACCGGAACCACGGTTACAGATCAGAAATCTCCGGACGCGGAGAAAGTGAGAGTCGTATTGAATTCTTATACATTTGATGAAGAGGAAGATGTAAGAGTACAGTGCCGGCCGCTGAATATCGAAGAAAACAGTACAGAAAGATATAAACTGCTGCCGTATGAGATATCACTCGGAGATAAGCATCAGCTGAATTCCTTTGTCTCTGTCTACCTGCCGTATGAATCCGGATTCTGTGCGCAGGGTGAAACAGAGGAAGAATGTGTCGGTGCATTGTTCTTCAACGAAGAGACAGGTGAATGGGAAGACGCCATATATGAAGTACTTCCCGACAGCCACGAAGTCCGGATCATGACAGATCATTTTTCCAAGTTTGCGCTGATCGAAACGATCGACCGGTATACAAGGGAAAAACTGTCATTACAGATGGATTCCCTGATGAAAAATCTGACTTTTGAAAAAGTTGAACAGGCTGTCAGATCAGGCGTAACAGGCGGTGAAGCGGACGTAAAGTCGATCGGTATTATAACAACGATCGCAGAAACCGGCCATCTGGCGTTCAATGCCCAGAAAGATACACTCTCCTGGATCAGCAACATCAATACGATGATCACTATGGGACAGCCCTGGCCGAATCCCGGAACAACTCTGTATATGAACAAACTTGCTGAGAGAGGGTTTCTTTTCTCCACTGTGGCAGTTGCGGACAAACTGGTAAGAGAATATTACAAGCTGGCAGCAGGCAAAGGAAATGACAGAAATACGATCCTGAACCTGTACAAAGACGCCGCGCTGCTGGCAGCTGACTACGCAAGTGTCATCAAGGGTGTTACCTCTTCTGCATTCAATGTTGCGTTCTCCGGAGTGTTTATATTCAATTATGTCATTTCTGAAATGTTCTCCGAGGTAGAACGGATCAGACTGTCAGAACTGGGAGAAATATACGAATACTTCCAGGACACTTATAAAGAAGGAGAATACAAACCGCGTACCAATAAGGAATGGTATGAACTGTTCATACAGATTTCAGAAGAGAACAAAGGAAATGAAAAAGCAATACAGCAGAAAATAGATGATGAGATGAAAAAATATGCTGAGCGCTTCTGGAATATCCCTCTGACAGTATTGTCTTCTGCGGCATCAGATATCGGTTACAGGAGAACAACATGGCCGATGCCGGAAGAACAGCAGAAGCTGACTGCAGAATACCTGCACAATCTGCGCATACGTCTTTCCCCGATCGTTTATGGTGTGGAACGCTATTACCTGTATATTCAGTACCGTGACTGTTTCCGTGCTCTCAGAGATATTCAGAAACAGTTCAGAAAACCGATCACGCTGACGATAACCGACCGGACAGAAGAAAAACAATATGCCGGATGCTGGTTCAGGTTTGTGAATGTCTCAGAACATGCGCCAAAAGCACAATGGGAAGGAGAACTGGACAAAAACGGTACCTATAAGGGAAGTTTTACCATGAATGACTATATTCTGGCAGGTTTCCCGGTATCTGCAGCAGTATATAAAACAAAAGAAGATATGGAAAACGGAAAACCGCTGTATACCGGTGATCTGGACATTACGGCAGAAAATACAGAGGCATCGGTAGATTTGGGCGGATACGATGATGACATTCTGTTTGAAAACACCAATATGCGTCTGACCTCAGTGGTTGCAAATAACGGCTTCACATCTGCAGATTACTATCCTCAGGAGCCTTATTACAGTACCTTCAGGATCTATAAGAAGGATAATGCATTTGAAATGGTGACTCCATACTCAGAAACGCATCGTACACCGAAAGACAGTATCTATAAAAATATGCGTGAGGTCCCTTCGCTTGAACTGGATGGTTTTATGGAGAAACATACTGTGTATGACAGCACCGAAACGGTTGAAGGAACGATCGGCAGTGTGGAACCGTTTACCTCCGCTTTGTATACAAGGATCAAAAAAACAGATGAACTGACACAGATCGACTATATGGACTGGCAGGTCGAATCTGCGGAATTCAAATTGAAAATTAAAAATAATCCTGACAGACCGGCAGAGATGGAACTGAGAGTTACACTGAACGGATATTACAGACATCGGCGTCTGGATCTTTCCGACGGCAGAGAACACATTATCAGCAAGAAAACATCCGATGTATATATGCAGCTGATATTTGTATCGGAATAGTACGAGTTCTATTGAATCCGGCACTTTGCCAACAATCTGAAAAGCATCCTGAAATCCAGGATGCATTTTCATCTTCTCTTCTTTATGAGTCAGCCGATACTATTCTTAAAGACCCAGCTCCTTCTTTACTCTTTCAACAGCGAGTCTCGGTGAAGTAAGGACCGGTTTTTCCGTTTCGCCTAATAACGGCAGGATGGCGGTCATTGAGCCCTGAGCCAGAACGACCACATCGTTTTCGGCTTCAGCCTTACGGATCGCCTTGATCACAAGTTCATTATGCTTGTCTGCATCACCGCTCATTAAGATGTCCAGAGCACCGTCTACCAGATATCCGGTCACAGAAACATCCTTGCCGGCTTCTCCGGCTTTTTTTCTGACCAGATTGCAGCTGGGTTTAACCGTAGAACCTACTGTCGCAACAACACCGATCTTTGAACCAAGTTCAACAGCCTTTTCAGCCATTGCTTCATCGATTTTCAGAGTCTTGCAGTCTGCCTGCTGTCTGGCAATGTCAAATGCTTCACCAACAGATGAGCACTGGTTGAAAATCAGATCAGGCTTTAATGTCTTGGCAACCTGGACATACGAACATATTCTGCTGATGATTGCAGGGTTTATCTGTCCGTTCTTCTTTACTTCGTCCAGCAGTGAATCATCAATGATATTCACCATTTCTACTTCCGGAATGATCTCCTTGAAAAGAGCTTTCAGATCGTTCAGCGAAACCGGGCTTGTGTGAATTAATACTACTTTCATATCTTTTGTTTCCTTCCAAAACTGTATCTTAATCATATAATACGGATATGGTTAAGGCATTGATTTTGATCAGGGACAGCTGATTTACATGGTAATCTGATAAACATTTATGAAGTCAGAATTCTGACCGTTCTGAACCATAGTTACCCATTTAATTTCTGCCGCATAAAAAAACTTATTCATCAGGATACCCGATCAATAAGCCATTTTTTACAATGATCAGCAAATTCCTATCAAATCGTTGTCAGCGGAAAAAGTTTTACGTTCTTCTGCTCGTTCTGATATGCAGTCCAAAGAGTCAGTTTCTGCTGCATGTTCATCCAGCTTTCAGGTGAAGTGTTCGTAGCTTTAGCAATTCTGATTGCCATTTCAGGACTCAATGAAGATTTTTCGTTAATCAAATCAGATAAAGCTTTTCGGCTTACCCCAAGCAATCTGGCTGTTTCTGTAACTGACAGATTCAGCGGTTTCATAATATCTTCCAGTAAGACAGTTCCCGGATGAGTTGGTTTTCCGGTCATAATCTCTCTTTTCATTTCGGTGATTCCATATATATGATGACTGCTTTTTTCAAATATGATTTCAGTGGTCTGAATAGTGATATCTGCAGGCAAGAATATATATGTTATCACCTTCGACTTTGTAAATCAGACGATCTTTATCGTTGATCCTCCGACTCCAGAACCCAGAAAGATTACCGATCAAAGGTTCCGGCTTTCCAATTCCTTCATTTCCATTTCTAACAATATCATCCAGTAGTTTATTGATTCTTTTTAATGTTTTTCTGTCCGCTGTCTCCCAATAGATATAGTCCAGCCAGCCGTTTTCAGTAAACATTTTATTCATCAGCATCCTCAATCAGCTGGTATGCAGAATATTTTCCCTTTTCAAGCTGAGCTTTTGACTCCATCAGCCAATCATAATTAGTTTTATTTCCCATCACATATATGTTTTCAATAAGATTGTTGTAAGTTTCTTCTGACATTATGACAACGTTTTTATTTTCTTTTCTTGTCACAACAACCGTCTCATAAGAATCTGTCACAAGATCAAGATGGCTCTTCATTTTTTCTCTGAATTGTGAATAGTTTACTGCAATCATAGTATTCACCTCCCAGCATCAGATTAACGTACAATTAATTGTACGTCAATCATTTTATTGCTTATGCAGAATTTTAACGGTGGCTTAAATATTACCCGATATATTTATAGATTAGGTTTTACAAAGATCCACAAAAATATCTGCACTATTCTCAATTGTAGAGTGAAACACAAAAAAACTTATCGACCAGATTTACCGATCAATAAGCCTTTTCTACATGGTGACCTCTTAGGGACTCGAACCCTAGACCCACTGATTAAGAGTCAGTTGCTCTACCAACTGAGCTAAGAAGTCATTTAACTTGCTTAGTTATACTACTCCAAAGGAGACAGTTTTGCAACACTTTTTTCAAAATTCTCTTCGTTTGACATACCATGTTCCGGAAAGTCTGAATCAGCAGTCCTGTTTCACAGTATAATGTTCTCAGTATTAAAGGAGATCTATCATATGAAATACGCACTCATGAACGGTATCATTCTTGACGGTACCGAACATATGGAGCCGGTTGAACACAAAGCGATCCTGATCAATGACGGTATCATAGAAGATATCGTGGATGAAAACTCACATATCTACGGCTATGAGAAGATCGATCTGAAGCACCGTTATGTGATGCCCGGTCTGATCAATATGCATGTCCATCTTGCCGGGTCCGGCAAGCCTCCGAAGAAACAGAGAGACAACACAAAGCTTGTCAGACTGATCTTCAGCAACCCCGTTTCTTCCAGAGTCGCCTATCATATGGTAGCCGGCTTTGCCAGGACAGCGCTGATGAGCGGTGTAACGACAGTCAGAACAGTCGGCGGTCTGCGTGACTATGATTCCAAGGTGCGTGACGAGATCCTGAACGGAACATTGGACGGTCCGCGTATCCTCAGTTCAAATGAGGGAATATCTGTTCCCGGCGGCCACATGGCCGGCTCTGTAGCAATGCCTGTCAGGAATGAAGAAGAAGCTGTTGCCATGGTACAGGCACGTGATGCCGAGAATGTAGACCTGATCAAACTCATGATCACCGGAGGTGTCCTGGATGCCAAGGAAAAAGGTGTGCCGGGTGAACTGAAGATGCCGCCTGCCATCGTCAAAGCCGCATGCGATGAAGCGCACAGACTCGGTTATAAAGTAGCTGCTCATACAGAGAGCGCTGAAGGCGTACGTGTTGCTTTAATCAACGGAGTGGATTCCATTGAACACGGCGGCATGCCGGATGATGACATCATCGCCCTGTTCAAAGAGAAAAATGCCTTCCTGACAACGACGCTCTCCCCTGCGCTTCCGTACTCAATGCTTGATCCTTCGATCAGCCATGTCAGTGAAGTGGAAAAGTACAACGGCGACCTCGTATTCAACGGTATCATCGAATGCGCCAAAGCAGCATTGGCAAACGATATTCCGGTAGCGCTGGGAAATGATGTAGGCTGTCCCTACATCACACAGTATGATTTCTGGCGGGAACTTGTATACTTCCATAAATTCGTCGGCGTATCCAACCGGTTCGCGCTGTATACGGCAACACTCAGAAATGCGCAGCTTGCAGGCATCGGTGACATTACAGGTTCCGTTGAACCGGGCAAGTGCGCTGATCTGATCGTCACAAAAGGAAATCCCCTGGAAGACCTGAAAGCACTGCGCAATGTTACGATGGTCATGGCACGCGGCAGGCTTTACGAACATCCGGAGTTCAAGCACCTCCCCGAAGTTGAAAAACTGATGGATCCGTTTCTTGACTGATTGAACACCCGGTAAATTTGTGTTTAAATAATTACAGCAATGATCAGGTGCGGCGACAGCAAAGCATGTGCAGAAAGATGGCGGCAGATGAAAGCCATTCATGTGTGCTCAAGCATTGGAGCCTGGGAGCTTATCACATCGGACGGCCCGTTATCCCGTAAAGTGATCCGTACATGATGTATGGATAAGTCGGGTGGCACCGCGCATGGAAACTATGCGTCCCTTCATTTGAAGGGACGTTTTTACTGGAAGGAGATCACATTATGAAACGAATGTTAAGCGGAATCAAACCTACCGGACAGCTGCACCTGGGCAATTATATCGGTGCGCTGAGACACTTTGTCGATTATCAGGATGAATATGAAATGTTCGCGTTTATCGCAAACCTTCACTGCATCACGGTACCCCAGGCCCCGGCAGAACTGCAGAAGAACCTGAAGGACTGTGTCGCGCTGTATCTTGCATGCGGACTTGACCCGTCTAAGGCAACGATCTTCCTGCAGACAGATGTTCCCCAGCACGCGCAGCTCGGCTACATCATGTGCTGCCATACATATATGGGCGAACTGAACCGCATGACACAGTTCAAGGACAAGCAGGCTCACGGTGAGACCAACCTGTCCGGCGGTCTGTATACATACCCTTCCCTGATGGCAGCGGATATCCTGCTGTATGACCCGGATTATGTTCCGGTCGGCGATGACCAGAAACAGCATGTCGAGCTGACAAGAGACCTTGCCATCCGCATGAACAACCGATACGGCGATCTCTTCAGAGTACCCGAACCGCTGGTTGCGAAAACCGGTGCCCGCATCATGTCCCTTTCCAATCCGGATAAGAAGATGTCCAAATCTGATGAGACCAATAAGGGATGCATCTACCTGCTGGACAGCGAGAAAGTCGCCCGCAAGAAGGTCATGTCGGCAGTGACAGACTCCCTGGGACGTGTTCATTTCGACCCTGTCAACCAGCCGGGCATCTCCAACCTGATGCAGATCCTGTCTTCCCTGCAGGATGACCGCAGTATGGCTGACATTGAGCAGGAATTCGAAGGCAGAGGCTACGGTGACTTCAAACGCGCGGTCGCTGATGCGGTATGCGCAAAGCTGAATGAGATCCAGACAAGATACAATGAGATCATCAGCTCCGGCCTGATCGAGACAGCACTGGATGCCGGCGCCGCAAGGGCCAGAGAGATCGCTGCCGTCAAACTGGCAAACGTCCAGCGTGCGATCGGAATGGAAATAATTGAAAAATAGTTTCAGAAAAGATCATGCGGTACGCATGATTTTTTTCGTCCTTTGTTTCCGCTGAATTCAAACTGTAATAAAATAAATACGTTTTAGGAGGAAATACTATGAACGGATATGTCGAACGGGTCTTGAACGAGACACGTGAAAAGAACAGCAATGAACCGGAATTTCTTCAGACAGTCGAAGAAGTCCTGACCTCATTGGAACCTGTGATCCAGGCTCACCCGGAATATGAAGACCATGCGATCCTGGAACGCATGATCGAACCTGACAGAGTGATCGAATTCAGAGTCGTCTGGGAAGACGACGAGGGAAAGCCGCGTGTCAACCGCGGATACCGCATCCAGTTCAACAGCGCGATCGGACCGTACAAAGGAGGCCTTCGTTTCCATCCGTCGGTCAACCTTTCGATCCTGAAATTTCTCGGATTTGAACAGGCACTGAAAAACAGCCTGACAACACTGCCCATCGGCGGCGGCAAGGGCGGATCGGATTTTGATCCTCACGGTAAATCAGACAAAGAGATCATGCGCTTCTGCCAGGCGTTCATGACCGAGTTATACAGGCACATCGGCATTAACACAGACGTTCCCGCAGGAGACATCGGTGTCGGCGGCAGAGAGATCGGTTATATGTTCGGTCAGTACAAGCGTATCCGTGACGCATATGAAAACGGCGTTCTCACAGGCAAAGGCATTCCTTACGGCGGAAGCCTTCTGAGACCGGAAGCTACAGGCTTCGGTGCCCTGTATTACGCGGAAGAAGTATTCAGACATGAGAATGATATGATCAAAGGCAAGACATTCGTTCTTTCCGGATACGGAAATGTAACGTGGGGCACTGCCAAGAAGATCGCGGAACTGGGCGGCAAGGTCGTTACGATCTCCGGCCATAACGGTTATGTCTATGATCCGGACGGCGTCGTCACAGAAGAAAAGATCAATTATCTGCTCGAGATGCGCCTGTCCAGAAATGCCAACGTCAAAATGTATGCGGACAGATTTGACTGCCAGTTCTTTGAAGGACAGAAACCCTGGGGCGTCAAGGGAGACGTTTACATGCCCTGCGCTACACAGAACGAAGTCGGCATGGAAGAAGCAAAGCTGATCGCGGAGAGCGGCGCAAAGTATTACTTCGAAGTCGCGAACATGCCTACCTCCAACGAAGCGATCGAATACCTGAAGAAAGCAGGTCTGATCGTAGCTCCGTCAAAGGCAGTCAATGCCGGCGGTGTCGCAGTCAGCGCGCTGGAAATGTCGCAGAACTCGCAGAGGCTCGCATGGAGCGCGGAAGAAGTTGACGAAAAACTCCACACGATTATGAAGAGCATTCATGATTCCTCCGCTTCGGCAGCAGAGAGATACGGTCTGGGATATGACCTTGTCAAAGGCGCCAATATCTCGGGATTCGAAAAGATCGCAAACGCAATGCTGGCCCAGGGCTGGTACTGATAAAAAATACAGGTCATCATAACGGTGACCTGATTTTTTCGTTTATCCCTGCTTCAGATACGGTATCAGCAGCAGATCTGCCGGAAGCCATGCGACTTCATCCAGCTGATCCCTTGTGACCCACCTGGCCGCTTCATGTTCCAGCAGGCTGATCTGCCCATCTGTGATATGCGCGTAGAAACAATCCATGGACAGATGGAAATCCGGATAGTCATATTCGACTGTTGTGATGTACCGGTCCACTGCGATCGCAATATTGAGTTCTTCCCTGATCTCACGCACGATCGTTTCCTCAGGTGTTTCCCCTGCTTCGATCTTTCCGCCGGGAAACTCCCAGCCGTCTTTATACGGGCCGTATCCGCGCTGTGTGGCAAATATCCTGCCATCATGCACGATCACAGCTGCCGTAACTCTTACCGTTTTCATAAGTCCTTATCAACCTCCTGACGAGGCGGCGGCTGCCTGTGCCGCAAGAACGGCATCGATCGCAAGTACAACTGCCACTGCATTCACTTCATCAAGGGGGTCTTTTACGTCGATCTCGTAGGAATCGCCCCATGACATCCACTCTTTATGGACCGACACGATGACACGGCTGTTGTCCGTGATCTCATACTCATGTTCATGCCAGCTTCCATCCACATGCCAGTCAAGACCTTCGATCTCATACTGCGGCCTGAGAAGCGTCAGTTTTTTACTGACGACGGCGATCAGATGATTATCCACGATCACTTCATATTTCGGCATGAAGCTGAAGATCTGCCGCAGATAAGCGGTCTCATTGCCTTCATGGTCAAAAATATGCAGTTTTTTCATCAATGTAAAGAATTCCCCTTCTGCTGTATAGCAGACCTCTCCGTATTCATTGACGATCGTGAACCGGTCTTTCAGGGAGAATACTTTCTGTTTCATATAAAGTTTCATATAAGAACCTCTAAAAAATAGACGTGAAACCACGTCTGTTTTCAGCTGCGGCAGCGCGATTCGAACGCGCGCATGAGGGAGTCAAAGTCCCTTGCCTTACCGCTTGGCTATGCCGCAATATTGCCAGTACATTTTACAACAGATCAGTCTGTTTGACATCTTTTTTTATCAGATGAGGCCAAAGTGCTTCATCGCGTTCATGATGCCGTCTTCATGCAGTCCTGTCGTAATATAGTCTGCCTTCTCCTTCAGCTCCGCCTCTCCGTCGCCCATGGCGATCCCGGTACCGCAGGCTTCCAGCATTGCCAGATCATTGAGGGAATCCCCGAAGCCGTATGTATCACGGATGTCCGCGCCAAGCTGTGTGCACAGCCATCTGAGCGCGTCACCTTTGTCTACGCCGGGCATCGTGATCTCGCCGCCGTTGCGGCGGTTGCCGCTGGTCGACAGCATGCATACAAACGACATCGACGGATCGATCTCATTGCGGAACATATCGATATCAGCGTCCTTCTCAAAATAGACATCCATTTTAAAGATACTGCTGCCGTCATATTCACTGACCGGATCTCCGCCAAGCAGGACGCTGACACGCTGTGCAGCACCTTCGGAGATCTCCCGTTTCTGCCCGATGATCCATTCCGTACGCGCGGTGCTGATCGGATCTGACCATGCCCGCTCATATCCCTGTATCAGAAGACCGGAATGACTTCTTTCCGCCAGCAGGATCGTCTTACGGACAGTCTCTGCCGGAATCGTTCTGGATCGGATGATCCTGTCATGCAGTTCGATTCCCGCGCCGTTGCAGAAAATGATCCCTTCGACCGGAAGTTCCTTCAGCTCTTTCAGGCTGTATACTGAACGTCCTGTGCAGAGGAACAGATGATGACCGTTTTCCGCAGCCATTCTGAGCGCTGTTTCAGCACTCTGCGGTACTGTCAGGTCCCTGCTGTCCAGAAGCGTCCTGTCGACATCAAAAAACAAATACTTTCCCATACCTGTGCAGTATAACACATAAAATCAGGTACCCCAAGGATACCTGATCTCTTTAAACCATTCTGACTGATCTTCTCTTTCTGTGTCTGCGGTAAGCAACGGGTTCTTTCAGAACTTCAGCCATTACCACTGCTTTCCTGAGTTCACTGACATCCTTCGCTGTTTTTGCGGGAGCCACCGTGACCTTGGCGGGTTCAGGGTGTTCGGTCCTTCTTTTGAACTCTTCAGCCCGCTTTTTTTCCTCCGGCGTAGGTTCCTGCTTCACAGCAGTCCTGCGCTGTTTGGGAGCCATCCGCTCCAGATCAGCTGCGATCGTGCTCTGGAGCAGACTGTTCAGCATTTTCAGCGAATTTCTATTTGCCATCTTTCTTCTGTGCAGTCAGATTCTTGGTAGGTGCGTTGCCGCCGGCGATCTCACTGCGCATACGTGTGTCGGCCTGGATATTCTGCATATCGTAATAATCCATGATGCCGAGCTTTCCTTCACGCAGAGCCTGGGCAAGCGCACGCGGTACTTCTGCTTCCGCAGCGACGACTTCCGCTCTCATTTCCTGTTCCTTTGCGACGGCCATAGCTCTTCTTTCCTCAGCCTTTGCCTGCGCGATGTTCTTGTCGGCTTCAGCCTGCAGGCTCTGCAGATGCGCGCCTACGTTCCTGCCGACGTCGATATCCGCGATATCGATGGAAAGGATCTCATAAGCTGTACCGGAGTCCAGACCCTTTGACAATACGAGCTTGGAAATATCATCCGGATTCTCAAGGACTGCCTTATGTGAGAGTGAGGAACCGACTGTGGTGACAATACCTTCACCGATTCTGGCGAGGATCGTCGCTTCACCGGCACCGCCGACCAGACGGTCCAGATTGGTACGTACTGTGACTCTTGCCTTTACCAGAAGTTCGATACCGTCCTTGGCGACTGCCGAGATGTTCGGAGTTTCAATGACCTTCGGGTTGACCGACATCTTGACTGCTTCCAGGACGTTTCTGCCTGCCAGGTCAATGGCTGCTGCCTTTTCAAAGGAAAGCGCGATGCCTGCGCGTTCCGACGCGATCAGCGCATCAACGACACCGTCAACGTTGCCGCCTGCAAGGTAATGAGCTTCCAGTTCATTCGCGTTCAATGACAGGCCTGCCTTGGTTGCCTTGATCAGGGGCAGCACGATCCTGGGCGGGCTGACTCTTCTCAGTCTCATACCGATGAGTGAGAAGATGCCGATCCTGACGCCGGATGCCATTGCGGAGATCCAGAGTCCTACCGGAACGAATGTAAAGAACAGAATCAATACCAGGGCGACGATAATGATCGTAATGATCGGTTTTAAAAACATAGCACTCATATATTTACACCTTTCTGACCACCAGCGAATTGTTGCTGACGGAAATAACTTCTACCATTTCACCTTTCTGAATGAATTCACCTTCGGATATGACATCGTATGCACGATCGTTGATGCTGACCTTCCCTGCAGGTCTCAGATCAGACAGCGCCTGGCCTCTCTGATACATCAGATCTGTGTGAAGATCCCGGCTGACAAATCCTTTGTCCTTGCTGAGTGTTTCGTTCAGTACGACCGGCGGATTGATCTTGCCGCTGCTTAACAGCTTCAGCACAACGAAGATCATAATCGCCAGCAGTACTGCAAGCACTGCAATCAGCACAAGCGCTTCAGCGAGCGAATGGCTGCACATCATGATGCCTAATCCAAGCAGTACCAGTCCCGAAATACCGGGCACACCGAATCCGGGGATAACTGCTTCGATCGCCAGCAGGATAAACGCCGTAATCAGCAAAACGATTCCCATGACTGTTGTAGGTCCCATTTTACCCTCCTGTTCCAAATCACGGTCTTTCCTCTATAGAAAAGATACCGGTATATCTGAAGATAGATGATCTTTGTTCCGTTCCGTGATTTGACCATATTATACCATACTGTCAATACCGCGTTTCTTAAGTTGCTCCGGGCACAAACAAACAGGGCTGCCGCCCTGTCTGTCAGATATTATTCAATGATCTGGAGATCCTTCGGATACTTGTTCAGTACCTCATGTCCGTCTTCCGTGATCAGGACGAGGTCTTCAATACGTACGCCTGCAGCGCTTGCGTTGTAGATGCCCGGTTCGATCGAGAAGGTATTTCCGACCTGTGTCAGGTTCTGGTTTGCCTGGGAAACGTCACCGAAATCATGATCCTCGATACCGATGAAATGTCCGAGTCTGTGGGTGAAGTCAGGACCGTATCCGCCTGCTTCAATAATATCCCTGGCTGTCTTGTCGATGGATGCCAGTGTAATGCCCGGACGGCAGATGTCTTCCGCGGACTGGTTGGCATTGCGGACAAGCTCATAGACTCTTCTTGCCTCTTCGGAAGGCACGGTCTTATAGAAGAATGTCCTGGTCATATCAGAGCAGTAATCATGATATTTGCAGCCGACATCGATCAGTACGGTGTCGCCTTCTTTCAGCACTGTATCATCCGGTCCATGGTGCGGATCAGCAGAATTGGCACCGAACGCTACGATCGGATGGAAAGAATAACCGGAAGCACCGAGTGACTGGTAGATGCTCAGGAACTGTGAAGCGGCTTCTTTCTCGGTAACACCTTCACGGATGCATGCCCTGAACTGTTCCATTGCACGGTCGTTGATCCTGGAGGATTCCCTCATCCATTCGATCTCCTGCGCATCCTTCAAAGCTCTTGCATTATCGATTGCCAGTGAAGTGTTTCTGATGCCGGACGCGATCTGTGCGTCATACATCGGGATCAGGAATTTGGCAGCCAGTTCCTTATCAACGCCCAGAGGAGCGGAATGATCGACATATGCTTTCAGCAGTGTGACCAGATCTGTCGTATCGGTAATGGGAACTTTGACGGCACCGATCTCCTCATCAAAGCGGAACAGGTCGTTCAGGAACAGGTGCGGCTGTGCGTCCGCATTCAGATACAGACCCAGGAAACGTTCACCGGGATGAAGCCATTTGCCGGTCAGATAAAAGATCGCGACCGGGTCAGACACAAGCATCTGACGTACGCCCAGCTCTTCAAGCTGTCCGTATACTTTTTTCAAACGTTCTGTATTCAGCATAGGTTAGCCTCCAATAACAGAATTAATGGTATCACAAAAACACGATCATAAAAAAGCGGCAGGACATAATTGTTCTGCCGTATCTGACCGTATCTTACGCGATCGCTGTAACTTTGTAATCTTTTGCTTCAACAGCTGCTTTCAGGACATCGTCGCTGACATCTTTGCTGAGAACAGCAACTGCTTCATTCTTTGTTCTGTCTGCTGTCGCGCTTTCGACTCCGTCGATCGCTTCCAGCGCCTTTCTGACACTTGCTTCACAATGTTCGCACATCATTCCTTCTACTGTTAATGTCTTTTTCATTTCTATGGCCTCCTTTACCATTCCAACATATGTATAGTCTTTTGCTTCAACTGCCTGTCTGATTATTTCCGGATCAATATCTTTTGTGACTGTGATCACTGCTGTTCCGGCAGTATGATCTGCCTTGGCACTTTCAATACCGTCTATCGCCATCAGAGCTTTCTGTACCGTTGCTTCACAGTGTTCACACATCATGCCTTCGATCTGTACTGTTTCTGTTTTCAGTTCACATGCACAGGGCTCTTCTTCCTTCAGCATACCGATGTATTTGTAGTCTTTTGCTTCAATTGCCTGTCTGATCACTTCCGGTTCGATGTCCTTTGTCACTGTGATCACTGCTGTTCCGGCTGTATGATCTGCTTTTGCACTTTCGATGCCATCTATCTCCATCAGAGCTTTCTGTACCGTGGCTTCGCAGTGTTCACACATCATGCCTTCGATCTGTACTGTTTCTGTTTTCAGTTCACAGGAAGCATCACATGCACATGTCTCAGCCTTCACAGGTTCTTCTTCATGCACTTCGATCTTCTCTGCGGGAAGCGCTCTTTTCTTCAGAGGTTTGTCCTTTGCGCTGCTGTGCATATTGAAGAGATTCAGCCTCAGGGCATTCGATACGACCGTTACGCTGGAAAGGCTCATTGCCGCAGCGCCGATCATCGGGTTCATCTTGTACCCGTACAGACCAGCAGCCAGCGGGATGCAGATCAGGTTGTAGAAGAATGCCCAGAACAGGTTCTCGTGGATATTCCTGACGGTCTGTCTGGATAAGCGGATCGCTGCCGGCACATCGCTCAGCTGTGATTTCATCAGAACGATATCCGCCGCGTCGATCGCGACATCTGTTCCTGCGCCGATCGCAATACCTGTATCAGCCCGTGTCAGAGCCGGTGCATCATTGATGCCGTCTCCTACCATGGCGACCTTTCCGCGCTTCTGGAGTTCCCTGATAACAGCCTCTTTGCCATCCGGCAGTACACCGGCTATGACATGGTCAACACCTGCCTGTGCGCCGATGGCTTTCGCTGTACGTTCATTGTCTCCCGTCAGCATGACCACTTCGATCCCCATGTTCTGCAGTTCCCTGACAGCCTGCGGTGAATCTTCCTTGATCACGTCTGCGACCGCGATCATGCCCAGAAGCTTTTCATCTTCCGTAAACAGCAGCGGTGTTATGCCTTGTGAAGCAGCCTGCTCGGCGGTTTCCTTCATTGCCTGGGGCATCCTGCTTACCGAGCTGATATACTTCAGGCTTCCGCCCTGCAGTACATGACCGTTCAGCTTTGCCTTCAGGCCGTTTCCGGGCAGCGCGGAGAATTCCGTGACTTCATCCGCTGTGATACGCGTTTCTGCTGCTTTCTCAACGATCGCCCTGGCAAGCGGATGTTCTGATTTCGTTTCCAGCGCGAATGCCTTTTTCAGCAGTTCCGCTTCTTCAATGCCTTCCGCCGGTACGATATCCGTTACCTTCGGTTCGCCGCTTGTGATCGTTCCTGTTTTATCCAGGGCTACGATCTGCACTTCACCGGCTGTTTCAAGCGATTCGCTTGTCTTGAACAGGACGCCGTTCCTTGCCGCAAGACCATTGCCTACCATGATCGCTACCGGTGTCGCAAGTCCAAGCGCGCACGGACATGAGATGACAAGTACGGTAATACCGCGGGCCAGAGCATCCGCCAGGGAAGCGCCTGCGATCAGCCATCCGATGACAGTGATTGCCGCGATCCCGATGACAAACGGTACGAAGTATCCGGCAATGATGTCCGCCTTTCGGGCGATCGGTGCCTTGGTGGCAGCCGCGTCCGATACCATCTTGATGATTTGTGAAAGCGTTGTATCCTCGCCGACCCTGGTTGCCCGGCAGCGGATAAATCCGGACTGATTGACGGTAGCCGCGGATACGGTATCGCCTTCCGCTTTATCGACCGGCACGGATTCACCTGTCAGCGCTGATTCATTAATGGCGCTGTTTCCTTCAATGATCACGCCGTCGGTGGGAATGCTTTCACCGGGACGTACTACGAAGATGTCTCCGGATACAACTTCATCGATATCCACTTCTGTTTCCAGACCGTTCCTGATCACGTTGGCTTTCTTGGGTGCCAGATGCATCAGGCTCTTCAGGGCATCTGTCGTCTTCCCCTTGGAGCGTGCTTCCAGCATCTTGCCGATCGTGATCAGCGCCGGGATCATGGCCGCGGATTCGTAGTACAGTTCATTGTGATAGACTTCCATCACCTCTGCGGGACTGACGCCTGCAGTTACCATACCGGTGATCTTATAGAACACAAATGTACTCCAGGCAAATGCGACGGAAGAACCGAGCGCTACCAGCGTATCCATATTCGGGGATCCGTGGAGCAGTGACCTGAAGCCGCTTGTAAAGAAATCCTTGTTGACGATCAGAATGACGATCGTCAGCAGCATCTGTGTGAGTGCCAGTCCTTCATGATTGTGTTCAAAGAAGGAAGGCAGGGGCAGGCCCAGCATGTGGTGCCCCATCGTGAAATACATGAGCACGATCAGGAAGCCGACCGACATCAGAAGACGCCTTTTCAGTTTCGGTGTTTCCCTGTCCTTCAGCGCGTCCTCTTCAGCAGCCAGCTTTGCGGAAGCGCTGACCTTTTCCTGAGACGCGCCCTTCACAGATGCGCCGTATCCTGCATCCTGTACAGCTCGGATGATATCAGCAGATGATGCTGTACCTTCGACACCCATCGAGTTTGTGAGCAGACTGACGCTGCAGGAATCGACTCCCGGTACTTTCGAAACAGCTTTTTCAACTCTTGCCTGACATGCGGCACAGCTCATGCCCGTAACAATATATTGTTCCATAGTATGACCTTTCTACTTCATCAGCTTCTGAAGGACTTTTACCAGCTCATCGATCGATTCGTCCTGTCCTGCGCGGATATCCTCCGCGACACAGGATCTGATATGGGCAGCCAGCAGTTCCTTGTTGAAGCTGTTCAGGGCACTTGTAACGGCAGATACCTGGACGAGGATATCCGGGCAGTACATATCATTGTCCACCATCTTTTCGATACCCCTGATCTGCCCTTCTGCTTTTTTCAGTCTCAGCAGCAGTGCCTTTTTCTCTTCTTCTGTTCTTTTCTTATGTCTTGATCCGCAGTGCGGACACTCCATCATTTCTTCGCTCATATGTTACCTCGCAGAATCAATATATACCCCCTGGGGGTATATGTCAACAATGATGATCCGGGGAAAAGCAAATCGGAAAAAACGGATAATATCTGTTGACATATATATGATCATTTGTTATTATCTAGACAGTTAGTTGAAGCTAACTTAACCGGAATGCAATGAACAGCTGATTACTCCTTCACAGGCTCCATCACTCCTGATATGTTCTCCCCTGCTGTTCTGTCCCTTCCCAGACATGTGTGTCCGGTTTGAAGCACATAGCCCCGGTCCGTCGGCATGCGGAACGCGGCGGAATAAAAGACCGTTTTCCCTGCGGTCCTTTTTTCTTTTTTCCGGAAGGTCCGGGTTTCTGTCTTTTAATGAATACTTTCGTTTTTTTCTTTTTCACTGCATAATAAATGTATGAAAGAACTGTCTGTACTCATCAAACCCGCTTCCTCACTGTGCAACCTCAGATGCAGGTATTGTTTTTATGCTGACGTGAGCGAAAACCGTGAAGTCGCTTCGACCGGCATTATGCAGGATGACATGATCGGCATCCTGACACAGCGGATCCATGAAGAGCTGTCTGAAGGCGGTACCGCCAACATCAGTTTCCAGGGCGGTGAACCCACGGTTGCAGGTGTGGACTGGTTCAGAAAGTTCGCGGAAGCACTGGACCGTTATGACAACATCAAGGTCAACTGGTCCATGCAGACGAACGCAACGCTTCTGACAGAGGAGTTCTGTCAGTTCCTGCATGACAGGAATTTCCTGCTCGGTGTCAGTCTTGACGGCTACCAGACGAATCATGATCATTTCCGCTATGACGCAAAAGGCAAAGGCGCTTTCCTGCGCGTGCTCAAAGGAATCAGACTGCTGAAGAAAGCAGGCGTTGATTACAATATCCTGACTGTCGTAACGCACGATCTGTCATCCCATGCGTCCGCCCTGTATTCCTTTTATAAACAGCAGCGCTTTGAATACATCCAGCTGATCCCCTGTCTGCCTGCACTCGGGAACACAGACGATCCGCTGGCACTGAAACCGGAAGACTTTGAGCGCTTCTACAAGGAGTTCTTTGCCTGCTGGTATGAGGATGCCCTGAAAGGCAATATCATGAGCGTCAACCTGTTCGAAAACCTGGCCGGCATGATCAACGGCGTTCCGCCGTATCAGTGCGGACTGATCGGACAGTGCATCGTCCAGTATGTCATCGAGTCTGACGGAAGTGTATATCCGTGCGATTTCTTCTGTCTGGACGAACTGGAGCTCGGCAATCTCAGGGACTGCACTTTTGAACAGCTCAGGCACTCAGACCGGGCAAAGCAGTTCATCGCCACCTCCGCCTGCCGGAAGTCCCCGTGCAGCGACTGCCCTCATATCAACCTCTGCAGAGGCGGATGCCGCAGACAGAATGTCTGCTATCTGCGCGATGATTACTGCGGCTACCGCAGCTTCCTGGATGAAGCGCTGCCGAAGCTTGCGTATCTGACGAGGCAGTACAGAAAAAAGTGAGCATTTCTTTTGCATTTTCATTTATATTTGATACAATATAATTGCACAAAATATAAGGAGGTACACATCAAATGAGTTTCTATGATTATTCCGTAACAACACCGAAAGGTGATGTAGTTTCCATGAAGGATTTTGCAGGCAAAGTCGTCATGGTCGTCAACACAGCTACAGGCTGCGGTTTTACACCCCAGTACGAAGACATTGAATCCATTTATGAAAAATATCATGATCAGGGCTTCGAAGTAGTCGATGTACCCTGCAACCAGTTTGCCGGACAGACACCCGGTACAGATGAAGAGATCCACGAATTCTGCACACTGAGATACAACACAAAGTTCCCGCAGATGAAGAAGTCCGATGTCAACGGAGAAAACGCCCTCCCCCTCTTCACATTCCTGAAGAGCGAGAAAGGCTTCGAAGGATTCGGACACGGTCCCAAAGCGCTTGCCATGAGCGCGATGCTGAAGAAGCTTGACAAGAACTACAAGACAAATCCCGACATCAAATGGAACTTCACAAAATTCGTCATCGACCGTGAAGGAAATGTTGTCGCAAGATTCGAACCGACCGCAAGCATGAAAGATGTTGAAAAATGCATCGCAGGACTGATCTGATATGACACGCTACGATATCGCGATTATCGGAACCGGCCCTGCCGGTCTGGAAGCAGCCATCACTGCTGTTGTCAGAAACAAGAACATCATTCTGTTCGGCAGTAAGGATCTTTCCAGAAAAATGCAGGTCGTCGATCATCCGATCCTGAACTATCTCGGACTTCCGTCCGTAACCGGAAAAGAAATGGCTGCAGCTTTTACAAAGCAGCTGGAAGAACTCAATATCAGCATTACCGAGGAAAAGATCACGACCGTATACGCTATGGGCGATTTCTTCGGACTGCAGACATCCGCCAACCAGATCGTTGAAGCGGATTCCGTCATCCTGGCGACCGGCGTCACAGCCGGCAAGCCTTATCCCGGCGAAGAAAAACTGCTGGGCAGAGGCGTCAGTTACTGCGCAACGTGCGATGCACCGCTGTACAGAGGTAAGACCGTTGCCTGCATCGGAGGCAGCGCACATGAAGAAGAGGAAGCCGACTTCCTCGGAGAGATCTGTGAAAAAGTTTATTACTTCCCTCTCTACAAAGGAGACATCACATTCAGCAGTCCGAATGTGGAAGTCGTCAGGGAACGCCCTGTCGAGATCACAGGCGGCATGAAGACAGATGCCCTTGTCACAGATCAGAACACATATCCGGTATCCTGCGTCTTTATCCTGAGAGACAGCCAGTTCCCGGGACAGCTCGTCCCCGGACTTGCCGTAGAAGGCAACGCAGTCAAGGTAGACCTTCAGATGGCCACAAATCTCCCCGGCCTGTTCGCGGCAGGTGACATTGCAGGCCAGCCCTATCAGTACATCAAGTCAGCCGGACAAGGCAACGTCGCTGCGCTGTCTGCTGTCAACTACCTGGCTGCCAGAAAACGGAGCCAGCAGTAATGAGTGATCCTGCACTGATCCTTGAAAACCAGCTCTGCTTTCCGCTCTATGCGGCTGCCAGAAAGGTGACCGGACTGTATACACCCTATCTGAAAGAGATCGGACTGACCTATACCCAGTACCTGGTCATGATGGTCCTGTGGGAAAAAGACGGGATCAGGATCTCCGACATCTGCGGAAGGCTGCGCCTGGACACAGGCACAGTGACCCCCATGCTGAAGAAGATGGAAGATGAAGGCCTTCTGAAGAGATCACGCTGCGCGGATGATGAGCGTACGGTCCTCATCACGCTGACGGAACAGGGACTCGGGCTGAAAGAAAAAGCCGGAGATATTCCGGCCAAAGTAGGTCCCTGTGTTCCTCTGAACAAAGAAGAAGCAGAACTGCTGTACAGACTGCTGTATCAGATCCTGAGCGAAGAAGCATAAGCTTCTTCGTTTTTTTATAAGTAGGCGCCTAGCAGGATCTCGATGCCGATCGCGATCAGGATCACGCCGCCAAGGATCGATGCCTTCCCGGCAAGCTTTGTTCCGAACACCTTGCCGATGGAAACGCCGCTGACGCAGATGACGAATGTGACCGCGGCGATGATCGCTGAAGCAAGCAGTGCCGCTGAGGCGTTGTAGTCGGCGATCGTAAAGCCGACAGACAGAGCGTCGATCGAAGTCGCAACGCCCTGCACCATCAATTCCCTGAGGCTGACCTGGTGGACTTCCGGTGTTTCCGGATCCGCGTGCAGTCCTTCCCACAGCATCTTTCCGCCGATATACCCGAGCAGTCCGAAGGCGATCCAGGGGATCACCGTTTCAAATGCCGTAAAGATATTGACGATCGTATGCACGCACAGCCATCCCATCATCGGCATGAATGCCTGGAAGAATGCGAATGTTCCCGCGATCAGCAGTACCTTGCTCATACGCATACGCGGCTCATTCAGCCCGTTTGCCATGGAAACGCTGAACGCGTCCATTGCAAGTCCGACGCCTAACAGGATACTGTTGATCAGAAATACTGTATTGATCATGTGTTTACTCTCCAACAAAAAACGATACAGCCCCCACTGTACCGGTTTGATCAGCGGTCCCTTACGTCAGACAATGCTGTCCATAAGTGCCGCAGGTTCAAGCAAACCTGGCTCCCCCTGCCGGTATGTTTACTTGCTGCATGAGACACAGCAGTGTCTCAATGCCGATATCATGTCACTTACGGCTGATGTTTGTCAAGACAAATCTACTGAGCCTTTTCGTATCTCCTGAGCATCGCGTCCAGGATATCGCATACTTCCTCTACCTGTTCCAGCGCTGCCTGGATCTGCCGCTTCGCATCATTGATCTTGCTCTGGACCATCATATCGATAAAGAAGCTGTCAAAGAAGAAATCGGCGAATCCCATGAATCCGTCCAGATCGAGGTCCGTATTCATTGAACGGTCGACATCCGCGACTTCCCTGCTGAAGCGCATCATTGCCTGTTTTGCTTTTTCCATTTCGCGCTGTGCTTCACGCATCCTGCTGCGCTTGACTGCGGAGATGATCATGCCTCCGCCGAGGATATCGGCGATGCCCCAGTTTCCGGCGCTGTTCAGTTTCTCCATGGCCCCTTCCAGGTAATAGATCGCATCATCACCCGCCGCCATCGCTTCCATGATCTCTTTTTTTTCTTTCTCGTATGCCATACAACTCACCCTGCTACAGAACAAATATTACCACAAAAGTATCAGTTGATATTTATAATATAGTGGATATACACAGGAGAATGATTATGCTGAGAACACAGAGCCAGATCCTTGAAGGGATCACGGAAGATATCAAAGAACTGTTTGCCTCTGATGCAGGCGGACATGATTATGACCATACGATGCGCGTTTATAAAATGGCCATGATGATCGCCAGGGAAGAACACGCGCGTGAATTCATCGTCGGAATCGCTGCCCTTCTGCATGACGCGGACGACTATAAGGTTTCCCCGGACACGGAAAAAACACATGACAATGCTGTCAGGATCATGAAGAAATACGGGATCTCCGATGTACAGGCAGACAATATCTGCCGGATCATCGAGCAGGTCTCCTTCTCCGGAAAAGACTCTGTCGTACCGGATACACCGGAAGGCAGGATCGTACAGGATGCCGACAGACTGGATGCCATGGGAGCCATCGGCATCGCCCGCGCGTTCGCCTATGGCGGAAGCCATCACAGGAAGATCTGGGATCCTGCCGAAACATACAGGGCAGATCTCAGCAAGGAAGAATACAGGAACTCACAGTCATCCACGATCGGACACTTCTATGAAAAGCTGATGCTCCTGAAGGACATGATGAACACTTCCTCAGGAAAGATCATGGCGCAGCACAGGCATGATTTCATGGAAATGTTCCTTGATGAATTTGACGCGGAATGGGAAGGCAGAATATAAAAAGATCAGTGCATGAGCACTGACCGTATTATTTGAAGAAATCCCTTTGATTGAATGGTGATGTCATGAATCTCCAGGCTGATTTGGAATTGGTCAGCCAGGCAATGTAATCATCATTCTTTTTCTTTTTCAGGTTCCTGATCATTCCTTCGACCAGGAATGACGCGACTGTTTCCGGCTTATCGCCCAGGATGTTGTATACCTTCTTTGTTTTCTCCGAAAGCTCCATTGTACCGTCCTGTCCGAGCGGTTTGGTGATGAAGTCCGTGATCATGATGCCAGGATTCAGCCTTCCGATCACGACCGGGCTGCCCGTCAGCTCCAGTTCCTTCGCGATCCCTGCCGTCAGGTATTTTACTGCGCGCTTGGATGCCCCGTAAACTGTCAGGCCGAGCTGTACCGCGTCATTGGAGCCGAATCCTTCGATGCAGTACACACACCCGTGTCCCTGCCGGTTCATGCCGTTGATTGCTGTCCTGCATCCGTACATAGCGCCTTTGAGATCGATATCCACGATGATGTCCATCTGTTCCTTTGTCAGTTCCCACATTGGTACCATCGGCTGGTTGACGCCGGCATTGTTGATCCAGATATCCACTTCACCGTAAGTTTCCACTGCCTTGTCCCACAGATGTTCCAGATCTTCCAGAGAAGTCACATCCGCCTTCACGCCTGTTACACCGTTGAACAGTCCGTTCATATCATTCAGTTCCCTGACACCGTTGCTGAGATTGATCTCATTGAAATCCGACACTACAACATTGAAGCCTTTCGAGCGGAATACCCTGGCCATTGCCAAGCCCAGTCCCCTTCCGCTTCCCGTGATCACTACTGTTTTTGCCATACGAGTCCGTCGAGTAGGCATGCTCGACACTCCTTTCATAAACATTGTGTAAGTGAAAGGCCTGCCTGCCGCCCCTCACAGAACCGTACGTGCGATTTTCCCGCATACGGCTCTTCAAACAACCATTGGATACCAGTTCCAGATAT
>JAFRJJ010000053.1 GCA_017432325.1 Solobacterium sp. | reverse complement strand
CGTGACTCCTGCTACTGTCCCGTCTTCACTTACTGTGTAGGTATATGTTCCAGGCTTCGTGTATGTGAAGTCTCCGAATGTCACTTCAGGCTCTGCCTTTGTGACTGTTCCTGTCATTGTCTCAGCTGCAGGCGCTCCGTCATTCGCTGTGACATTGATCGTGTATGTCCAGTCTGTCGGTCCTGTCTGTCCGTCCGGTACACTCAGTACTTTCTTCACAGGGAAGCTTGCTGTTGTAGGTGTAGGACTATATTTGTTAGTTACCGTAAATACTATAGTTCCATCTTGCCCTTCACTTTTGACAGGTCCTTCTTTTGTATAACCTGTAGGAACTGCAGTTTCATCGGCTGTATAGACAATTTCTTCTCCAGCTTTATATTTCGGAAGATCCGACCATGTATATGTCCATTCATTTTCATTATTCAATGTTACAGGATCGCCGGAAGCTTCTGTGCCAGCTTTTAACTGAACCTGAATTGAAGTCGGACGAATCTTACCGATATCGTCATCATCATCCCAAATTTTCTTAACATTAACTGAAATTTTTTCGGATTCATGCGTATTAGTGATCGTTCCATGGTCTTTTGCAGGGCTTCCGGTTGTTGTATAACCATCAATTGCTGATTCTGTTACTGTATATTCAACTTCTTCTCCATTGTTAAAGCGAGGAAGTCCTGTATAAGTAATGGTATATGTATTATCGCCGTTATCTTCAATCGTAGGTTCTTTTCCTTCAACTGCAGGAGAAAGTGTAAGTTTTGCCTTTAGTTCGTCAACTGATAAACGTTTGCCATCCTGATTGTTGTCATCTACCCATTCTTTCGTGATTTCAAGATCAGTCAACTGATAATCATTTGTATATGTTACAGTATAACTTTTGTTTGTTTCCTGAACAGTACCAGTAGATGTCTGAGCACCATTAAATGATTCATCAGTACCACCTGTAAGCTCTGCTTTATTGAACGCAAATCCATCAGCTAATGTACCCTCAGCAAACGTATATGTTGTTCCAGTAGGCAGGTTGGTGAAACGAATGTTCCATCCATTTTTCATCTCTACTGTAATTGCACTTCCACTAGGAATGTGATAATAGCCATCAGCATTCGGTCCCTCTAAACCAGTACCGGACAGTTCTGCATCAGTAACAGTTGCTCCAGCCTTTGTGTCATAAATTGAGAACCATACCCAATAATCGGAATTCGTGTCTGATGCACTTCCGCTTGAAGCCTTGCTGTTGTTTACAGTAAGCGTGAACGGGAATGTTGTATCTTCAGGTGCATCTTCACCTGTAACAACCTTCGTCAGGTTCAGATTTGAACGACGATAGTTATATGCGTCCAGGCTTGCTGAAGAAGATCCGTTTGAGTAATATGTTTTGCCATTAATTGAATATGTCTGAGCACCTGAAGGCAGAGGATGATCCGCATCAACTAATGTAAGCATAGTTAAAGTGCCATCGATGATCATCGGATGTACTGTCGGTGTTACAAGTTCCCAGTTGTACTGTTCAGAGCCAAGTTCATCAAATTTGAAGTCATGTCCTTCAGCTCCTTCAAGAACCTTTCCGCCTTTAATAATACCAGGGGATACATAAATATTATTCACTGTCCATGCAGGATCACTTAATGTTACATCATGGAAACTATCTCCATCCATCAGAACAGTCATATTAATGGAGCCGACTTTGCGTGCATCAAGTTCATTTTCCCATGCCTTAGTAACTGACATAGTTGCAGAATTTGTTCCTACAGGATCAGGATTTGTATATCCTACTTCCTGCTGTCCCGCCTCATCTCTTGTATCATCATACGAAAGAGTAGCATTTGTATTTGTACGAAGTGAATATGATCCATCGCCATTATCAACGATATATTTCTTGAGTTCCGGATCAAGATTAGTATACGTTAAGTCACCATTCTTAAGCTTAGCGATCGTATCATATGTGTACTGGCTGGGATATACGTCGAAAGTAACTGTGTATCTTACACCGTTTTCAAGTACGCCCTCATCAGAAAGATCCCAATTAACCGCGCCATTTTCAAACGTAGCTTCCGGAGCATCAGCCCATTCCTGACCTGCTTTGTAATATTTATATGATGTTGTATCAACTTCAAGGAGTTCAATTTTACCACTTGATGTTGTTACTTGATTCGTCGTACCATCAGTGATCTCAGCATTTCCAATACCAGACATTTCAATCTTTGCGAGGATTTCAGAAAGTGCATTCTGTAAAGCCGTAGTATTCGCTGCTGAATAGTAATTTGATGAAGGTGCTCCAGCATCTGTAGTCAATGACTGCATACGGTCAACATTACCATATGCACCGATTGTATAGAAATTGCTGGTCCCAACAGCTGAAGCCAATGAAGCCGCGTCATCCTTTGCATGATCATAGCAACGGCTGATTGTCGTAGCTGCAGTAATACCCCCAACAGTTTGTGAGTCACTACCATTACCATAAACTCCTTCAGAGTTATAATAATAGTTATCCATTGGATTATAGTTACCTCTTGTATTTCTGAAGGTAGGATTTCCGTCAGACACAAAAATAACAAAGGTTGGATCATCATCTCCAAAGCTTACATTTTTTGCTTTAACAAGTGCATCCTCCCAGTTAGTACCGCCATCAGCATCAAGGTTGTTAATACTGCTTTTGAATGTTGCGACACTATTTGTCGGACTGCCCGCGGTGGCCTTGGTCGAAAAACTAACCAAAGCCATCTGTACTGTGTTTGGCGCAGAAGTTGTATTATATGCAAACAACTTATCTGCCAAACTATTTACCGCACTTTGTGCTGCTTCCATTCGTGTTGCACTACCGTAACCTCCAGTTCTTGTATCCATAGAACCGGAAGTGTCAACAATAACAATTACATTGACATTATTCGGCTTTTTTTCAGATTCACCAACGACATCCAAAGACAGTGTCCAAGTACCGTCTTCATTGTCATGGATGCTCTTTGTGTGTGGTGGTGTATCTCCTGCCGCAGCTGAAACCGTGATAACAGGGTTAGTCGTTATCACCGTTGTCAAAGCAAGCAGTAAAGAGACAGCCATCTTAGATAATTTTTTACCAAAACTAAGCATACTTTCTCCCCCATTTCTACAGACGAAAAGACACTGAAAATCATTTTCGTCAGGAAATCGCTTAAGTCTGATGGTACAGACTAAAGTCATTTTATTTGAATCTTGTAAATGCCTAAAGTAGGCTGGGATGAACGACATTGTAGTGGGATGTTTGAAGGCGGGAAATGATCTGTTTTTTTATATTGTAGGTGTGTAAATGTTTACTAATTAAAAAAAACGACAAATATTAAAATTTGTGGATTACAATAAAGGAACATGGATATGAATATAGCTGTGATTGATGACAACAAAGTTGATCGTGATGAACTGATCAGACTGCTGGGAATCGTTTGCCGTGAAGCAGATATTTCAACAGACATCAGATCTTATGGTAATGGAGAACAATTTCTGAAGGATCTTTCAGTTATTCCTTTTTCTATTGTATTTATGGATATCTACATGGAACCGGACGGTATTACCCTCTCACAGGCACTGAGGGAATACAGTATCCGTCCTTTCCTGGTATTTACGACTAATTATAATGAACATTACGCTGAAGCATTCTCAGTTCATGCGTTTGATTATCTTCTGAAACCTATTACTCAGGAACGACTCAGGAATGTGATCAATGACATTGTAAAGACAACTGCACCAGGTACTGATCCGGCATTTGTCATTCCGCAGAAAAACTACCTGATCCTTTATTCAGATATCAGGTATATCTATTCGGATGCCAACTATCTGATCCTGGTTTCGGATACACAGATCCGTTTCCGCATGACATTCTCTGACTTAAAGAAAAAACTGCTGAATGACAGCAGGTTCCTTGTCATCAACCGGGGTGTCATGGTCAACATGGAACATGTCCGGGATATCCAGGGTATTACATGTATCATGGATGACGACGCTACATTCCCCCTGAATTCCAGAACACACAGCAGTATTTATCAGACATATATCAGATGGCAGTTCGAAAGACGGGCTGCAATGCTGTCAAAAGAAGGGAACGGTATATGATCCCTTTCCCGAACATATCCTCCTATGGCATTGTACTGATCGGTGCGGTGATCATCCTGATACTGTCAGCTCCTGAAAACGGCAGGATCCAAAACAAAGAGATCATATCGTTCATCACAGGTGTTTTCATTGTGATTGGTATATCTGTTTATATAGACTCCAGCTGCAGTATGCGCGCAGTCATATATACTTTAATGACCGGTTCCTATCTGAGCTATATATATAGTTTCAAAGATCTGAACCTGAAAAAGAAAACGTTTGTTTTCTGTCTGGTAACTGCTTCACTTAGTTTTGGGGCAAACATTTTCATAAGTATATATATGATTCTGAACTCAGGCGAACAGCCATCATCCGGTATTCTTCAATTAGTTCCTATGTATATATACTGCATCCTGGTATTGTACTGTTTTTACATACGCAGAAAGTCTGCAGTTCATCTGATCCGTACCTGTTATGACAAAAGCTTTTGGAATAATGCCTGGCTGGTACCGTTCATTATTGCTGCGATCAACATTTATATGACGATCGACGTCGAAAAAAAACCCACAAGATATCTGAATCCCTACCGGGCAATCGCTGCAGAGACGATTCTGTTCACACTGCTTTGTCTCTATATGGAACATTCGTACAGACATGCAGAAGATAAAGTCAAACTTGATCAGGCAGCGAATTTAACCGTACAGCTTCAGATGGAAACTGAATACTATAAAAACAATCTGTCATACGTACAGGATTCCTCACGCATCCGGCATGACTTCAAACAGATCATGATCACGATGCAGACACTGCTGGCAGATCAGAAGTATGACGAGCTCAATACATTCATGGATCAATACTTCAAAGACAACCCTCTTCCGGAATCCACTGTCAAATATACGCACAGCATTCCTCTCAACGCCGTATTGAACCATTACCACAGCAATGCCCTTAACAGTCAAATCAAGCTGAACTGGAAGATCAATATCCCTGAATCAATTCAGATCAGTGAAACAGACCTCTGCATTGTATTCGGTAATCTTCTGTCCAATGCCCTCAAAGGCTGTATGACCGTGCCGGAAGAAAAACGGTATATCAATCTGAACGCTGAAGAAGACGAGAACGGACATCTTTATATCACCCAGGTCAACAGCTATGATGGAAATACCAGGATGAAGAACAGCAGATTCCTGTCCACTACCAACGGAAGCGGCATCGGTCTTGGTTCTATTCAGCAGACCGCAGAAAAATATAACGGCATGGCAGAGTTCAAAGCAGGCAACACAGAGTTCATATCCAATGTCATGCTGGGGAACACCGCACCGCTTTCCGACACAAAACATTGATCGTAAGTACACCGGTCACTTGAACTTTGACCGGTTTTTATAACGCATTATATATAATAGGATAGACAATGCTTGTTTTCCCTGCTTTTTTACTGTTTTTTACAGTGAATTCAGATACGATAAAATTGCAGGAAAGAAACCTGCCGGAGGTATCCATGAGACATACATACTTGTTAATATTAACGGGACTGCTTGTTACAGGATGTGCGAATGCCGCATCTGAGCAGCCTGCGGAAACTGCAGTGCCTTTCCCGGCAGAGGAAGAAACTGTCACTGAGATCATGGCCGGTGAGGAACTGCTGAGCTTTCATCCCCAGGAAGAAAACGTGCGCTACAGGATCAATGATCAGACTGCCCTGCATCTGACAGGCTCCGTTCAGGAAGTACCCTACTGCCAGTCAGGCAGCTGTATCGTATATGACCATGTTTTGCTGGAAGGCGCTGAAGCGACGGAACTGGAACTGTTTGAAGACATGGATGTAAAGATCAACAGTGAATACGGCATGTGCGTACTGCAGCAGATGGATGATCTGTGGTTCTTCTCCTACAACTGTGCAGCCCAGTTCGGCGGAACATATGCAGTGCTCTTTGACGAAGACGGTGAACTGTATTATGAGTTCAGGGATGCGGATATAACCATGAACACGAATGACCTGACGAAATTCCTCGTGTCATATCCCTGCGGCAGAAACAATGACAACTGCACTGGACCTATGGGTGAACATGAAACGGATATCTTTGACGTGAACGGCAGTGAAGTACTGATCATGCCGTATGACAATGAACTGGATCAGTTAAGATACAGTGCCGCCATGCAGGGGAGTCCTGTATCTGTCGCCGTGATCAGCGGTATCTACGGAACTGTCATTGATACATTTAAGGCAACGATCTATAAAGATCTGTATCCGTTCATGTCAGATATCGACTACTCACATATCGTAGTGGATGACGGAGACATGCTGATATGTGTGGTCCCGACGGATCCCAATGCCTCAGTCGCAGTCAACAACATCAGCGACATCAATGATCCGGAGGTACTCTACAGAAGTGAATCCGGTGAACCTGTATTCATTGTCTGCAGCCTGGATGATCCTGTGACTTCCATCACGGTCACTGACAGCAGCGATAATTCGGTCAGCTTCCTGCCGGAAGACTACAGCAAAGATCCTTCCTTCAATGAAGGCGGCATCATCCATAACTTCACATATGACACGGAACCTGCGGATGTTTATCAGCAGGGACTGTTTGATACACTGCTTGCGCAGTATCCTGAGCTCACAGAATACGCGTCCGATCCGGATAACTGGACGGAAACGATCATCCTGGAAGATAAAACCTGCTATATCGCATACTTCGGAACGATACAGCCTAACGGCTGGTTCACCCGGGAACGTACATTCGCTGTCGCTGAAGATCACAGCAGGGTATATGAATACAATGTCGTCCAGGATGTCTGGGAATACTACGAATAGTCATGAAAGGGATACCGCAGCGGTATCCCCTTTTTGTAACTATTGTGCTTCTGTCATGCGCAGCCAGACCTCTTCCAGAGTATCGTAGATATGTCTGTTCGGGTTGAGCTTCTGGAAATACTCCGTATTGTCCCCGCCTAGCATCTTGACTGCAAAGGCGCCTATCGCAGCAGATCTGGAAACACCCCCATAACAATGGACAAGCAGTGTATTGGCATTCCTGCTCTTCCAGATAAACGAGATAATCTCTTCCGCCTGCTCTTCACTGAAGAGGACAGCACCCCTTACCTCCTTGAAGATGTCATCAAAATACAGGGTCAGCACATCCTTGCAGTATCTGCTCTTTGTAAATACAAAACCGAATCCATCAGTATGTGTATCCTGTATGGATATCACTGCATAGGTATCTTTTCTCGGCGCATATTCTTCCTGTCCGTTCGGATAATAATGGTCCATAACGTACTCAAAAGCATCATATACGGATCTGACTATGACTTTATCCATGCGTACCCTCTCTTTTGATTAACATATAACACATAGATATAAACTCATTCAAGACTGTTTTATTCCCGGGAATATGCTTCCCCTGAAATCAGGGTATGTTCGGAACCATTGGTTCTTTTTGGTCAATGTACACGATATAATATTCCTGTAAACAGGAGTCATCTATGGTCAAAGCTATCTTCTTCGATATAGACGGTACACTCGTCAGTTTCAACACGCATGAAATGCCGGAGTCAGCGTATCAGGCATTGAAACAGCTTCAGAAAAACGGTATCCGCATCTTTATTGCGACCGGCAGAGGAAAAGACGGGCTTGCTGTGCTGAGGGACCTGGAATTTGACGGGTATATTACGCTGAACGGACAGTTCTGCTATACAAAAGACCGTGTCATCTATGAAAACACGATTGCAAAAGAACAGCTGGAATACCTTGTTTCCTATCTGAAAGAACATCCCTTCCCCTGCGGTTTCACACTGCGTGATACGAAAGTATTCAACTTCCGGGATGAACGGGTCGACGCGATCCATGCGATCACAAAGAATGACAACCATCCTGCCGGTGACATCTCGCATATTACAGAAGAACATGTCTATCAGTGCATGGCATTCATCAGTGAAGAAGAGGAAGCGGAACTGCTGAAGCATATGCCTGACTGCACCAGCGCCAGGTGGCATCCCCTCTTTACGGACATTTCCCCGAAAGGAGGCACCAAGCAGAAAGGCATTGACTGCTTCCTGGAATACTATGGCATTTCCCTGGAAGAGACCATGGGGTTCGGTGACGGCGGAAACGACCTGCAGATGCTGGAACATGTCCATACAGCCGTATGCATGGCAAACGGTGCCCCGCAGGTAAAAGAAAAGGCCGGCTACATCACTGATGACGCCGACCATGACGGTATATACAAAGCTTTAAAGCATTATCAATTGATCTAGGGAAGCGCACAGCTTCCTTTTTTTATCACTTCTTGTTGACTTCCAGCCAGTCCTTTGACTGCAGAGCCCGCATGCATCTCATCATAATGCCGTTCAGCATGTATTCCTTAAGTGACAGGACCCTGACCATATCCGGAATATATTCTTCCGGCAGCAGTTTCTTCAGTTCTTCCCTGACATCATCGATATCTGCCAGCAGTTCACTGTAAACGACCAGGCGTTCCGGAGCGATCGTACACAGATATGCATACAGCGCTGTTGCGATGATCTCAACACAGCCTTCAGGTGTTTCACACTTCTTCGCTGCGTCATCCACGAACCTTCCGGTCAGTTCACCGATATGGTCGCCTGCCATGTTCATATAGCCCATCTGGATCTTGCCGTTCATGACGATGCCTGAGCCGCCGTCAGCGTTTCCTCTGGGCAGATAGTAGAATACAAGATCCCTCGTATCGTCATGCATGGAATAATATCCGAGCGCAAGCGCATTGATATCATTCATGATCACGATCTGTTTTCCGTATTTCCTTCTCAGGTTGTCCGCAAGGTCAACATGATCGAATCCGTACAGCGCACTGTATACCTGTCCATGGTATGCGATGCCCGGCATTGCAATGCCGATCATTTCAACTTCCTCATGCTTTTTCAGCACATAGCTCAGCAGGTCGTTCAGGTCTTCTTCCGACACGGTCTTTTTTATGACCTGATCATCCAGAGTGACCTTCCCGTGATCATAGATACGGTAGGAAACACGGACACTGTCATGATCTTCCAGCATGCCGACGGACAGGATGACCTGATCGTTGTCGGAAACCATTCCGATATTGAGATCTGCCGCAGGCTTTTCTTCCGGGACGTTATTCTTCTTTTCTTTCAGAGCATCGCTGATCATGTCAATGACGACTGCCGGCTTATACTGGGCAAAGGCTGCCGCAGGGATATCCAGGATGATCTTATCGTTCAGCACGGATGCCAGTTTTTTGTGCTCATACTGGATCTGCGGCGCAAGCAGGATGACATCATAATCAAACGCTTTTTCATAGATCGTTGTAAATGATACGGCGTCAAATTTGTAATCCAGGCTCAGCGCTTCTGCTGCTGCCTGCAGCTGTTCCGCAAAGAATCCCGTAGTCAGTCCGCAGGAACATGTCAGCAGGACCCTGACACCGTGCTTTTCATTCTGTGTCAGCAGTGTCTCCTTCATTTCCTTGAACAGTCCTTCCGCATGTTCGGGGCTGTTCGGTTCAAAATGAAGATAGAACATTGTCTGACTGTCAGCCAGTGTCGTGATCGTCAGTTCAACGATCCCCAGATCCTCATGCAGTGACGCAACGCCTTCCGCGTACTGCGTCAGAAACCTGATCCGGTTCTTTTCTTCATCATTTTTCAGTTCATATGCATCATCTGTCTGCGACAGAAGCCATTCTTTATATTCCTTGATCGTATATTCACTCATATCGTTTTCCTCTTCAGCTTATCAGTTAGTTTAACACACAGAAGAGGTATCATGCCCTTCTGTTTGCCGTTCAAACCATTTTCAGGCAAAAAAAATACTTTTTTCTGATTTTCTCTTGACCTTCCACCAAGGGGAAGCCTTACATTTGAAGTATCAAAGCAGAAAAGGCTGTGAAAATCATATATGAAGATCAACCAGGTTGAAGAATTAACAGGCATTTCCAAAAAGAATATCCGTTTTTATGAGGAGCAGGAACTGATCAGGCCGAACAGGGATCCGGCAAACGGATACCGTGAATATTCCCTTGCGGATGTAGAGGATCTGAACAGGATCAAGCTCCTCCGCAAGCTCGGGATCTCTTGCGTGGATATCCGTAGGATACAGAACGGAAGCCTTTCATTCGGGGAATGCATGGATCACCATATCATCAGCCTTTCACACCGCAGGCAGGACCTCGTGCATAATCAGGAGATCTGCGAAAAACTGATGAAAGAACACACTGAGTTTGCCGGGCTGGATGCCCAGGCATATCTGGAAGAGATCAGTGAAATGGAAAAAGGAGGAACCAGATTTATGAATGTCCGGGAGTCAGATGTCAGAAAGAGACGGACCGGAGCAATTGCCGCAGCAGCAGTATCGATCGGAATGTTTATGATGCTGCTGGTATTGATACTCTGGGCAAACAAGGAAGACCCAGCACCTACAGCCATATTATGGATGATGATCTTTATCATCGGTTCCATGATTATAGGGATCATACTGGCACTTCGGCAGAGGCTTAGCGAAGTGCAGAAAGGAGAAATAGATGAAGCTTCTAAGTATTGAACACATCCCGGGACAGGAATTTGAAGCCCTGGGTCTCGTCAAAGGAACGATCGTACAGTCAAAGAACCTCGGCAAGGATTTCATGGCCGGGATGAAGACACTAGTCGGCGGTGAGATCGTCGGATACACCGAAATGCTCATTGAAGCGCGCCAGCTCGCTACAAAGAGAATGGTAGATGAAGCGGAGGCACTCGGTGCCGATGCCATTATCGGCATCCGTTTCGGCTCTTCCTCCCTGATGCAGGGAGCTGCGGAAGTCGTTGTTTACGGTACAGCTGTCAGAATACTGGAGAAGTAATATGGTTTCAGGCATAAAGCTGTTCATGATGGTCCTGCAGGTACTGACAGGTTTCCTGCTGCCGCTGGCACTTCTGCTCGTACTGCGCAATAAATATCACTGCAAAGTCAAAGCATTCCTGATCGGCGCGATCGTCATGCTGGTGTTTGCCCTGACACTCGAGGCAATGGTCCATCAGGTCGTGCTGACATCACCGGCAGGGATGACCATCCAGCAGAACATCTTTCTGTACGCGCTGTACGGCGGATTCATGGCGGCGCTGTTTGAAGAGACCGGAAGATATCTTGCCATGCGGTTTCTGATGAAGGACATGTACAGCAATGACATGAACGCTGTCATGTACGGAGCAGGCCATGGAGGATTTGAGGCTATGGTCGTCCTGGGCATTACCGGGATCAACAATCTGGTCCTTGCCCTGGCAGGGCCTCCCGTCGGTCCGACAAATGTACCGGGACTGGCAGAGGATATGGCTGCACAGATCGCTGCTTATCCGACATATATGTTCCTGCTGGGTATCGTGGAACGTGTTTCAGCAATATGCCTGCACGTCGCACTGTCGATCTTTGTATGGAAAGCTGTCACTAAAGGCGGCGCATATCGGAAATACCTGCTGTTGGCATTCCTGATCCACTTTGCGGTTGACGCATGTACCGTCATCCTCGCCACTTATGCCGGAGCAGTACTGCTCGAGATTATACTTCTGCCAATATGCATCGCACTGCTGTATTACGCCATGAAAATGGTAAGACAGGTCAGCTGAACGGAACTTTACGGTTCCGTTTTTTCATACACCGGACTGAGCAGAACTGTTCAAAAATACGTATTATTGTTTACAGAAGATATATAATTTTATTAGCAAACCCAGCAGTTATCTGTTTGCCAAAATACAGTTAAATTCAATGAAAACAGAAAGGAATCGTTATTATGGAAACATCATTTGATCTTGAAAAAGCAAAAGCCGCAATTGACAACGGAATTGATCAGGCACAGGAACTGATCCAGGATCCGGCAAAGATCGACGGACTTCTGGATGACCTTCAGACAAGGCTGAAGGATGTACCGACAGTCGGTACGACACTGTCCAATGTCCCGCTTATGATCTCCATGGTCAAGAGCTATGTCACAAAGGACTACACGGAAGTTTCTCCGAAAGTGATCGCAGCGATCGTCAGCTCTTTCCTCTACTTTGTGAAGAGAAAAGACCTGATCCCCGACAACATCCCGCTGATCGGGCATCTGGACGATATCGGTGTCGCAATGGTTGCACTGAAAATGGTAGAGCCGGAACTGTCCGCATACGCACAGTGGCGTCAGACACGCGAGACACCGGAAGAACCTTCAGAAAATTAAAAATATCCCGCCAAAGCATACTGTGCTGAACACGGCACCGCTGAGGCGGGATTTTCATATTGGAAATGAGATTTAAACTATAATCCTAGTTTTGAGATCAATGCATCCTGCAGTACTTTTGAGAAATTGATTTTTTCTTTTACCGCACGGTCATTCAGCCATTGGGGAATTGTCAGTGTTTTTTTTACAGCTTTAGTGTTATATTTCCGGGCATAATATCCCGGATCCCCTTCTATCAGCATAATGATCTCACCCGGATATTTTTTTTGAATGTCTGACAGCGAAGACGGCTGATTGATGGAGAACTCAAAATCCTCATCACTTGTATCAAGATACAGGCTTAAGGCATCTTTTGCCATTTCCACGGCTTCTTTATCGGTTTTCCCTTCTGTAAAACAACCGGGAAGGTCCGGAAACTCGATCCAGTAGCCACTATTATCCTCAGAAACATGAAATACGGCAGGATAGTAAATGTTTCCCATATGCACCTCTCTCTTTCAGAAATGGGGAAGGGCTTATTTTTTCAGCCCTGCCAGTTTCAGGATGGCTTGTTCCAATCCTTTTCCCAGGTCCCCATTGTGGTAAGGCACTATTGCCTTCTTCTTTGTAACAGGATTATAGAATTTTCTATGAGAACCATTTCCGGTCACCTCAATAAACCCGTTTTTCAGAAGAAGTGCAACCATTGCCTTGGACGTCATAGGCATATGGCCCCTCCTTATCACGGTAATATAATAATACGTATTAATACGTATTTCAAGTGGACGAATCGAATGATTATTTCTTCTGCAAAAAGCAAATTCAATGATACTCATATCGATGTAAAAATCGTTTTGTCCTATGTCACCAGAGCATCATCCGTTTTTCAACAAATTTAAAACAACCTATAGCTGAGATTTATCTGATTGAAGAATACCTTGCGGAGGAAGTTAAGAGATTGTAAATACATACAAGTCACATGTAAGTTTTAAAGCTTCTATTTTACATAAGATTGAATCGTATAACTAATCTGTTATTTCGAGTTGTAACAAAACTAGTCAAAGCTTTCCTGATCGACACGATCGTCAGTTCTTTCCTCTACTTTGTGAAGAGAAAAGACCTGATCCCCGACAACATCCCGCTGATCGGACATCTGGACGATATCGGTGTCGCAATGGTCGTGCTGAAAATGGTAGAGCCGGAACTGTCCGCATACGCACAGTGGCGTCAGACACGCAAGATACCGGAAGAACCTTCAGAGAATTAAAAATATCCCGTCAAAGCAGACAGTGCAGAAATGTACTGTCTGCTTTATACTGAAGAAAAAGAGGTGCTTTATGAGTGAATTTGATCTGCTGCACAGCCGTGATCTGTATGATCCCAATCTGAGCGATATCCAGGCTGTCCAGAAACAGTGTCTTCTGCTTCAGTACGAATATAATCAGACAAAACCTGAGGAACAGGAAAAACGGCAGACACTTCTGAAGCAGATGTTTGCCCAGGTCGGCGAAGGCTGTTATATTGAACCGCCGCTGCATGCCAACTGGGGCGGTCATTTCGTAAAGCTCGGAAATTATGTCTATGCCAATTTCAACCTGACCATGGTCGATGATACTGTGATCGAGATCGGGGATCATACCATGTTCGGTCCGAATGTAACGATCTGCACCGGTACCCATCCCCTCTCTCCGGAACACAGGGAAAAAGGACTGCAGTACAATCTTCCCGTACGGATCGGGAAAAACTGCTGGATCGGTGCCGGAGCCATCATTCTTCCCGGTGTTACGATCGGAGACAACAGCGTCATCGGTGCCGGAAGCATCGTAACAAAGGATATTCCGGAAAATGTTCTCGCTTTCGGAAATCCCTGTCGCGTGATCCGCCCGCTTGATCAGCTTGACCGGGAATACTACGACCATAACCGCCGGATCCCGCAGGAGTTGCTGTAAAAACGGAGATCTTGTTTATCAGAGTCCGCGGATAGCGTTGGTATTGGCGGAAAGGCTCTTTCCGTATAAACACTTATTTCATCCGAATCTTCTCTGATCGCTGCTTAACGGCAGCTTTTTCTTCTTCGTACAAGCCTGAAAGCATTAAAAAAGAGCAGGCGACGGGAATCGAACCCGCGTCATCAGCTTGGGAAGCTGAGGTTCTGCCATTGAACCACGCCTGCATTGCCAGTACATTATAAACCAGTATCTGCCTTTTCTCAATTATCAAAACCGTTGTAAAATTGTTTTCATGAACAGCCACAAACAGACATATGAAATTACAGATGACATGAAGACTGAACTGCTGTCATGGTATTCGGCGAATAAGCGTGAACTGCCATGGCGTGAAACAGGCGATCCATACCATGTCTGGCTGAGCGAGATCATGCTGCAGCAGACACGTGTAGAGGCGGTACGGGATAAATTCATTGAATTTACTTCCGAGCTTCCCGATATCCCTTCTCTTGCGTCATGTGATGACGACAGACTGATGCGGCTATGGGAAGGCATGGGCTATTACAGCCGGGCAAGAAACCTGAAGAAATGCGCAGCCGTGCTCATGGATAAGTATGGGGGAAAACTCCCGGAAGAGCGTGATGAGCTGATCCGCCTGCCGGGGATCGGTCCGTATACAGCCGGTGCTATTTCTGCCATTGCCTATGGCAGACCTGCTGCAGCGGTGGATGGCAATGTCATGCGGGTGCTGGCAAGACTGTTCGGCATGGAAGATGATATCCGGGATGTTCATACAAAGCAGATGATGGAAGAGATCATTCAGCGCTGTTATGATACATGGACACCGGACAGGGATACCGTCCGGGACTTTACCCAGGCATGGATGGAGCTCGGGGCCCTTGTCTGTGTTCCCAACGGTCTCCCGCACTGCAGTGAATGTCCTTTTAAACATGTATGTACAGCATGTCTTGAACAGACTATAGACAAAATTCCTTACAGGAGTCCGCTGAAACAGCGCAGGATCATTGATAAGACCATTCTGGTCATCCGGGATGGTGAGCACTTCCTGCTTCATAAACGCCCTGAGACAGGACTTCTTGCCGGACTTTATGAATTCCCTTCCGTTGATGCCGTGCTGTCCGTCAGGGAAGCACTGGATGAAACGGAACGAATGGGGTTCGAACCTCTGCATATCAGGCGGCTTCCCGACAGCAAGCATATCTTCACCCATCTGGAGTGGCATATGCGCGCATATGAGATCAGGACCGCGTCCCCTCTGACATGTGCGGAAGACTGTATCCTGGCAGACAAAAAGGATCTCGCTCAGCGCGCGATCCCTAATGCGTTTCAGAAATACAAAGATTATTACTCCCTGCGGGATTAACCCTTGGATCTGAACAGATTCTTCAGAAAACCTGAAGTATCTGTTTTTTTCTTTGCCTGTTCCTTCTTTTCAGCAGGTTCCTTTTTATCCGCCCTGATGACACGGACTTCCATTTTGCGTTCCTGTTCTGTGCGGGGCTTTTCATTTCTGGCCTTGGGCTGCTGGTTTCCGGAAGGATTCTGCTTGTTTTTCTGCTGAACCGGAGCTTCCTGCTTTTTCTGTTCCTGTTTCTTCTGCGCAGGTGCTTCCTGCTTTTTCTGTTCAGGATTCTTCTGTTGAGCAGATTTCTGTTTCTTCTGCTGTGACTGACGTCTGCGGGGCTGCAGCTTTTTCTTTGCCGGCTGCTGCTGTACAGGCTTGGCAGGAGCTGTTTCCACCGGTTTGAGCGTCAGCGCTTCACCGTTCTCCCTTGTCCATGCGGCGGTATTGTCTCCGCCTCTGTGCATGAGGAACTGGGCAGCGGTATTCAGGTCACGGAACTGATAGTTTCTGTCAAACTGGATCCTGCCGTCTTCCGCCTCGGATAATACACCGGATGACATCAGGCTGGTAAACAATGACTTCATGGACTTCATTTCCTGAGGTCCGTATGCCTTCATGGTCGTACCGGAAAGCACTTCGATATTGTCGGGGCTGTGATATACAGCTCTGGCGTTGACTGTCGGTGCGGTCAGGACGATCATGTCATCATCCTTCTCGTCTTCGACTGTAACAGATGCGTCCTCATACGGGTACAGACGGATGATCTGGGCAGCCAGTCTGTCGCAGCGTTCCAGGATATCCTTCGGTGTCCATTCGTTCAGCTTGAGTATTTCCGTGTTCATACGGATATGCAGTGTCTTGGACAGTACCTTCTTCTTGAAGGCAAAGTCCTGGTTGCCCATACGCGTATTGTCATACTCAGCGCACAGCGTCAGGTTGCCGATCAGGTTCGCATAGAAGGAATACTCATCATCATTCTTTGCCTGTGCAGCCTTCTTCCAGTAGTTGTTGGGATGCTGGGGCATGATATGTTCGATATTCAGGTTGGAGGTATCCACCTCAGCCGTTGCCCCGTCATGCTCGATCCTTTCAAGCACGGGCCTGATGCACATCAGTGAATATGCGTTGACTTCCCTCAGTCTGCTTCTGAGCAGTTCATCACTCGGCATAGCGTAGGCCTTGCCGCGGTTATAACGGATCAGGTTGACCTTCAGGATGTCCATGATATTCCGCTTGGCATTCTTTTTATGCGCATTCATCACGGATCTCAGGAGCTGCGGGAAATACCTGCTCAGTCCGCCGGAGTCATTGCCGACCAGTGCCCTTCTCATCAGATAGGAGTCGATCAGGCGTACGACTGCGCAGAGATCCTTTTCACTGATCTCTTCGTCATCAAACATACGGAACATTTCCAGCAGGAAAGGCGCGGGCATCCGTGATTCATTTCTCCGGAATTCTTTCAGTACAGCTTCCAGCGCTGTATTCTCTGCCGGTCCTGTATAGATCTCATAATAGTAACGGCAGTAGCGGTTGATATCCCGCATCCGTACTTCCTTGCTGTCTTTGGAAGTATTCCAGTACTCCTTGAAGCCCTGGTAAACATCCTTTTTGCTCAGCAGGTTGTATGTTTTCGCGGCGATATAATACCGGAAGAATTCTTCCAGTTTTCTGGAATCGGGGCAGTATCCCTCCAGCGGCTTCCAGTACAGGCGATAATTGCGTTCCTGGATATCGCTGGTATCATTCATCAGAATATAATTACGGATCAGATCGGCTGATGTCAGCGGAGCACCCGTTGAGTTGATTGACTCAAAGATCTGCTGGGCATTATCATGATCGGACAGCGGGAACGCCAGGATATCCATCCTGCCGAGTGTGTTCAGTATTTCCAGCAGGGAATACTTTCTGGAGAATTCCCTGATCCGTTTATAAATGTATTCATAGTTTCTGTAGACGTTGCCTTCCTTCTCCCTGCGGCTCAGGTCTTTTCCGTTGCCGTAGACGAGCTTGGCATATACGTCATCGTCACTGACCATGGGCTTCAGACGGAGCTTGATCTGTTCCACGGTATGTCGGTTGTACAGATAATAGTCATCGATCATACCCGCAGCGTTGCTGTCACGTTCTTCCTTGGCAATCGCCTTGAGCGCAAGCAGGAAAATGAAAGATGTCGTCAGTCTCTGCTGACCGTCTACGATCTGGATCTCTTTATACATAGCTGAGATCTCCGATTCCATGTAGATCAGGATACCGAGGAAATGGGAGCTGATCTTAGCTCCGAGCAGATCCTCTATATCGTCCAGAAACCGTTTTGTTTCAGCATCAGGATTCCAGGTGTAATTTCTCTGGTAAACAGGAATGACAAACTGGGAACCCATCATGGATTTTATAAAGTCAGAAACATTTGTTCTGACCGGTTGTTTCATCATCGAATCATTGCCTCCGTAAAAAACGATACAAGTATACCATTTTTTCACAATCCTGTGGGTAAATATCAGGATGGTAAAGCATGGCAGACCTGTATGTAACGACTAATTTACTGCTCGTCTTCGCTTTGACTGCTCAGCGCCATGCCAAGGCACAGGCCGACAGAAAGTCCCACCGGTATCCAAAGACCGGTATTGTGTGTCGCAGACCCGATCGCGGTACCGATCGCGATCCCGATGCACATTCCGATCGCCATAGCGGAAGAGCTATCGTTTTTCTTGTTGTTCTTATCTTTGTTCATAAACATACCCTGCTATATTTGATTGCGCCGCTTTCCTTTCCGGATATCAGCAGTATCCTGAACGGCTTTCGGCAGCCATTCAGCATCTGCATAATCAAGCGGGATCACCAGTTCCTTAATCTTATCCTCTTTGCCCGGTCTCCTGATATCTTCAGGCAGATAGTCCAGTCCCACTTCCCGCAGACTCAGGACATCATCATGGATCCAGCCGACAGCCTGCCCGTCACAGTACAGGCAGTAGCAGCCGAACATTTTTTTAGTTTCCGCATTCAGTCCGGAAAGAGAATGCAGCCATTTCTGAACAATCTTTTCTTCTTCAAATGTCATACCTCACACCTCGGACCGTGATCCGGTCCGTATCCTTTTCAGTCCGGATAACTTTCATGCAGAAAGATGAATCAGAGTTCAGTGTGCACGTCACCTGATATTACCTGTTTCCTTCCTGTGTGTCTGTTTCCGCAGCATAATATTCCTTTGCATCGCTTTCCGTGATCAGAACAGATTTCTGATGAAAGATCATACAAAGATCTTTCGCGATAGCTTGTATAGTCTTCTTGTCTCAGACATCTTCGTCTTGATACCCGGAAGCATGCCTTCCAACTGACTCAAGGATCTGTTTGTGCTTCATCAGCATCATTTGACGCAGCAGCACAGCAGTATTTTATGCAGCTTTTTTTGCTCACTCCCCATCCAGGTAAAAGGAAGGTACCAGTTCATGACCGGAAAACCGGCTGCAGTAAGGAAGACCGGTTTCCCTCACCTTGTTGATGTGATCTTTCAGTTCGCTAAGGCTCATTACCGAAAGTCCGTTTTCCCAGGACTGTGTTTCCGCGTACATGTAATCAGGATCTTCGGGGTCTGTGTATCCCCCGCTTCCGACTGACATATGCTGTTCCGCTTTTCTGCAATGATCCCACCACAGCAGCGCGCAGACACGCCCTCCTTCCGCATAGAGAATATCCAGAAAAGACTCCCAGTCCGCAAACAGATATTCTGAGCAGAATGCGTGTTCATCGATGTATTTTCTGACTTTCTGACTTAACATATGATCCTCATACACCATTGTAAATAATGTTCTGACGCTGTTCAAATACTCTGTTTTTCAGGCATGTACAGGATCAATGTGGTATTCCAAGCTGATCCAGCAGGTCCGCAAATTCATCCTGTCCATCAAGACACGTATCGATAAGCCATCCTTTCTCATTGCCCCACCTGGAAAGGCCCCTGTAATAGAATAATTTTTTCTCATCCCGGATGATAAATGGAACAATGTTATGTTTCAGGCATTCTTTGAAAGCCGCCAATCTTCCCACTCTTCCGTTTCCATCCTGAAACGGATGAATTTGTTCAAATTCTGCGTGGAAAGCTATGATATCTTCTATCGTGATATTCTTCTTCGCATGATAGCATTCAAGAAGTTTTTTCATATGCCGGTGCACTTCTGATGGTTTTGATGTTTCTCTTCCTCCGACTGTATTCGCACGTTTCTTATACTCCCCCACAGAAAACCAGGCAAGTTCTGAATCCTCCGTATCATGTTTCAGTATAAAGTGCAGCCGTTTTATGATATCTTCTGTCAGTTCCTCTTCGGCAATATCGATCACGTAATCGATTGCCCGGAAATGGTGTACAGTCTCAAGGATATCATCTACGGGAATGCCTTCTCCCGTATCGATCGTATTAGTTTCAAAAATCATCCTGGTCTGTTCCTCGGAAAGCCTGCTTCCTTCGATGTGGTTTGAATTGTATGTCATTCTGACCTGCAGTTCGTGATACAGACCTCCCGGAAGCTTCATTTCCTTCTCTTCCCGGAGTACCTGAAGTATATGATTATCTGATATTTCTCTCATCAGAAGATCCGGCGCTGTTCCAAGATAGTCTGCTATCTTCTGTATACTTCTGGCGGAAAGCTTTTCACCTTTTCTGATCTTGGCGATCGTTCGGGTCGATATTCCGGTCTCTTCGGAAAGTTTTGTCTTTCCGATTCCTCTTTCTTTCAGCAGTTTTTCAAGGCCGTCGTATAAAATCATCCTGATCACTCCAATTCTTTACTTATTATACTGTAATCACTCACCAAAAAGTAAAGTTATTAAGAGCGGATTCAGAAAAAGTAAAGATATGATGGAATCAAGGGATTCGTTCTGTATCAGTTGCCAATAAGGATTGCTGTATTATTTCCAATCAAAAGGACGTTTACTTCCTGCAGGATCATAAACGCCCATGATGCAGTATTCCGATGTACAGTTCAGTTTACTGTTGTTCGCCGTCTTCCTTGATCAGAAGCCTCACTGCCTCAACAGCAGCCCTGATCGCATGATCCGTGTCATGTACCTGTGGATTGGGCAGCCCCGCCTTTGCGCGTTCCTGGTTCGCAACGGCAAGCAGGACCGTTCCGCATCTGACTTTCAGATATGACGCTACGATAAACAGCGCAGCGGATTCCATTTCGGAAGCTTTGCAGCCGAGTCTGACCCATGCGTCCCATTTCCTGATCAGTTCCTGACCGTTGGGAAGTGTTTCCGGTCTGTGCTGACCATAGAACGCGTCCTTGCACTGGACAACACCCGTATGATACGGATATCCGAGATTTTTACATGCCTGTACCAGTGCGTTGGTGATACCCAGATCAGCGACTGCCGGATATTCGATCGGTGCATACTCCATCGTCGTGCCTTCCATACGTATCGCGCCTGTCGCGATGACCATATCTCCGCTCTTGACATCCAGGTCAACACCCCCGCATGTGCCGACACGGATAAATGTATCCGCGCCGCAGACAGTCAGTTCTTCCATCGCAATGGAAGCGCTCGGTCCGCCGATCCCCGTGGAAGTAACGGATACCTTCACACCATCCACATAGCCTGTATATGTTACGAATTCCCTGCTGTCGCCGACCAGCTCGGCATTGTCAAAATATGCAGCGATCTTTGCGCAGCGTTTCGGATCGCCTGGCAGTAAAACATATCTGCCTACATCACCCTTTCCGACACCGATATGATATTGTTTGCCGGATCCTTCAGAATAATCAATCATACATTCAGATCTCCTGTCTTCTATTATTTTTTATACTTCTGCTGATTTCATTATAACCGCTATCTTCGAACTGGGAAAACATGCCTGCAGAATTATCTGAAAATTTCTGAAAATTATTGTTGCTTTCACTTGGTGACTATGCTACTATAACTAAGCATCACGTGTGGCTAGTTGGTGAAGCGGCTTAACACACCGCCCTTTCACGGCGGCATTCACGGGTTCGAATCCCGTACTAGTCACCATTTTTATTAGGGGTATCGTACAATGGTAGTACATCGGTCTCCAAAACCGCTGATGGGAGTTCGATTCTCTCTACCCCTGCTCGATACACGACATCAGATGTGACGGAAGTCCATCTTTTTTTGTATGATAGAGATATAGCGGAGGCTCTATGACACAATCATCTTTATTCGATGAAAACAGATATATGAACGCCCCTCTGGCAGACCGTATGCGGCCGACCACCCTGGAAGAATATGCCGGGCAGTCGCATCTGCTGGCAGACGGAAAGATCCTGAAGCGCATGATCGACCGTGATGAAGTACAGTCCATGATATTCTGGGGTCCTCCCGGAGTCGGCAAGACTACCCTGGCCAAGATCATCGCGGCTACGACAAAGTCACGCTTCATTACCTTTTCAGCTGTCACTTCCGGGATCAAAGAGATCAAGGAAGTCATGAGCAAAGCCGAAAGCAACCGTGCGATGGGTGTGAAAACGATCGTCTTTGTGGATGAAATACACAGGTTCAACAAAGCCCAGCAGGATGCCTTCCTCCCCTACGTGGAACGCGGATCGATCATCCTGATCGGCGCTACGACGGAGAACCCTTCCTTTGAGATCAACTCAGCTCTGCTTTCCCGCTGCAAGGTCTTTGTGCTGTACGCGCTCAGCGCGGATGATCTGGTGGTCCTGCTGAAACGGGCGATCTCCGATCCTGTCGGATTCGGCACATGGAATATCACGATTAGCGACGATCTGCTCTATCTGATTGCGAACTATGCCAACGGTGATGCCAGGACTGCCCTGAATACACTGGAAATGGCAGTGCTGAACGGTGAAGGAAGCGGCTCGGAATCCATCGTGACCCGGGAAGTGATCGAACAGTGCATTGCCGGGAAGTCACTGCTGTATGACAAGAACGGTGAAGAGCACTATAACCTGATCTCAGCCCTGCACAAATCGATGCGCAACTCGGACGCGGACGCAGCGGTATACTGGCTGGCACGCATGCTGGAAGCAGGCGAGGATCCCCTGTATATCGCAAGACGTGTCGTCAGGTTCGCTTCGGAAGATGTGGGCATGGCGGACAGCCGCGCGCTTGAGGTCGCTGTAGCTGCCTATCAGGCCTGCACATTCCTCGGCATGCCGGAATGCAATGTCCACCTGACGCATGCTGTGGTATTCTGTTCCCTGGCGCCGAAGTCCAACGCGCTGGAAGTTGCCTACAACACAGCCGCGGAGGATGCCCGCAATATGCTGGATGAACCTGTCCCCCTGCAGATCAGGAATGCCCCGACATCCCTGATGGAAGAGCTCGGCTACGGGAAAGACTACATCTATGCGCATGATACAAAAGAAAAGGTCACTGCCATGCAGTGCCTGCCTGATTCCCTGAAGGACAGGTATTACTACAACCCGACCGAACAGGGTGTTGAAAAGCGGGTCAAGGAACATAAAGAGAAAATAGAAGCCTGGAAAAAGTGGAAACGCGAACAGGAAGCAAAAGAAAAGCAGTGACCGGTGTCGCTGCTTTATTTGATCTTGAGCGGTTTGATCCTGTCCAGCACCAGTTTTGCGGTGTAGCCGGTCAGGAATCCCATGGGGATCGATCCCAGCAGCATATACGGCAGGATTGCCGCAAATGCCGGCTGGTTGTAGAACATCATGACGACGAATACCTGTCCCAGCGAATGGGCGATCGACGACATGATGGAAGTAAACATCAGGGAAGATTTCAATCTGTTCATGATGATCAGCGCGATGCTTGACAGCAGGACGCCGCCGAAGGCGATCCAGAATGTACTTCCGAAGATCGTTCCTCTCAGCAGGTTGCCGATCATGACGCGCATCACATTGACGATGATCATATCCCGGACTCCGAGGATCCTGATCGTGATCAGGGCTATGATGTTTGCCAGTCCGATACGCAGAGTCAGGAAGATAGGCCCGATATAGATCGATTCGATCAGGTTCAATGTGATCGCCATTGCCGACAGCAATGTCAGATATACGAAATGTCTTGTCCGGTTGATCATCATTCTGCAGTCTCCAGCACCATAATATAAACTTCATTCGGCATGCAGGTGATCGGAAGCAGGTCATCGACCGTGACCCATCCCATACCGGCGCAGATGTGATTCGGGCATTGTTCATTTGTAACATGCCATTTGCTGTCTTTGACTTCGACATCCAGTGTCCCGTAGGAGCCCTGGACATGATATACGGCATCCTCATCCGGATCAAACGTATGGATCAGCTGATTCCTGTAGAAGATACCCACCATCGTCTTCGGTTCTTCCGGCTTTTTGAACGGGTTCTTCAGAATCAGCAGTGCCAGCACCGACAGCACAGCGATGGCAATGAGAATGTAAATTTCTTTTTTCTTCATAACGAAGGTATTTTAGCATTATTCCCGTTCAGATACCAGTTTATGCATCAGGGCGCCTGTTCCTTCTGTGCGATGATCAGGTCCATGGCTTCGATATATCCCCGGACACCGTGTCCTTTGATCTGGGCAATACAGTACGGGGCGGCGTAGGAGATATGCCTGAAGGCTTCCCGCTCATCGATATCACTGATGTGCACTTCAACGACAGGTACCGGAGCGATAGCCTTGACAGCATCGGCGATCGCGATGCTTGTATGCGTATAGGCACCGGGATTCATGACGATCCCGTCATACTGACCGAAATACGCCTCCTGGATCCAGTCCACCAGGTCGCCTTCATGGTTGCTCTGGCGGCAGTCCGCCTCAACACCGCGTTTTTCCGCCTCACACTTGATCAATTCGATCATGTCCGTAAATGACATCGTTCCGTATATGTTTTTCTCACGGATCCCGACCATGTTCAGGTTCGGTCCGTTCAGTACCATGATCTTTGTCATGACTGTCCCTCAAATGCCTTTCTGCGTTCTGTCGACTGGATGAGCAGACGCTTCATTTCTTCGGTATTTCCCGTCCGGATCAGTTCGCCGAACTTCAGCAGCTCCGCAGCCAGCGCTTCGATCTCCGCGGTGAGATAATCCTCATTCAGCATGAACAGCTCCGGCCACATTTCTTCATTGATCCGCGCGATCCTCGTCAGGTCACGGAAGCTGTCGCCAGTAAAATCCGCAAGATGCGTATTGTCCTTCACATTCATCAGGCTGACTGCCACGATATGCGTCAGCTGGGAAAGGAACGCGATCATTTCATCATGCTGCTGGGGTGTCAGCGTGGATATCTTTTTGAATTTCAGGATCTGCGCGATCTGTTCTGCCGTGCGGACCGCTTCTTCCGTATTGTGTTCCGTCGGTACGATGATGAAATTTGCTTTTGCAAACAAAGACGCGTCCGCGTAGCGGATCCCTTTGTATTCCCTGCCCGCCATCGGATGACATGCAATAAACTCAAGATCCGGTCTGAGGAATGACGCGATCTGTGATACGACGCTGCGCTTGACACCGGTCACATCGGTGATCAGGGTACCCGGTTTCAGCAGTTTCTGGTTTTCCTTCATCCAGCTGACGAAAACATGCGGGTACAGCGCGCAGATCAGGATGTCCGTGTCAGCTGCCAGGCCGGCATTCGTGCTTCCTTCCGTGATCCATCCTTTTTCCTTTGCGTAGGAAACAGCTTCTTCTTCAATATCGATCCCCCGGACGCCATAGCCTGCATTCGCAAAAGCCTGGGCATAGCTGCCGCCCAGCAGTCCGAGTCCGACGATCGTAATAACGGTATTCCCATCAATCATATAGTGTTACCTCCGCCCCCGCGGATCTCAGGTCTTCCAGAAACCCCGGATAGCTTTTATCTGCGGCTTCGCAGCCTGTGATCTCCACCGGCTCCTGCATGGATGCCCCCAGCACGCTGAGCGACATAACGACACGGTGATCCCTGTGTCCGTTTAACTGCGTTCCGTGAAGCTTCGCCCCGCCATGTACGGTTACAGTCGTTTCATCGGAAGAGATATCACAGCCGAGTTTTCTCAGTTCCTCTTCCATTGCCGCAATGCGGTCGCTCTCCTTGAACCTGAGCCTTCCGGCATTCACGAATACCGTTGTGCCCTCGGCAGCGGCTGCCAGTGCGAACAGCACCGGTCCGAGGTCCGGACAGTCTGAGAGATCGATCTCACAGCCATGCAGCTCATGCGGGATGATGCGGTATCCGCCTTCGATCTCATTGATCCGGGCACCCATGGTACGCAGGATATCAATGATCTTATGATCAGGCTGATGTGAATCATGGCGCAGGGAAAGAACATCCGCGGTCTGATGCGTCAGACAGGCAAGACACAGGAAAAAGGCAGCCTGGGAATCATCCCCGTCGACCGTATATGTCCTGCCGTGGTATTTCTGCCCGCCCGGTATTTCGATCATCAGGCCATGGTCATGGAAGACGATCCCAGCATCCTGCAGGACATCTTCCGTTAAGGCGACATAAGAACGTGATTCGTACGGTTCCGTGATCCGGATCACGGAATCCCCTGATAACAGGGGCAGGGTCAGAAGCAGTCCTGTAATAAACTGTGATGATATGTCCCCTCTAAGACTAAACTCACCCGGGGACAGCGGTCCCTGCAGATGCAGGATGCGGTCTTTCATTTCAAACGGCAGCGACTGTTTGCCAAACAGGTCCGCGTATACATCCAGCGGCCTGTCCATCAGCCTTCCCTGACCGCTGAACAGACAGGGCTTTCCTGTCATCGCGAATACCGGGATCAGGAAGCGCAGCGTGCTGCCCGATTCCGAGCAGTCGATCAGGCTTCCATCATACAGGTCCTTTCCGCCTGTCCCTTCCACGATACAGTGATCATCTTCTTCATGGATCAGGGCACCGAGCTGTCTCAGACAGCGGATCGTTGCCTTCATGTCCTGGTTGTCCGCAGGATGGATGATCTTTGAACTTCCCTCCGCCAGTGCGGAAACGATCAATGCCCTGTGGGAAAGGGATTTGGAGGGCGGTATCCTGACTGTAAAGCAATCTGCTGTTCCTTTTCTGATCAGCGCCTTCATCAGATCTCTCTGCCTACTGCCCCGGCTACAGCCCGGGCTTTTTCGATCAGTGCCGCGAAGCGGTCAGGCTTTAAAGACTGCGCACCGTCTGACCAGGCATTTTCCGGATGCTGGTGGACTTCAATGATCAGACCGTCACAGCCCGCTGCGATCGCAGCCAGCGCAACCGGTTCGATCAGTTTCCAGTCACCGGTCGCATGAGAAGGATCGATGACGATGGGAAGGTGCGTGCGCTGCTTGATGATCGGAATCACTGCCGGATCCATAGTGTTTCTCGTATATTTCTCAAATGTGCGGATGCCGCGCTCGCACATGATGACATTGGGATTGCCGGAAGCCATGATGTATTCCGCTGACATGATCCATTCCTCGATGGTTGCGGACATGCCGCGCTTGAGCAGTACCGGCTTGTGCATGCGTCCGACTGCCTTGAGCAGCGTATAGTTCTGCATATTCCTTGCGCCGATCTGCACGACGTCAACATACTGCTCGAATTCATCGATCTGCGCCGCGTCCATCAGTTCCGTAACGATCGGCAGGCCTGTTTCTTCACGTGCCCTGACCATATCAAGGATGCCTTCCGTACCTAAGCCCTGGAATGCGTACGGGGAAGTGCGGGGCTTGTAAGCGCCGCCTCTGAGCATATCCGCTCCGGCTTCCTTTACAGCCCTGGCGACCTCCAGGGTCGGCTCCAGTCCTTCGATCGAGCATGGACCAGCCATGATCACGATCTTTTCATTCCCGCCGATCCGGATACCGTTCACATCGATGATCGTATCTTCGGGATGGAACATCCTGTTGGCCAGCTTATACGGAGCCGCTACTCTCTGGACATTCTCGATCCATTCATTCGCCAGGATCGACCGTTCATCCAGCTGTGTCGTATCACCGACAAGTCCGAGCACGATATAGTTTTCACCATAGCTCCTGTGTACTGTCAGGTTTCTGGATTCAAATGAACGAATGATGCTTTCCACCGCTTCAGCCGGTGCGGTTCTTTTTAGTGTAATGATCATATGCTTTCTCCGTTTCAGTTGTTTTCTCCTGTCTGTTCCATGATCCTCTGCAGACAGTCTTCGATCGTGTCGTTGTTGGTAATGCGGATATCCGCAAAGCTTTCATACAGTCCGTAGCGTTCCTGATAGAGTTTCAGGACACTGTCGTAATCCGGTGACAGCGGTCTGTCGCATGAGCCGTACAGCAGATCGGGTCTGCGGTCCAGCCAGACGATCACGCCGTTGGCACCCAGGTTTTTCATGTTGTCGGGATTTTTGATGACGCCTCCGCCGCAGGAGATCACTGAATGCTCGTACAGTGATACTTCTCCGACTGTCCTGCGTTCCGCTTCCCGGAACCAGGCTTCTCCATGCTTGGCAAACGCCTGGGGGATACTCATGCCCATTCGTTCTGCCGTCAGGTCATCCATTTCCACCAGTTTTTTTCCTGTCGCTTCACTGAGCAGCGCGCCTAAAGTCGTTTTGCCGGATGTCGGCATGCCGATCAGGACAATGTTCTGTTTCTGCCGTTTCAGCATATTGATGCATGGACCGATCATTTCACGGTCCAGTGTTCTTCCGGTAAACAGTTCTCCTGCCGCGAATGCCTGGCGCACCAGCATCTCCAGTCCGCCGAGTGTTTGACAGCCCATCAGATCTGCTGTAAACAGAAGCGCCGAACGTACCGGGTTGGCAATGACATCGATCACTGTTTCCACACCCTGCAGCCTGTGCAGGTCTGCCGGCATATCGCCGATCTGCGGATACATGCCCAGCGGTGTCGTATTGACGATCACTTCAAAGTTTCCCCGGTACAGGTCGTCATAACCGATCAGGTCATCATGAGGTGTGCGTGATACCACACTGACATTTCCTCCGAGGTCCCTGATTGCTTTGACAACTGCTTTGGAAGCGCCGCCGCTTCCCAGGACTGCTGTCTGTTTTCCCTTCACATCTGTGCCTGCGTGCACCAGCATGTCCCGGAATCCCAGATAGTCGGTATTGTATCCCTTCAGTTTTCCGTCCTTGTTGACGATACAGTTGACTGCGCCGATCTCTGACGCGGCAGGATCGATCTCATCCAGATACTGCATGACTGCTGTTTTATAGGGGATCGTAACATTGACGCCGTCAAAATCACGTTTTTTCAGGAACTGTTCCAGCTCTTCAGGCATAAGGTCGATCAGTTCATACGGTTCTGAGAGAAAGAACCGGTGGATCTGCGGCGACCAGCTGTGTGAGAGCGGATGTCCGATCAGTCCGAGTTTCATACCCTCTCCTCTTTCAGCCACAGGAGTCCGAAGCGCTGCACGAGCAGATCGGCCAGCGTTAACGCGCAGACCGCGTCCTGTACGACTCTTGCCCGGTGTATGATCGCCGGATCATGTCTGCCTGTGATCGTAATCTCTGTTTCTTCCATCGTTTTGAAATTCACGGTCTTCTGCGGCTGCGCGATGGAAGGCGTCGGTTTGATCACGGTCCTGAATACGACGGGCATACCGTTGGAAATGCCTCCGTTGATGCCGCCGTTATGATTGGTCAGAGTAATGACGTTCCCGTTCTCAATACCGAATGCGTCATTTGCTTCGCTGCCGTACATCCCTGCCAGCGCGAAGCCGCTCCCGAATTCAATTCCTTTGACGGCAGGTATGGAAAACAGGGCATGTGACAGCCTGCTCTCCAGGCTGTCAAACATCGGTTCCCCGATGCCTGCGGGCAGTCCCGCCACAGCAGTTTCCAGAATGCCGCCGAGGGAATCATGATGTGAGGCGGCATGTTCGATCTCAGTGATCATCTGTCTGCCTGTTTCATCATTGAGTACCGCGAAGTCTTTCTCATTCAGCGCGTGGATCTGATCCATGAGTTCATTCTGTACAAACGGATCATCTTCGATCCCGTGCAGTGATCTGATATGCGTGCCGATCAGGATCCCCTTCTGTTCCAGCGCCTGCCGCAGGATCGCTCCTGCCGCAACAAACACAGCAGTCAGCCTGCCGGAGAAGTGTCCGCCGCCTGAGGCATCCTGGTATCCGCAGTATTTCACATGGCCGGTATAGTCCGCGTGGGAAGGCCTGGCTGTTTCCGACAGACTGTCATAATCGGAGCGCTTCACGTTGGTGTTCCGGATGATGAATGCCAGCGGCGTCCCTTCCGTCATGCCGTCTTTGACGCCGGACAGAAACTCCGGAACATCTGCTTCATGCCTGCCTGTCGAGATCTTCCCGACAGCCCTGCGCAGATCCATCTGTGACGCGATATACGCTTCATCCACCGGCAGTCCGGAAGGCAGTCCGTCAAGTACGCCGCCGATGGCGGGTCCGTGTGATTCCCCGAATACTGTCAGTGTGATCAGATTTCCAATCGTATTGTTCATATAGCTTCCAGCCTTTCTCTTATCTGCTCTTTGGACCATGTTTCCAGATGACCGTTACCGATCTCGTCCACCTGGACAACTGTGACCGTGCCATGGTCTGCTTTCTTGTCATTCATGACAAGACGGATGACCTCTTCCCTGTCCGCGCTGCATGTTTCAGGCAGCTGCAGTCTCTGCAGTACGGTATGCAGTCTCTGTCTGATCTGAGGATCTTTGAGCACTGTCATCATGCCCATTGCCACGCACTCCCCGTGCAGGTATGTATCAAAACCATGCCAGCTTTCATAGGCATGACCGAATGTATGTCCGAAGTTCAGCAGTTTCCGTTCACCGCTTTCCCGTTCATCCCGTTCAACAATATCACGCTTTATGACCAGACAGCGCGTTATGATCTCATCAAGATGCTGTTTCCAGTCATCCTGTTCAAATAACGCGAAGAGACCGGGATCCCGGATGAGTCCTTCCTTCACAGCTTCCGCCATCCCGTTGTTCAGGTGACGTTCGGGAAGCGTTGAGAGGATATCCGGATCAACGATGACTGCATACGGCTGCCAGAACGCGCCGACACAGTTCTTGACGCCGTTGAGATCGATGGCTGTTTTTCCGCCGATCCCGGAATCGATCATGGAAAGCGATGTTGTCGGGATATTCACATAGCGGATGCCCCGCATATACGCGCTTGCCGCAAAACCGGCAAGGTCTCCGGTCACCCCGCCGCCCAGCGCGATCAGGATGTCATTCCGCGATATATGACATTCGAGCATATCCTCCAGGATCTCCCGGAATACGTCGATATTCTTGGAAGCCTCCCCCTGTTCAAACACATGCATATGCCCGTTGGGGAACTGTCCGCACAGGATATCCTTCCATTTCTGCGGTACCCCGCTGTCGCTGACGATGAAGGCATGCCCGGCATCCCCGATGATCTCACGCGTCCTGGACAGAGCGCCCCGTTCCACCGTAACTGTATAATCTCTCTGTTTTGTGTGTACCTGTATTTCCATCTGGTCACCTCCGGAAAACAAAAAGCCGCATGGCATCATCCATTCGGCTGTCGTTTCCCTACCATCAGATAATGCCGTCATACTGCATAAAAGCGGTCATTATCTGCAGATAACGTCCGCACTATCCAACGTAATAATAGTAATAGCTTCTGAATGTTTTCATACGTTTTCCGATGTAAGTATATTACATGCGGCAGGCACTATCAAGCATCGGTTTTCTGAAAGTTTTTTCAAAAGGATTACGGTACAACGGTTTCCCGGTACATGTTATCATTCATAACATGAATACAAGAAAATACGGGTTCAATATTCTGTCTGATCTGATCATACCGGTCCTGCTGGGCATCCCGATGATCATGACGGGCTTTACACTGAATTATTCGGGCATTGCGGTCATAAGACTGCCGGTATTTTATATGTGTCTGATCCCTGTGATGATCTACACGGCGATCATGACATACCGGATCGCAGTCCGTGATCATATCCGTTTCCTGTGGGCGGTCTATATCTCCCTGTTCATCCTGACACTGGTCATCCCTTATCATGTACCGGAGGATATCAGTTCCCACATCCATCTGTTCTGCGCGTACGGTTCTGTTCTGGTCTTCAACGTCATGATGATCAAGGCCCTGCTTGCCAGACCGGAACTGATCCGTATCTACCTCTGCATGTGCGTCATCGCAGGACTGACATGCATGATGGACGGAACGATCAACGGCCCGGCGGAACTGATCTATGCCATCAGTATCTCCGTGCTTCTTTACAGAGCGTAAAAAAAACGTCACGAGGACGTTCTTTTTTGTCTGATCAGCCGTTTACTTCTTTGTATGTACGGCGGGATTCGCTCAGATTGTCTGTATAGTAACGGACGGAGAGCGCTGCGTCGTCAGCTTCAACAATATAATAGTCGCCTTCGAGCATGCAGTCTTTAACAGCTGCTACTGCTGTAGCGATATTGTCTACGCCTGCTTCCAGTTCAGTCAGAAGGTCACCTGCGTTGACTTCGATCCAAAGCCAATCAAGATTGTGAGCTTCCCACTTCTTCCAGTTGATGACGTCCCTGTATTCCTGATAGGACTTCTTAGCAACTTCCGGTGCAGGTTCAGCAGCCTTCTTAGCTGCTTTCTTAGCTGTTGTCTTCTTAGCTGTAGTTTTCTTTTCTGTAGTTTCAGCTTTTGCTGTCTTTTTGGCAGTCTTCTTAGCTGTTGTTTTCTTTTCAGCTGTTTCAGCTGCTGCGGTTGTCTTTGCAGCTTTCTTTGCGGCGGGCTTTTTGGCTGTCTTCTTAGCTTCGGCCTCAACTGCTGCAGCTGCTGTTTCTTCTGCCTTTTTCTTTGTCGGCATAATAAATCCTCCCTCGAAGCTTTCGCCTCATTGCATGATTATAGCACTATTTTACGATATTTAAGCCTTTTTTGCATTTTTTTACAATCTTTCAGGTGTATCATATTATATGCAGCAGGATGTTTACTGAAAATGATCGTAGATAGCACAGGAATGAAACAGATAGAAGCTTCGTCCGGTTTGACTGTGTCCGAGCTCATGGAACGGGCAGGTTCTTTCGTCGCGGACGCGCTGAAGGAACATATCACGCCCGGTTCACGGATCCTGTTTCTGGCGGGAAAAGGCAACAACGGAGGCGATGCTTTTGTTGCGGCAAGACTTCTGAAACAGGATTATACATGCCGGATCATCCTGGTCAGCGGCAGACCTTCCACGGAAGCTGCAGCGGAAAACCACGCAAAGCTGAGCAGGCGCACCTTTGTTTCCGTTCGTCATTTTGATGAAGAGCTGGAAGCAGCGGACGCTGTTGTCGACGCGGTGTTCGGGTTCGGTTTTCACGGCGCGCTGCCGGCGAACCTGAAAGCATTGTTTGAAAAGGTCAACCGGTCATCCAAGCCTGTATACAGCATCGACATCAACAGCGGTGCCGAATGCGATACGGACAGTTTTGACAAAGATGCCATCCGTTCGGATGTCACCTTCGCCCTCGACTGCCTGAAGCCGTTCCACATGCTGAGGAAGGAACACCATCTGTTCCGCTCCGTAAAACTGCTGCCCATGGACCTGCCGCATACGATCCCGTCGAAAATACATGAAATGAATGAAGAGATCTTCTTCCGGAACTTCCCAAAAAAAGAAGAATCCGCTTATAAAGGCAGTCATGGAAAGATCCTGCTGGCAGCAGGCGGTAAAGGCATGGCAGGCGCAGCATGTCTGAACATTCTCGGCGCGTCCGCAATGGGCGCCGGCTATATCGAGTGCGCACTGCCGGAAGAGATCTATGCCATTCCCGCTTCAAGGTTCATCACCACGGTCTATCATCCGTTCAATGATTATAACTGGAAGGATGTCGTTCTTCCGCTTGTCACAAACGCCAGTGCCATCTGCATGGGCAGCGGCGCGGTAAACATGCCCCACAAACGGGATGTGATGGACCTGATCCTTCAGAACAGCAAAGCTCCCGTCATTTTGGACGCGGAAGCGCTCCGTATGCTGGTGCACAACACCTATCTGCTCCGCTTTGTCAAAGCGCCTGTTATCATAACGCCTCATATCGGGGAGTTCGCAGCGCTGATCAACAAGCCTGTACATTATGTCAGGGACAACAAGGTACGGCTTGCGGCGGAATTCGCGGATACATACGGTGTCATCGTCGTTCTGAAAGGTGCCAATACGATCGTGGCCAGTCCTTCGGGCGAATACTATTTCAACCAGAGCGGCAATCCCGCCCTTGCCCAGGCAGGCAGCGGCGACCTGCTCACCGGCATCATGACAGCGATGCTGTCATTTACCGCCGATATATTCAGCGCCGTATGCATGGCTGTATGGATCCACGGATACCTTGCGGATATCGGTCTTGAATCCCACAGCATGCAGGCATTCCCGTTCGAATGCTATCCCCAGCTGATGGATCAGCTGTTCCGAAAACACGGATATTAAGCAAAAATGCCTGAATTTGCAGTAATTCGGGCATTTTATTATAATGACTTCCAGTCAATTCACTTGTTTATCACATTGATGTGTTACAATACGCACATCTTTTTATGAGGTCATGCATGTCTGAAGCACCCAGAACAGTCACGAAAAAACAGGCCAGAGCGAGTATCGACCACTTCGGAAGATCCCTGGCGGTCTATATCCTCCTGCCTCTGATCGTATATTACGGATCGGAATATTTTTTCGCGCGCTTTCCCGGTCTGACATATAACTACAGCCAGGATATTCTCGGACTCCTTGTATCCGCCATCGTCCTGGTCATCATCCCGCTGACCGCTTTCGGGCTGAGTTCCATATTCCTGCACCTGAACATCGGTGATTATCTGAAACCGGCAGGCATCTCAAAAACACAGCAGATCACGCTCAACAGCATCGGTGCCGTCATATCGATCAGTCTGTACGCAGCCATGTCGGCCATCGGACTGTCCTCCCTCTCCAAAGGGATCTCATATGACTTTCTCGGTATATTCACTTCACAGGAAACGATCCTGTGCAACATCCTGTACATCCTTCTGTTTGTCATTCTGAAACCTGTGAGCGATGAGATGATCTTCAGAGGCACCATCCAGCGGCAGCTCGGTCACTACGGAAGATATTTTGGTGTCCTTGCCAGCGCGTTCCTGTATGCCATCGCGCAGACTAACATTGTCATGATGGTACCGGCATTCTTTACCGGATGGTTCCTGTCGCATATCACATTGAAATATCATTCGATCCGTCCGGCGATCAGGATCTCCATATTTATCCAGATCTTCTATCTTGTCATACAGCAGATCCCGGAACGCATGATCTGGCTGTCGGTCATCCTGATCTTCATGCAGTTCCTGCTTGCCGGATTCGGCATCTCGCGCAAAGCGCTCAGGCTTGGTTTCCCGATGACAGGCGCTGCTGAATGGCCGCTCTGGAAACTGCTGCTGACATCATCCAGCATCCTGGTATGTCTGTTCCTGTTCATCGCGCACATCGCCGCGGCGATCGCACTGCTGTAATAAATATCCACCGGCCAAGCCGGTGGTTTTTCAGATGCGGGCATAGCCCTGCTCCCAGAGCTACGCCTTACAGCGTAAATGTGGTCTGCGCGCGCATACTATTTCTTCTTGCCCGTAAACGGATCTTCAAATTCCAGT
>JAFRJJ010000052.1 GCA_017432325.1 Solobacterium sp. | reverse complement strand
TGCGGTCTATGTGCTTCTCTGTCTACGCTTAAACCTCGTCTCACGACTTCGGCTCCAAGACTGAGTACCGGCTGCCCGCTGCGGCTTTGCCGGACAGGGAGTTTCACCCTGCTATATTACTGGCGCCGAACTGGCGCACTCCAATTATTACTCTACCATAAAGGTGTCCATGAGTAATATGTGATACCAGCGTAAAGATTTAAATTAGAGTCTGAATGTGGCATTTTGGACCGCATGATCTGCAAAATCAACATACAGAAACAGCGCAGCAGTTCAGGCTCTTCTGCCGAGCAGTTTTCCGGCAGCGCTCATCAGGATCCATACGATGATATCCGCCGCCACGATCGTCGAACCGACCGGCGTTCCGAGCAGGATCGCGGCGATCATACCACCCAGCGCGCAGCATACGGAAATAACGGCAGCGCAGATCGTGACATTCCGGAATGAACGGAACATCGCCATTGCTGAGACTGCCGGGAACACGATCAGCGCGCTGATCAGGAGAGATCCAACCAGGTTCATCGCAAGCACGATGATCAGGGCACAGGCTGCCGCCAGCATCAGATTGATCTGATCCGCGCGGATGCCTTCCGCCTTGGCAAAGTCCTCATCAAATGTGACCGCGAAGATCCGGCTGTACAGCAGGATATAGATCAGCAGGACAAAGGCCGACAGGAACACACACAGCCAGACTTCTGACGCTTTGAGGGTCAGGATGCTCGTTGCCCCGAACAATGTGCTGCAGACATCTCCCGCCACATTGGAGGAGGTCCCGGACACATTCATGAGCAGATAGCCGGCAGCCAGTGCTCCGGCAGAGATCATTGCGATCTGCGCGTCACCTCCGACGCGTTTTTGTTTTCCGCCCTTCAGCAGCAGTATCGCTGCCAGGACCGTAACAGGCAGGATCACGATCATTTTCTGATCTGCCAGTTTGAGCACCGTTGCGGCGCACATAGCGCCGAATGCCACGTGTGACAGTCCGTCCCCGATATGTGAGTAACGTTTCAGTACCAGCGTTACGCCAAGTACGGAGGCTGTCAGTGAGATCAGCACGCCGGTGATCAGCGCATAGCGCACAAACGGATACTGCAGGTACATCATCAGTTCTGCGATCATGCTGTATGTCCTCCGAAGAAGTCGCTGTTTGTACCAAACCAGACTTCTTTTCCGAATGACAGGATACAGTCCGCATATCTCTCTGCGGCATCGATGTCGTGAGTTATCATGATCACCGTCATGCCCGACTTGTGCAGGCGGGATATCATATCGTACATCTGTTCCGTTGTTTCCGGGTCAAGTCCCGTTACCGGTTCATCCAGCACCAGCAGCCTGTCTGCCGCGCAGAGTGCTCTTGCCAGCAGCACTCTCTGCTGCTGTCCGCCGGACAGTTCCTGGAAACTCTTGTTCTTCAGCCGGGTGATGCCCATCTGCCTGATCTTTTCATCGGCAGTTTCATGATCCTGTTTCCGCATGAAAAAGCGGAATCCGGGCCGGCTGATACAGCCGGACAGGACGACCTCTTCCACACTGGCAGGAAAATCACGCTGTACCGCAGACTGCTGGGGAACATATCCGATCTTCCCCTGCACTTCCGGCGCAAACGTGATCGTACCGCCCATCGGTCTGAGGATGCCGAGCAGTGTTTTGAGGAATGTCGTCTTGCCGGAACCGTTTTCTCCGACCACACACAGATAGCTTCCCTCTTCCAATGTAAAAGAAAGATGATCAAATACGGGTATGCCTTCATATCCGCTCTTCAGATCTTTGCATGTCAGTATTTCCATATGACCTCACCTGACTCCTGCCGCATAGCACGACTCGCAAAGTCCGTAAAATACGGTCCTGCGGTGGTCCACATAGAACCTGTGCTCGGCTTTGATATGAGCTTCCAGCTTTTCCACCTCATCACAGTGCAGATGAATGATCTGCCCGCATGACAGGCATCTGCAATGGCAGTCGGTATGTTCTTCCGCTTTCCCGTATACATAGCAGGCAGGTGAATTTTCATCGACGATATACTTCGTGACTTCACCGTCCGCTGCCAGCCTGTCCAGGTTCCTGTACACAGTCGTCAGGCCGATCGCGTTTCCCTGTTCTGCCAGTCTGTGGTAGACGTCGGACGCGCTCAGGTGTTCGCCTTCATGTTCTTTCATATACTGCAGAAGCCTTGCCTTCTGCGATGTTTTATATCCGGATCGTTTCATGATATTCCCTTCGATTTGAAAACGGTTTTCATTTTAGGATTAAAGGCCTTTCCTGTCAAGTCAGGCGCATTATCTCCGTAACCTCGGTGCTCAGTACCGTGATCAAAGAGGAAACAGAACGGTACGAACGTAAGAACGCAAAATAAAGAAGTACCTTCACCAGATACTTCTTCAGCGGTATGAACCGATTCATACCGTTTATTTTTGATCAGTCGAGATCCTGTCCGTTGGATTCACAGACCTTCTTGTACCAGAAGAAGGAATCCTTCCTGCTTCTGGAGAAGTCGCCTGTGCCGTCATCATGTCTGTTGACATAGATGAAGCCGTATCTCTTCGCAAACTCACCTGTTCCTGCGGAAACAACATCGATCGGTCCCCATGTCGTGTAGCCGATGACCGGAACACCGTCTTCTGCCGCGTCACGCATTGCCTTGATGTGCTCACGGAAATAAGCGATCCTGTACGGATCATGGATGGAACCGTCTTCCTCTACCGTATCGAACGCTCCGAAGCCGTTCTCAACGACCATCAGAGGTACATGCGGATAGCGGTCATGGATGTAGTTCAGGGAATAGCGCAGTCCGTCAGGGTCGATCTGCCAGCCCCAGTCGGAAGCCTTCAGATAAGGGTTCCTGATACCGCCGACGATATTTCCGCCGATCGTATCCTTGCCTTCAGGATCAGCCGCGACGCAGTTGGTCATGTAGTACGAGAATGTATACATGTCGACGACGCCTTCTTTCAGGATCTCGGCATCGCCTTCCTTGATGAACTGTGACGGATCGATCCCGTTCTGCTCAAAGTATTTGAAGATGTATGTCGGGTATTCACCCCTGACCATGACATCCGGGCAGAAGTCATTGAACAGCTGGTATTTCTTCTGGGCAGCGAGCATATCCTTCGGACTGCATGTTGCGGGATACCACGGGATATGTACGATCATACAGCCGATCATGAAGTCAGGATTGATCTCATGACCTGCCTTGACTGCCAGCGCGCTTGCCAGGAATTCATGATGCAGTGCCTGGTAGCGGTGCTGGGGTACATCCTTGAGCTGTGTTTTTGCGACAGTATCGGTACGGTTGAGGTCTTCATCTTCAACAAGGCCGAGTCCGTTATAAGCACGCGGAGCTGTGGCGGTATTGATCTCATTGAATGTCAGCCAGTACTTTACTTTATTTTTGTAGCGCCTGAAGCATGTTGTCGCGTAGCGCACGAAGCAGTCTACGGAAGCCCTGTCATAGAATCCGTGATACTTTTTGACCATTCCCCAGGGGATCTCGTAATGGCACAGGGTGATCAGCGGTTCGATATTGTATTTATGGCACTCGTCAAACAGATCATCATAGAACTGCAGACCTGCTTCATTCGGTTCTTCATCATATCCGTTGGGATAGATACGGGACCAGTTGATGGAAGTACGGAATACGCTCCAGCCCATTTCCGCGAACAGTGCGACGTCTTCCTTATATCTGTGATAGAAGTCGATCGCTTCATGGCTGGGATAGAAGACATCCGGGTTGATCTGAGGGTAGAACATACGGGGAGTATTCACATTTCCGCCGATGATCATATCGGCAGTGGAAAGTCCTTTTCCGTCCTCAAGATACGCACCTTCAGCCTGGTTGGCAGCGATTGCGCCGCCCCATAAGAAATTGTCAACAAATGGCATAAGTAATGATTCCTCCTGTCCTAATAGTATCATGCGGGCAGATCATTTTTCTGCCGGAACATATGAAAACACCGGGTATTCCGGTGTCTTCAGTCAGATCATTCTTACTGGATCGATGCTTCGTAGACCGACCGTACGCTTTCATCCAGCTTCGCGTTGAACTCTTCATCGCTCATCTGTGCCACAAGTCCTTCCACAAGCGCTCTGGAGAAGGAAGCGATCAGGCCGTGGTTCTTTGCCAGCAGCTCATTCGCGTGTTCACGTGTATAGCCGCCGCTGAGCGCGACTACCCTTACAACATGCGGGTCTTCCATGATATCAGCATAGAAGTTTTCAACTGTCGGGATCGTGAGCTTGAACATGATCTTTTCATCACCCAGCTTTGCGAGGCCTTCCTTCATGTATTTCTTCAGGAACTCTTCCGCCTTTTCCTTTTCCGGGCAGTTGATGTCTACTTCCGGTTCCAGGATCGGGACAAGTCCGGCTGCGCAGACCTTCTTGCCGAGTTCGAACTGCTGTTCGACCACTGCTTTGATGCCTTCTTCATTGGCCTCTTTGATCACGCTTCTTTCCTTTGTGCCGAAAATATGGCGTTCGATCGCGCGTGCAAGCAGTTCATCAAGACCGGGGATCGGTTTCATCAGCTGGACACCGTTCTCCAGGGGAGCCAGACCTTTGTCGATCTTCAGGATCGGTATGATGCCTTTTTCTTCCCACAGATAATCTGCTGTCAGTTTGTCATCGATCGTGCGTTCCATCGTCATTTCAAACAGGATCGCCGCGAGGATATGTTCTTTGGTAAAAGCAGGGCTCTTGATGATCCTTGTTCTCATTGCGTGAACAAGGTCAAACATCTCAGCCTCACTGCTCCAGGCTGTTTCGTCAAGGCCATAAGCCTTGAGAGCTTTCGGCGTGCTGCCGCCGCTCTGGTCCAATGCCGCAATAAAACCGGGATCATTGGCCATCCGATTGAACATTTCTGTATTCATTATCTGCCTCCATAAGCCATTGGCTTGCTTCTATTATAAACCTGCTGAATGTCATTTGTCCGAACACGATCATATTTTTCTAAACGACACTGTTTTCTTCGATCTCAAAGCCCAGATGTTTGAGGGCGGAAGGAAGCTTGCTGTTCCAGTAAAAGAAATTATGCTTTCCGGGTGTGAATTCCCCTTCGATCTTCATATCCGGGCATTCCGCCTTGATGTGCTTGTAAAATGTCCGGCAGACCTCGTACAGGTGATCCTCGGTCCCGCAGTACACGTAGATCTCCGGTTTCGGTCCTTCGTATGTTTTCAGCTTTTCAACGAGATTGTCGAGGTTGTTGTCACTGGCAAGGTTATGCTCTTCCGGTCCGTACAATGCCATGCGCATCTTCGGGCTGGTCGCGCCGTGCGTATATCTTCCGCCATGCCTGGATCTGTCGCCATGTGAGAAAACGATGGCTTTGCCGTATTTATCCGGATTTGCCAGGGCGATCCTCCAGGTACCGTAGCCTCCCATGCTTTCGCCCATGATGAAGGTATCTTCCCTCCGGTCGCTGATCGGCAGAAAGTTTTTCAGTTTGACGGGAAGCTCCTGTGAGATATAAGTGTAGTAATCCTGTCCGTAATACTCATCCACATAGGAACTGATACCGGCAGACGGGAAAACGATGATCAGGTCAAGATCTCTTGCCAGCAGGAAAAGATTGCTGAGATGCAGCCAGGAACTGTTGTCTTCCTTTGTTCCGTGAAGCACATACAGTACAGGATATTTCTTTCCTCTGAGATCTTCTGTATGATGTCTGTCCTCCGGCAGCAGGACATCGACTTTCGTGTCCATATCCAGCGCTACGGAGCGCATAGTGATGGTCATGTGGATCATGATCAGGTACCTCCGATCAAATCATACCGTTTATCGGTCACAGCTGTATTTCAGTCTTCAGCGGCATTCAGGCAGGTTTTCCGACAGGAAGTCTCAGCAGCCCTTCCTGCCGATCGTGCAGGCAGTGCCTGAGGGAACATATTCCTTTACCGGAAGACCCGGTTCCTCCAGTACAGACTGCCAGTTCAATGTCACGCTGCCGTCTTCCCTGACGATGGCAGGTATGCCGATACTGCCGGCTTCCTTTGCCTCAAGGAATGCCGGATCGCTGTCGCGCATCCTCAGCAGTTCCTTCAGGTTCCCCAGTGATTCATTGATGTCGATGAATTCATATTCCACCCTGTATTCACGATAGTTTGCCTCGCACCGGATGCAGTCCGGGCACATCTGACTTCCGTATACTTTCAGCATAACGGTATCCTCCTGTTGATCTCATTTTATCAGAACTGTTTTACGGGCTTAAGAAAGTGCTTTGGCACGCTGATGTACTATACTGGAGTTATGCAGGATTTCAGATTCAGATACAATGTCAATGATACATATATGGTTACCGGCTACAAAGGCGATGAACCGGTCGTTTCCGTGCCTGATACATTTTACGGACTGCCGGTCACGATGCTGTATGATGATCTGTTCAAGCATCATACAGAGATCCGGGAAGTGCACCTTCCACAGACCCTGACGGATATCGGGGGATTTGTTTTTGACGGCTGTACATCCCTGGATCATATCGGCATTCCCGACAGTGTTTCCGTCATATGGCAATACGCTTTTGTCCGTTCCTCCATCAGAAAGATCATTCTGCCCGCTTCTTTGAAGTCGGTCTACCCGTTCACATTCAAGGACTGCAGGGAACTGACAGAAGTCATATGCGGTCCGGAACTGAAGGAAATATCAGCCTGGGCATTCCAGGGCTGCATCTCTCTGCAGAAAATACGGGTATCATTACATACGAAAATTGACGGAAGGGCTTTTGACGGATGCAATAAAATAACAATAGAGCATTACTGAATGACAGGAGGAAAACGATCATGATGCATATGGAGATCACTCTTCGTTCCACCGCACTGGACATGGATACGAAGGTAACTGTACTGTTCCCGGAAGACCGTCACCATACAGCTGACACAAGAGGAAAAACATATCCCGTTCTCTACGTACTCAACGGCGGCAAGGAAGACTGCAGTTCCTGGGTAAACCTTTCAACTCTGTTCCTGATGTGCAGGGACCTCGATCTTGTTGTTGTTCTGCCAAGCGGCAACAATTCCAGCTACTGCGACGCGAAATACGGACAGAACTATTTCACATGGATCGCCGAAGAACTTCCCGTGAAGATGAAGAACCTCTTCCCGATCACAGACGACCCGGAACAGACATTCATTATGGGTGAGAGTATGGGCGGTTACGGCACGGCAAGGATCGCGCTTGCCTGCCCGGAAAAGTTCGGAAAAGCAGTGATCCTGTCCGGCGGCAACTTCAAGCCCTTCCAGTTCGGAGCGACACCCCACAGGATCGGTATCTTCGGTTCTGAAGAGGAATGGAAGACAAGCGACAACAACCTGTTCAACCTGGTCGACAGGCTCAGTACATATGAAGGCCGCAAGCCGGAATACATCTTCTACTGCGGAACGGAAGACCGCGCCTATGAAGCATGTTCGGAACTGGAAGAACGCCTGCGCAGCACCTGCCCTGATGTTTCGGTCAAGAGTGAATACTGGCACGGCCAGCATAACTTCTTCTTCTGGAACCAGGCGATCCCCAAGGCACTCAAGGAATTCGGCTTCGATATTGTAGAAAACTCAGTCGTATAAGCAAAACACCGCTGTGGAATATCTGATCCCCAGCGGTGTTTATTTCTCTGTCAGTTTCTGCCCGATCCCGTATGAATGTCCGTTTACTCGTGCGGATATTGTCCAAGGAAATCGGTAAGTCCCGGTACCAGTTTGGTCTTGCGGCCAAGTCCCTGCCGGAAGATATAGGATGTGCCGTCAAATTCATCATAATCCGGGAAGGCTTCTTCAAAGACTTCCTTTGAGTGCTCATCAGCGCAGGCAACGTAGTCGATCTTGACGCCTTCTTCACGGATACTGACTTCGGCATACATCAGTTCCACATCTTTCTGGCTGTGTCCTTCCGGCAGTACTTTTGCAAGCCGTTTAGCCAGCTCTGCTGCGTGTTCTTCATCAACCGCGCTGGCCAGTGCAATGCCGAATTTCACGCCTGATGCCTCATAGGATTTATAATCTGCCAGCAGGATGTCCAGATCGCTCATTCCCTTATAGGACAGCTTTTCTGCGTATATTGCTTTGTAGAAGCCTGTCGTATCTTCTACGCCGCATATCCTGCTCAGTGCAGCAACTGCTTCTTTGTCAGTGCTGGTGGTATACGTGGTTGTTAGATTTGCAGTATCGGAAAGGATCGCTCCCAGCAGGATGTGCGCCGTAGACTTGTCGATCTCTATGCCGTAGTTCAGATAATTGAGCCAGATGATCGCTGCGGTGGCGCCGATCGGCCTTGCGTTGTAATAAACAACATTGCCTGTCGTAACACTTCCCACACCATGGTGATCAATAATGCCGATGATATGCGCGTCTCTCATACCTTCCGCTGCCTGGCTGAATTCACTGTGGTCTACCAGCAGGATGTCTTCCCCGGATACATCCTCCATCACAGGCGGTACTTCCACGCCGGCCTGTTCCAGTATATACAGGCTTTCCGGATCCGCTTCTTCTGACAGTGCCGGTTCTGCGTGATAACCGAGGGCGTTCATCAGCCTTGCGCATGCAATGGCACTCATGACGGTATCAGCATCCGGGCTTTTGTGTCCGATCACATAGAATGTATCGTTTTTGATATCCAGATGTTCCAGTTCGCCGCGGTTCAGTATGTGCAGTGCTTCCTGCTCTTTTTCTGCTGTTTCCTTTCCGTTCAGCTGTCCTTTACTGTAACCGGACGTATAAGATATATAACCGGTTCCCGCTGCCAGCAATACAGCCAGCACTCCCATAAGTATTTTCTTATTCATATTCATTCTTCCCTGATTCTGATTGTATTGAAGAAATTGTTCCATATTTCAGGAAAATTAGCCACTGGTATACATTTATGTATCAAGAAAGCCTCCTGAACGGAGGCCGGTTTTTCATAATGTATGCAGATAATCAGCGATATCCTGTACGGCTTTTGCCAGTTCCTGCGCTTCCGGCAGCATCACGATCCGGAAATGATCAGGCGTCGGGTAGCCGAATCCGCTGCCCGGAACGATCAGGATGTGTTTCTCCTTCAGCACACCCATTCCGAAATCCCTGTCATCCGTGATGTGATAGCGCTCTGCGTCAAATTTCGGGAACACATAGAATGCCGCGTCGTTCGGGACAACGGACATGCCTTCCGCACGGGAGATCACATCCACGACAGCTTTCCTCTGTTCATACAGCCTGCCGCCCGGCACCAGCATTGCCTTTGTGCTTTCCGGGTCGTTCAGCGCGGCGGGAATGACAAGCTGGGTCAGCGCGTTTCCGCACAGGCGCATGGAAGACAGCCGCTCCAGCGCATCCCTGATCTCATCCAGTTCATGTTCCGGCGAGGAAAGGATGACCCACCCGCAGCGGAAACCGCAGATGATATGTGACTTGGACAGTCCGTTGAATGTCAGGACCGGCAGATCCGGTGCCAGTCCGGCACAGGACTGATGGACCTTTCCGTCCATGACCAGCCTGTCATAGATCTCATCCGAGAAGACGATCAAGTGATGTTCACGGGCGATCTGCAGGATCTCTTTGACGATCTCCTCATCATACAGTACGCCGGTCGGGTTGTTCGGGTTGATCAGCAGGATCGCTTTTGTGCGTTCCGTGATCAGTGAGCGGATATGTTTCGTGTCCGGCATCCATCTGTTTTCTTCCGCGCACCTGTAATAGACGGGCTTTGCGCCGGCAAGATAAAGCGCATTGGACCAGAGCGAATAATTCGGACATGGCACGAGCATCTCTTCACCCGGATCCATGACTGCGAGCACAGCCATCTGTGCCATCTCGGAAACACCGTTTCCGATAAAGATATCTTCCATGCATGGATTCACCAGTCCCTTGGAACGATGGTATGCAAGGATCGCTTCCCTGGCATCCGGCATGCCGCGGGAGTCGCAGTATGCGACAGCCCTGTCAATGCCTGACAGCAGTGCTTCACGGACACTGTCCGGTAGGCCGAACCCGAAATTCGCGGGATTCCCTGTATTAAGACGCAGGACATCCGTTCCTTCTTTCATCATTTTCAATGCTTCCTGATATAACGGTCCGCGGATATCCGAGTGGACGCTGTTCATTCTTACGGCATTTGCAATCTTCATATGTTTCATCTCCGTCAATGATATTATGCATGCAAAAACACCCGGTTGTCTTGTGGCAAACGCAGTTTTTTTCACAAGATGTGACTTTTTTCGCTGAAAAGACGGCCGGTTCTTTCAAATGATATGTAAATCAGAAAAAAACAGACTTTTCAGTCTGCTTTATTTGTAAAACGGATTTTCCGCAAAGTCCGTCAGGATATCATTCAGGGTCCTGCCCAGGAACTTCGTGGTCGCTTTTCCTACATCAGCCGGTTTTTCTCTCATCCCGTCCGCAATATAATTCACGGTACTGTAGGTCAGGCCGTTGCTGTACTGGTCAACAATGAATTTTCTGTCTCCGTCCGTCAGATCCCTGGGGGTCTTTTCCAGAAGTCCGTCGATCATCTCATCGACGATCTTTGCATAATAGTCTTTGCTGAAGGATACGAGGCGGTCCCTCAAAGAACTGTTGTAAAGATTGAGCGCTTCATTCTTGTTTGACCTGCATGCGTTCAGTATTCTGACAAATACCGTTTCAAGCGAGAGGTTCTTTCTGCGCTCTTTATTGATCGCGTCATCCAGTCCATCAGAGATAATATCGAAGACAAAATCATCCATAGATTCGTAATGGTAGTAGAAAGACTGCCGTGTCACCTTTGCGGCGTCAGCGACCTGTACGATTGTAAGCTCATCATATGGGCTTTTGCTCAGCAGCTCTGAAAATGCAGTTTTAAACTTTTTGATTGCTTTCTTTGCCATAAACGACTCCATCCAACGTTTTGCACTTTTCTTCCGTTAGTGTTTTCTGTAGATTTCATTACAGTTTTCCGGCATTATCGACAAACCTGTATACTTCCCCTGCATGTCCATTTTAAACAATCGAACAGGTATGATAAATAAAACCTTTGTTTCGAATTACAGTCATTTGTTACATATTGTCCATGAACAGTTTATTTTTGTTTATTGGAAACACAAACAAATATGACCTTTGGTCATTTGCAATCCTATCAAAATATAACATGATGGAAACGTTTCATCTATAACTTTCAAATGAATTTTTTGTGAACTTTTCTGTTTTTTGACTACTGAAAAAATTTGTAAAAGTGCGCATGTATAAATCGGAAGTTTTGATCAAAAATCATTCAGAATCAGCCGCTTTCTTGATATATCATATTATCTGTAAGGAGCCGTAATATGAAATATCTAAAACAATTCGGCATAATACTGCTGATCACTTTTGTCGGAGAGATCCTGCGTTTCCTGCTTCCGCTGCCGATTCCGGCGAGCATTTACGGGCTGATCCTGATGTTCGTTCTGCTCTGTACAAAAGTCCTGCGTCTGGAAGATATCCGTGAAGCAGCCGAGTTTCTGATCGCGATCATGCCTGTCATGTTCATTCCTGCTGCCGCAGGTCTGATCGACTCATGGTCACAGGTGCAGCCGATCGTCATCCAGATGTTCATCACAATGGTCGCCGTGACATTTATCGTCATGGCAGTGACGGGAAAAACCGCGATGTTCATCATCGGAAAAGACAGGAGGAACAGATCATGAACGGATTATTTGCTGCTTCTGCCACAGCCGGCGTCGTCATCAGTCTGATCGCGTACTGGATCGGAATACTGCTGAAAAATAAATTCAAGTCAGGAATTCTCAATCCTCTGCTCATCGCGATCATTCTCGTGATCACCTTCCTGCTGCTTACAGGTGTTGAATACCAGACCTACAACGCAAGCGCGAAATACCTGAGCTGGCTTCTGACGCCCGCTACCGTTTCCCTGGCGATCCCGCTGTACCAGCAGCTGGAGCGCCTGAAGCAGAATATCAAAGCGATCATGATCAGCATCCTGATCGGCTGCCTCACAAGCATGCTGTCGATCTATCTGTTCTCGCTGGTATTCAGGTTCTCACATGAACTCTACGTTTCATTCCTTCCCAAATCCATTACGACCGCGATCGGCATGAGTGTCTCGGAAGAAATGGGAGGCATCGTATCCATTACAGTAGCTGCTATCATCATTACCGGTATTACCGGAAATATGATCGGTGAATCCGTATGCAGACTCCTGAAGATCACGGATCCCGTTGCGATGGGCCTTGCGATCGGTACAAGTTCCCATGCAATCGGCACAGCCAAGGCCCTGGAACTCAGTGAAACAGCCGGCGCGATGAGTTCGCTCTCAATTGCCGTATCCGGCATGATCACCGTCGTCCTGATGAATTTCTTTGTAAATCTGCTGTGATCATACAATGTGATAACCAGAGGTAAGTCAAATGAGAAGATACATTGATAAGAAACATATTTTTACACCGCTGCCTGTCCTGCTTCTCGGAACATACGATGAAAACGGCACACCGAACGCAATGAATGCCGCATGGGGCGGACAGATCGATTCACATCAGATCATCGTCAGTCTTTCAAAGCATAAGACAACAGATAACCTGCTGCTGAAACAGGCATTCACAGTCAGCTTTGCCAACCGGAAATATACAGCGGAAGCTGATTACCTCGGCATCGCTTCCGGCAATAAGGTCAACAAGATCGAAAGAGCCGGTCTTCATGCAATGAAAGCGGAAAAAGTCGACGCGCCGGTATTTGAGGAATTCCCGCTCGCGCTGGAATGCGAAGTCGAGAAGATGGAACCGGACGGAGGCGGATACCTGCTGTACGGACGCGTACTGGGTGTCAACACCGATGAATCCATCATGACTGACGGCGTGGTAGATCTCGGTAAACTTGAACCGATCATGTTCGACAGTTCCATGAATCTCTACCGTGTGATCGGTGAGGTCGTCGGAAACGCATTCTCCGATGGCAAAAAGTTCATGTAACCCGGAAAATACGCAAACACGCAAAAACGGCCGCGAGGCCGTTTTCATGTGTTCTTTACTTCAATGTTGAAGGACGTACGCCTTTAGGGATCGGTGACTCGAACGGCTTGTGTCCCCTTCTGTAGTCCAGTTCCTTCTTTGCCTTTTCGATCGTTTCCGGCTCATTCAGAAGATCGATGACTGTTCCCGCCATGACCTTGGCTGCGAACAGCTGTGCTTTATGCGCGATACTGCTTTTGCCCTGGGCAACGATCTGCCAGGAATGGCCCGGTGTTTCTGCAGCCCATGTAGCTGTATTGATCTGGGCAGTCGGTGTTACCCAGCTGACATCACCGACATCGCTGGAACCCGGGGAAGCTTCTTCATAATCGGACAGCGGCAGGATGAATGTTCCGTAATACGGCTCTCCGATATGCTTTTCCAGTTCCATTGCCTGCTCCGGCTTCAGGTGCTTCAATGCTTTCTTAAGACTTCCGCCCTTCACAGCTACGGTATCATAGAAGCCTTTTGCAAACGCCATTTCCACTTCATCAAATTCCGGCAGCGGTACTGCTTCCAGATTCTTCTGCAGTACTTCTTCGATCGCTGTATTGGGAACGATATTGGAAGTGGCTTTGACAAAGATCTCTTCCATTTCCGTGCCTGTCATCAGCGCGGCGCCTCTGGCAATATCATGCACTCTTTCATAGATCTCCCTGACCTGATCGATCTGCGGTGCCCTCATCATATAGAGCACCTCCGCGTCAGCCTGCACGACATTCGGGGATACGCCGCCTGTGTCTGTGACGGCATAGTGGATACGTGCTTCCTGGATCACATGTTCACGCAGGAACTGGGCACCGACATTCATCAGGGTGACAGCGTCAAGCGCGCTTCTTCCAAGATGAGGCGCACCTGCCGCATGTGCGGAACACCCGTGGAATTTATAGCGGGCAACGATATTGGCGAGTGATGATGTGGTGGATGTACGGTTCAGGTCACCCGGATGCCATGTCACAGCACAGTCCAGATGATCAAAGATACCGTCCCTTGCCATAAAGCCTTTGCCGGCTCCGCCTTCTTCTGCGGGACAGCCGTAATAAATGACTGTTCCGGAAGCGCCGGTCGTTTCCAGATATTTCTTAACAGCGAGCGCAGCTCCGATGGATGCTGTTCCGAGCAGATGATGGCCGCAGCCATGTCCGTTTCCGCCGGCTTCAACAGGTCTCAGTTCCATGACGCCTGCTTCCTGTGAGAGTCCGGACAGCGCGTCATATTCACCGAGGATCCCGATGACCGGTGACCCGCTGCCGAAAGAACCCGAGAATGCTGTGGGAATATCGCCAAGATTCTCTTCAACGGTAAATCCGTGTTCACGCAGGAATTCGATCTGAAGTTTTGTGGCTGTTGTTTCCGTATAGCATGTTTCCGGGCTTTCCCAGATCCTGTCGCTCAGCTGGTTCAGTTCGTCTGCTGAGCTGTCTACGGCTGTCAGTGCTAGTGTTTTTGTTTCGTTCATGGCAGTGCCTCCTGATGTATTCAGAGTGATTTAACAAATGTTTCCAGACGGTTCATTGCCTCAGTCAGCATTTCATCACTGGCTGCGTATGAGAAGCGTATGAACCTGTCGTCGCCGAAGCACTGGCCGGGAGTGCCGGCGACTCCGGCTTCCCGGATCAGTCTTGTGCAGAATTCCGTGGATGTCATACCGAACCGGTCGATCTTCGGGAACGCATAGAATGCCCCGTCCGGTTCCACCATTTCCAGTCCGATCTCCCTGATCCTTCTTGTAATGAAGTCCCTTCGTCTGCTGTATTGTTTCAGCATGTCAGAGGGATCTGTTTCCAGCGCTTTGATCGCCGCGTCCTGGAACATGGCAGGCGTTGATGTGATCGTTACGGAATGCGCCAGCTGCATGCGGTCAATGACCGATGCGTCGGCACAGAGATATCCCATTCTCCAGCCTGTCATTGCGTAGGGCTTGGAGAAGCTCTGCACGAGGATGATCTGCTCTCTCAGATCATGGAATTCCGTAAAGCTGTGATAATTGTCCGTATAAACGATCTGCCGGTATACATCATCGCAGATCACAAAGATCTCTTTTCCTTTTACCGCGTCATAGACTGCTTTCAGGCTGTCTTCATTCAGCATGACACCGGTCGGATTGTTCGGCGTATTCAATACGATTGCTTTGGTATGTTCACTGATCAGGGCGTTCAGTTTTTCAGTCCTGATCTGAAAATCATCGTCCGATGTATTCAGCGGGACAAATTTTCCCCTGCACATCCCGGTAATATCCTCATACAGCAGGAACGCGGGAGTCGGTACGATCACTTCATCTCCGGGATTCAGGATGGAGAACAGTGATGTAAACAGCCCCTGTGTGGCTCCGGCAGTTACGAGAATTTCGTCTGCCGTATAATCCATGCCGCAGCGTTCACGCTCAAAGCGGGCGATCGCCTCCCTCAGATCCTGTCTTCCGTTGTTTTCAATGTAATGTGTTTTTCCTGCTGCAAGCGCGGCAGGAACTTCTTCGCAGATCGGATCCGGTGTATCGAAATCCGGTTCGCCCAGTGTCAGGGCAATACAGCCCGGGGTCTGCCTGGCCATCTGTGAGAACTGCCTGATCTGGCTTCGTTTCGCCTGGTACAGGGTGGTATTTAAACGGTCTTTCATCATGATCAAACCCTCTTACAGCAGTGAACCTGCATACAGCTGCCAATAGATCACATTCACGATCACACCGAGCCAGAGGACCGGACGGACATATCCGCACATCTTCTTGAAGAATGACTGAGGCACATCCTTTGTTCTGAAGTTAAGGATCACATTGCATACAAGCAGGACTGCAAGTACTCCTGCAATAACACCCAGCATCGGGAATACAAAGGAATAGTAACGGCTGTCATAGTACTGGGCAGCCAGCTGCAGTGTCATCATCATGACCGCTGTCAGGATCAGGACCAGCATATGTCCGATCTTGGTGCACAGATCATAAAGTTTCAGTTCATCAGCGATCCGCTTCATGTCCGCAGGCAGCGGCCAGATCCAGATCATCAGGCAGGCAAATCCCATGATGAACGCTGCTGTGAACCATCCGATCAGAAGGTCCCTGGGCAGCCAGGTGGAAGCTTCCACCTTCAGATAATCACTGTAAGGCTGTTCAAGTTTCCTCTGATCTTCCGTCATTTCCCAATACCCGTCCAGGATCTCATCATCGCTGATCTTGGCGGCACGGTAGCTGAACAGCTTCAGCGGTCCCGTATAGATCGTATTGGCTGACATATATTTTCCGGCCGGATAGTCACCCGTCCGCAGCTGTGCATCTTCCGCTTCGCCGAAGATCATTTCCGGAATCCCTTCGATGAATTCCGTGTCTCCCTGTACGCTCGTCATCACACACAGGCCTATGCCGCTCTCCGGCTCATACATGAACAATGATGTGCAGCCTGTTGTGATCCCCTTGATGCCGATCACAGGCACTTTCTGCAGCAGGTGCCACAGTCCGTGGCTGTTTTTCGGCAGGCCGCTGTTTTCATAGTGATCGCTTGCCGACAGCATTTCTTCCGCTGTTTCCTGCTTCCGGAACAGCTTACTGCTGCCTGCGCTGCCTGGTATGATTGCCTGGGTGAATTTCAGGTAGTCCGATACCGTACCAACGGCACTGCCGCTGGGATACAGGACATTGAGGTAATAGTCATTCTCCAGTTCCGCCAGTTCCGTGTTGTAGCATCTCAGTCGTACACGGCGCATGCCGAGTCCTTCCACATCGCTCAGATCAGGTTTGACGGCTGTTTCACTCATGCCAAGCGGTTCCAGGATATTCGCCCTGACATAGTCCGCATAGCTTTGGCCGCTGATGCATTCAACGATATATCCCGCCAGAGCGGCACCCCAGTCTGACTGGGCGGTCACCGTTCCCGGTTCATAGACCTGGTCCGGCAGATGCCGCTGCAGTGCCTGATCAAGCGGCAGAGCTTTGCCGATACTCTTTTCATGTGTATCGATGAACAGTTCTTCAAAACCGCCGGTATGATTCATCAGATCCTGCATCGTCACAGGTGTTTCATATGCCTGGTTTGCCAGGAAACCGTCCGGCAGATATTTTCTGATATCTTCATCCAGGTCCAGAAGACCCTGTTCCTTCAGCTGCATAGCGCTTGTCCATACCAGCATCTGGGCAGTCGGGCCCCAGTCAAATACAGTCAGTTCATCTGCTTCGATCTTATTTTCAATATCCGTATATCCGAACACATTGGTATACAGCACTTCATCAGCGGTAAACACTGCCATACCCATGGCAGCCATCTTTCCGTCATCCTGAAGATCATCCACGGTGTCTTCCAGTCTGTAGCGGAATTCATCTGTTCCCATGCCGGAAGGATATGTATCCTCCGCCAGCACCGGGAGCGCCATAGAAGCCAATATTCCTGCAGTCATTCCTGCTGCGATCAGTTTCTTTACTTTGCTCATCATGAACCTCGTTATAATTTATAGCAACTATCATACCATAACCTGTTTCTTCAGGTACACGGAACTCATGGTACGATATACAGCAGGAGGTCCTGTATGTCTCTTGAAACTGATTTATTTTCACACCTGCGTCCTTCTGAGCAGGATATGGCCGCATATGGCTTCCGGAAAACAGACGATACCTATGTCTATGAACAGGAATTCATGGACGGCAGGTTCCGCGCTGTCGTAACAGTCCACTCTGACGGGACGGTCAGCGGCAGGGTCATGGATACGGAACTGGATGAAGAATATATCCAGGTCCATGTACCGGGAGCGATCGGCTCCTTCGCGGCTGCCGTCAAAGAAGAATACATCGCCATTCTGGAAGACATTGCCCGGAATTGTTTTTACAGTGTGCCGTTTGTATCGGATCAGGCAAACAGACTGTCAGAACAGATTTTTGAACTGTGGCATGACAGGCCTGAATACACCTTCCAGGATAAAAACTACGTTGTGTTCCGTCATCAGGACAATGAAAAATGGTATGCCCTGTTCATGCGCATCGACGCGGATAAGATCCTTGACGGTGCGTCCGGCCAGATCGATGTGGTCAACCTGAAGGTACCGGAGGAACAGACAGCGTCACTGCATTCCGTCAGCGGAATTTATCCTGCCTGGCATATGAACAGAAAGTACTGGATCACAGCTGTCCTGGACGATACATTGAGCGATGCTGAGATCCTGAAGCTTCTGAAAACAAGTCATGATCTGACCGCCGGCAGAAAGACAGAGTCTGTTCGCGGTGTCTGGCTCGTGCCTGCCAATCCTTCCTATTATGATGTACCGGCCGCGTTCAAGCGTGAACACGGGGAGATCAGCTGGAAACAGAGCACGGATGTTCATGTCGGGGATATCGTTTATATGTACATGGGAAGCCCGTATTCCGCGATCATCTACCGTACGGAATGCGTGGAAACGGATATCCCGTATTACTTTGAGAATGACCAGGTCAGAATGAGAAAGCTGATGCGGCTGAAGCTTCTGCATGAATACGGGCCGGATGAATTCCCTTTCAGCCTGCTGAAGGAGTATGGTGTCAGAGCTGTCAGGGGTCCCCGTTCGGTTCCGCCGGAATTATTAAAATTGCTCGAAGCGCATGCGGATTAAAGATTCTTTTTCACTATCAAAGCAAGTACCTGTTATAATTTTCTCAGATAACTAAAGAGGTGAATTAAATGGAAAACAACAATTACGAAACACTGTTCGATAAGCTTCAGGAAAATCCTGAACTGATGAGTTCCCTGCTTGCCGCTAAACAGGAAGGGCCTGTCAGGGCCGGCGGTGAAGATCCCACTGCACAGATCCTGAAGCAGCTTCTCGGCACAGGCGCTACTGCCGAAGATGTCAGCAAGGCTGCTGAATCCATCGACGCAAACGCACTGATGCAGCTGTATCTCGGCGCAGGCGGAGACATTGACGCAAAAGAACTGCTTGACTACACAGGCGGCTTCAAAGGCACGAACCCCAACAACAGCGACAGCGTACGCGCGCTGATGAACGGCAAGCTGGAATTCAAAGAACTCCTGATCCTGATCGCTCTGTTCAAGCTGATGACAGGCGGCAAGAAGCCTGCAGCAAATACCTATTCAAATACAGGCGGACTGCTGGGATCCATGCTCGGCGGAAACACACAGCAGAGTTCTGCCCTGAACCTGTTCAACAGCATGCTGTCACAGCAGCCTGCACAGCCGGCTTCCTCCGGACTGTTCGGCAATCTGTTCACATCCGCTATGCCTCAGCAGAGCTCGAACGTATTCAGCCTGGGCGGTTCCGGCAATTCTGCCGCAAACAGCGTACTGCAGTCACTGCTGACAGGCACATCAACAAATACGACCGGACAGCTGCTGTCCTCACTGCTTGGTGCGAACTCGCATAATGCGTACAACAGCAACGGTACGATCAATGTCGGTACACTGTTCAATGTTGCCAACGCGCTGCTGAATGCAAAGAAATAATCACTGATCAGACAAAACAAAACGATGGGGCTGTAACAGTTGAAATGCTGTTACAGCCCCCTTCGCTGTTTAATGATCTGTTGTTCCGTATGCCTTGGCGCAGAGCAGCGCTTCAGTCATGATCCTGCATTCTGATTTCCACCTGTTTGTAAGGGATCCTGATTCCGGCTTCATCGAAAGCAAGCTTCACTGCCTCGGTGACAGCACCGCAGGCTCTGATGTAATCTGATGATTTTACCCAGCCTGCAGCTCCGAGAGTTACACCGTTTTCTCCGAGAGAAGCCACAAAACTCCAGCAGCCTTCATCCTTCAGAATCATCGGTACGGACTGGATTGCCTGTTCGACCACATCGCGTGCTTTTTTGATGTCCTGATCAAAGGGAATGTTGATTCTGACATCAACACGGCGTTTTTCATAAGCTGTCATGTTCGTTACAGCGGAATTGGAAAGGGCGCCGTTCGGGATGGAGATCAGGCGGAAATCACCTGTACGCAGCTCTGTATAAATCAGGCCGATCCGCTGGACCAGACCGTCACCGAAAGAGGTGCTGATAAAGTCACCGACCTTGAAAGGCCTTAACAGAAGGATCAGGACGCCGCCGGCCAGATTGGCCAGACTTCCCTGAAGGGAAAGGCCGATGGCGAGTGCGGCAGAACCGAGCAGAGCGATAATCGAAGCTGTGTTAAAGCCGAGTTCTCCGGCGATCATGAAAGCCAGTATGACCCAGAGTCCGGCCGTCAGAAGTGAAAGCAGGAACTGCATGATACTGACGTCCATTTTCACCCTTTCCATCATCTTCTGTGCCACGCCCTGAATAATCTTAATGAGTTTCTTCCCCACCAAGAAGATTACGATACTGATCACAAGGTGAATCAGGAACTCCAGAGCCATCGGCTCAATCTGTTTCAGAAAAGCGGTAAATTGATTAACTTCTTCAGTAATAGGCATGATAATATCCTCCAGATTTTACAATAAGCAATTTAACACTTTAGTGTCAACGCTTCAAGCAATCATTATTGATCGGAAGTTTCAGAACCGGTCAGTCTGCCTCTTCTTCTCTTCCTGTCCGTCCTCAACTGTCCGCCAGGACGAATAAACAATGCGGGACACACATCCCGCATTTGTCATTTGATCTCAGAATCCGCCGACAAGGATCGTGGGATCCAGTTCGGTGATCTTGGATGAGAATTCCTGATAGATCGCTTCATGATCCGGCAGGAGTTCCTCTGTCAGATCGCTGAAGGGATATACCCTGAAGTTGTAGAAATGACCGCCGATGATGTCATATTTAGTATAGATCAGGTCTGCCCTCGCATCAGACAGCGAGATCTCGCTGACACCGTCTGTTACCGTCTTTGTGATCGTCACGCCGCCGATCATGCCGATAATGCGTGCCAGCTGGTCCTGGGCACTGACCATATTGCCGAGGGAATAATAGACGATCGTCTTTCCGTCATTGATCCACTGGATCGGTTCGATCACATGCGGATGGCATCCGATGATGATATCTGCGCCTGCGTCGGACAGCTGCTGTGCCAGGGATAGCTGTTCCTCGTTGACATCCATGCTGTATTCCGTACCCCAGTGCATGCACATGATCACGACATCCGAAACTTCCTTTGCCTGTCTCACCTTTTCCATCATTTCCGCTTCATGTCCCGGATACAGGTTGACCAGATATTCTTTGCCGGCGGGCGGCTCCAGACCGTTGCAGCCATAGGTATAAGCCAGGAATGTATAGGTGATGCCGTTGACTTCATATACGGGAAGTGCCTGCTGGGCTTCCGCGCTGTCGAATGTACCCGTCATGTGGACGCCTGCGCTTTCCTTGCTCTTCCAGTAGGCAGTCGACCGCAGGATGCCAGCTTCATCCATGTCAAGACTGTGGTTGTTGGCAGTCGACACCAGATTGAAGCCGTAGTCTACCATCGTATCGCCAAATTCCTGCGGTGTATTGAAGCGGGGGTAGGAAGACAGTCCCATCTCCGTACCGCCCAGGATCGTTTCCTGGTTGTAGTAACGCAGATCATAGTCCTCAGCCAGCGTCTCCATATTTTTCATGATCTCATGGAAATCATATGTTCCGTTGGGCTGCTGGGCACAATAGTATACGGCACCATGGATGAGGGCATCCCCTGCCATGAACAGCTTTGCCTGATATGTTTCAACGACAGGCTCCGCGCTTTCAGAGGGAGCCGGCTCGGCAGTCTCTGCTGTCTGCCGCGGTGCTTCTTCTTTTCCTCTGCCTGCCAATGAGGCGATCACCTGTGCAGGAATGCCTATGATCATCGCTGCAGCTATGATCAGGATCAGCAGACGGTCGATCCGTAATTTACGCTTTTTATTCATTTGGGAATCCACCTTTTCTGTACCGAAAATCAGATCTGTAAGATTTTCAAAATATCTATTCCATTTTTGTTTTGTCTTTGCTATAATGTCTTAGCCGCAAAAGCGGGATGTAGCACAGCTTGGTAGCGCGCTTCGTTCGGGACGAAGAGGTCATGGGTTCGAATCCCGTCATCCCGACCATAGGCAACCGCAGAAATGCGGTTTTTTTCTTTATATGCTCTTATGCAGAAGTCTTTTTCCTCTGCGCAGGACGCTTCCGACCGTTTATGAACATATTGAGCCATATGCTCAGGATCATGATGACCGGGATCTGGATCAGTTTTGATGCTGCTCCGGGGATAAACAGTGCTGCCACAAACATGACAGGATACTGCCAGAGATAGATTTCATAACTGTATTTGCTGAAGAAATTGCTGACACTGTTGTCCAGCAGCCTGCCGGTCGATGTCGTTCCGGAGGAAAGCAGCCAGACGATCACGCACACCAGGACCGTATAGGCATTGATGCCGATCAGATAGATCCATCTGTCCGTACCGCTGACCATGGCATACATGACAATGGTCAGGATCACAAACAGCAGTACAGGCAGGAACGGGTTGATCCTTTTCAGAGGATTTCCGAGTCTTCCTTTTGCCTGCAGGATCCCCAGCAGCGCGCCTGCCAGAAGCGCGAACACCCTGGTATGGGTCGCGTAATAGACTGCCGTGATATTCACGCCCAGCAATGTACATACCGGCATGACCAGGGCTGATACAACTGTCAGTACCAGCAGTACCGCTTCTGTTACCCGCTGTCTTCGTGTCACAGCGTACAGGATCGGCCATACCAGTTCAAACTGGATGAGTATTGCTATATACCAGAGATGCGTGAACGGCGACTGGTTTGCCAGGTTCGCAAAATAATCCGCATTGGCGCTGATCTGCCAGTAGTTGTTGTATCCGAGCAGGACGCTTGTGACTTCCGCCTGGGTATTGGACAGTCTGGAAGGATCTTTGAGCGTCAGCACGCCGATCGTGCTGAACAGCACGATGAGCAGTGCCGGGTAGATCCTGACAAATCTTCTCGCGTAATATGAGCCGATCCGGAAGGAAGGTCTTGACGCAGTGGAATATGCCGTCAGGAATCCGCTGATCACAAAGAATATGACCACACCGAAAAAGCCTCCCCTGACGACCGCAGGGAAAGTATGGTACAGCAGAACACCGAGCAGTGCCAGCGTCCTGAGTCCGTTAAAACCTGAAATTACCCGTCTGGTCTTCTTTCGGCCCTTCATATCTGCAACCCTTAAATCCGTTCTTCTCTCTGTATGGTATAAGCAGTTCGTTGTTGATCGTTTCCGCGATCAGATCCGCCAGTGCCCTGGAACCCTCTTCATTCGGGTGGAGCCAGTCCGACAGCATGTATTCCGGATGCTCAGTAGCCAGCTTGTTCCAGTCGACCATATAGACATTGTCCTTGCCCTGTCTGAACTGTTCGAATACCGCGTTTGCATTGTTTGCCACGCCGAATGTGTTCAGCCAGAATGTCGGCGTATCACCCGCATGGGAATATACCTTCTCACAGTCCGCGACACTGATCTCCGCGACGTTTGTCAGCAGTCCGATCACCAGTACATCACCGATCTGGTGCTGCTGTTCAAGCTGTGCCAGCGACTGTTCACCTTCAAAAATAGTCCTGCCGAACCTTGCGTCGATATACGCGTTCGGGAAACGTTCATACAGCTGCGGCAGTGCTGCTGTAACAACGGAGTCCCCTTCGATCGTCAGGCTCATGGTCGTCGCGTCCTCGTACCATTTCCAGGATGCGCTTTCTGCTTCCTTCCAGAGCTTTGCGCACGGATCCTCCGGTTTGACCTGGGCAGGAGCCGAGTGGGTATTGTTCTGGTTCTGCTTTCTGGATTCTGCCATTTCCTGGTTCTTCCTCAGCATCTCCTCGATCGCTTCCTGGTCAGCGTGGGCTTTCGGCGCCGCAACAAAAAAACCATAAACACCGTATCCGCAAAGAAATACCATGCAAATGGTCAAGAGATAATACAGTACATTTCGCCCGGTACGATTCATATGATGACATCATACCTCAAATGAGTTGATAACGGTAGATTTCCTTTACTGTTTCTCCCCGTTTATACAGCCAGTGCCAGGCGGGCACATCCGTTGTTTCAAGCAGTGTTCCGTTGAGCTTCTGCAGTGTGCGCTTTGAAGCGGGATTGTCCGGCGAGCAGGTGATCAGCAGTGATTCCATGTGATAGACATCCCTTGCCTGCTGCATCATCAGCAGACTTGCGTCATAGGCGTAGGAATGACCGCGCCATGGTTCATGGATCCTGTATCCGATATTCCCGGCATAATACAGCTCTTCATCCATTCCGATCCGCAGGTCACAGTTTCCGATGACTTCATTCGTATCATGCAGCACAATGTGATACATGACGGACGGAATGTAATTGTTTCCTGCGTTTCCTTTGACCTTGCGGATCACGATCAGATCGATGCGTTCTCCCGGGACGCGTTCCTTTTGTTTGAAAAACAGTAAGTTCATATTGCTCCAACGAATTAATCATACTCCTGATTTGAAGAAAAAGCCGCTGTTAATCTGCAGCGGCCGCAATGATCTCAAGATATATCTTTTTCAGTTCTGCTTTCTGTTCGTCATTCATCATCGCGTCATTGTCTTCCGGATCAAAACCGTCGACAAGTGAGAGATGATGTCCGACGATCTCTCCTTCTTTGACGCCGATAACTTCGGGAACCTTAAAGACCGGATTGCCTGTTTCGGCATCCTTCTCAAAGATACTGTTGATGTAAGATTCCAGCGTGTCATAGGATTCCTTGGATGTCGGAAGATTGACATCGACGTAATATACGGTAATGCCCATCTGTTTCGCAGCTTCATTCAGGATCGGTACAGCGCGCTGGCACCACCAGCAGCCTTCCCTTCCGTAATACAGGATACCGCTGCCTTTTTCCGAGAACATCTTCACGGATTCCGCCAGGGTGATCTCAATGAATGACGGATCATCGTCTTCCAGGAATTCATATCCGTCCATGACCAGCGGAAGTGTTTCAAACTCCACAGGATTGGTTATGGTTACGGGTGTAGGTTCCGCGTCTTTATCTCCGGCTTTGCTGCAGCCGGTCAGTGATACAGCAGCCAGGACAGCTGCCATTAATAGTTTTTTCATCTTCTGTACCTTCTTTTATGTACGACAGATATATTAACAAAAACCATTTTGATATGCAAACTGTTCCGGCCGGAAGAAAAAGAAGCTGAGTGCTTCTTCTTCGTTCCGGTCATTCTTCCTGCCTGATGATCGCGGCTGTATATTTCTCGTTGTCTCTTTCTTTCCGGAGGAACCGGATCATCCGGAACAGGACGATCATATTGACGATCACAAGGATCCCCGGCATGAACAGCAGTAAGTCATTGATGTCGGCGATCTTTTCTTTCAGCGTAAAGTCATACATGCCGTGCAGGAACCAGGGAACGAGCAGGGAAAGCGCGTAATAGCTTTTCTCTCCAGTATATTCCGCTTTGCCGTAAAAATACCCCATGATCATTCCGTATACCGCATGCATCATGGTAGCGCCTCTTACCAGCATCTGCCCCGCGTTTGTGATGAATCCGTAAACAAGTGATTCGATCAGTTCGAATCCGATCCCGACGATCGTCATAAATACGATCGTCTCCATCCATGACCACGGATAGGATGTCTTTTTCAGTTTCCGCATCATGAACATCTTGGAAGCTTCTTCCGAAAAAGCGAGCACGAAGAAATTATAAAGCGCGATATACAGGACAGAATCACGGTCCTTGATCAGAAGCGCCAGGATCAGGTTCAGCGTGCCTGAAGCCAGCGCCACAAGAAATGTACTGAGCAGTCCCTTGATCAGTGCTTTCCTGCATGTCTCTTTATATTCCGGGTCATCCTTGAGCCGGTTCTTCATCCATAGATACAGAATGATGGCAGGGATCAATGAAATCAGAAATATTACCACCAGCATAACATTCAGTCTCCGTTTATCTTCCTCTGCATTGTACAATTACAGCCATTCAAAGTATATGAGTGTTTACGGAGTTTCTTCATTGATCCGCTATTTTCAAAGAAATAGTTGATGGTGTCCCTTTTTAGGTATAGTGATAAATGCCGGAAGACATATTCTTAACATAGAGAGGTCGAGAATATGTTGATCAACCAGGAATTCATTAATCATCTGACACCTGTAGAAGTA
>JAFRJJ010000051.1 GCA_017432325.1 Solobacterium sp. | reverse complement strand
CTACTCCGACCGTGCCGGCAAGATCATACTTATGCGGCACAAGCCAAAGAAACATCCTTCGAATACCGTACGGTACTCCGATGCAGATCCACATCAGGAGTATGTTCAGCTGATTGTCTTTGTAATAGACGGGACGGAACAGCATCGCTAACAGTACTGCCAAAGTTACAGGCAGCACTACGCTTCGCAGAAAGATCTTCATTCTGCGCATGTTTCCTCCTTAAATCGACCATTAGTCTCTTTTGTGGGCTAAACAAAATAGGACTAAGCTTCAAAAAACCTTTATCTGCCGAGTCTTTTGAATTTAGTCCTATTATTCCATACGCATCCAGGATCAGCAGGTCAAACATTTTGTAATATCTGTACAGCTGGTGGGTCGTGCAGATGATGAGATCCCCGTCCGTAACGGATGTATGGCCGCCGCATACGGCAATAACTATTGCATGAGGAAAGTACTGCGCCAGTCGTTCTCTCAGTTCCAGCACGACCTGTCTCCTCGGAATGGCGAAGCAGACCTTCTTTCTCTCCTTCAGCATTTTCGCAATGCTGAATACGATCAATTCAGTTTTCCCTGCACCGCATACCGCATGGATCAGTACATCCGAGGTCTCGATCTGTTCCGCACACTTCACGGCGATCTCTGCCTGTGCCCTGGTCAGCGGATACTGCAGCGTATATTCTTCACTGCCTTCGGAAACAGAAGACAGTGAAACAGGATCATTCCCTTCTTCCAGCATGATCCTGCCGAATGAAATGCATCTTCGGCAGTACCATCCTCTGCTTCCTTTATAAAAGTATGTTCTGTCAGTATTCAGGCATCTTGGACACTGCATGAAAAAGACCTCCTCACTGTATATATTCGTGAAAAGGTCATGATATCCATACTGGCTGAGTGATCAAATTTACAGTCTTCCCGGCAGCCAATCAGAAGCAGTAATAAAAGCGTCTGACCGATCAGGGAAAGACGCTTCTTCCAGATTCATTTAAATCGTTAATTGACTGCAGGCTTTTCCAGATCAGAAGTGAACGACCTCTGCCTTCCTGATCGCCTCAGGTGAAATATCCTGTCCGATACCCGGAAGCTCCGGAACAGTGAAATAACCGTTGACCGGCTGATAGTCGTAAATGCACTCCGCGATCGTTCCGCTGGTCGTGTTGGCGATGTGGTGCTCATGAATGATGAAGTTCGGGACTGCTGCTTCCAGATGCAGGGCGATCGCGACGCTGATCGGGCTGGAGCAGACATGCATCTGCACTCCGACATCGAACATATGCGCCAGGTCACAGATCTTTTTCGCTTCGGTAATACCGCCGCAGTTTCCGATATCCGGCTGGATCAGCGACAGGCTGTGGTTCTCCAGGAACGGCAGGAATCCCCATCTGGTATACGTTCTTTCTCCTGTAGCGAGCGGGATCGTAGTGTTTTCCGCAATCTTCCGCATTACGCCGGGATTCAGCGGTGTGCAGCCTTCTTCCAGGAACATGATGTCATAGGGCTCAGCCATCTTTGCAAACTGAATCGCTGTATTCGCATCGGTCATCGCATGGTTTTCGATGAGAATATCCATATCCGGACCGACCGCTTCACGAACGGCTTTCAGTCTTTCCTCCGCTGTTTTCATGGTCTCGCGGCTGAGATGACCGGTGGTGTCCAGATGAGAGAGAATCTTTCCCTTACGGTCAAACCGCAGGAAGTTGATCTTTATCGCGGTATATCCCTGCGCTTTTGCCTTCAGGGCAGCTTCAGCATACTGCGAGGGTTCGGAAAGCGCGTCCGCAGGATTGAAGGAATCAACGCCCCAGCCAAACTGCAGCTGGCTTGCGTAAACTCTCAGCTTATCCCGCTGTTTTCCGCCAAGAAGCTGATACAGCGGCATGTTGGCGGCTTTTCCCTTGATGTCCCAAAGCGCGGTATCCACCGCACTGATCGCGGACATCATGATCGCTCCGTTACCCTGTGCCCAGAAAGACGTCTTGAACAGCTTCTCCCAGATCACTTCATGTGCCAGCGGATCCATACCCTTGATCATCGGGGCGAAGTCTTTCAGCACCTCAAACGCGCCGCGCGAACCGCTTCCGATCGCCACACCGGCTTCACCGATTCCATAGATCCCTTCATCTGTAAAGATCTTCACGATGATCGGTCTTGATCCTCCGCAGCCCATATCCTTCTCGAGAGCCATTACATCTACATTGGTGATTTTCATTGCAAGTTCCTCCTCATATCATCAGTTTGAGCCTTGTTCTCTTCCAAACAGATCCCAGTAAAGCAATGAGATGTCCACAATGCCGCATATTCTGTCTGCAGCTATGACATGAATGAACAAAACATCATCTTTGCTGTATCCAGCTTTTTGGCAATTATTTTTTACAGATCTTTATTTGAAATATGTACAAAATCATCATAGCATGATTCTTTTCTGCAGGAAATTCCATATGGATCATTATGCCGGATCCTATCGAACACTATTGGTAAAAGTATGAAAGATTCCTATTGAGTTCAATTGCATTTTCAGGAAATGTGATAATTGACGAAACGCAGAAAGTATATGCCGGAGGAAGATCTGCTCAGTTCCTTCACAACGATCATGAAGCATATCGGATATCCGGAAAAAGCTTCTGCGGCATCAGCTTTACAGAGCCGGGCACTGTATTTGAAAAGACCTTCTCACTTTATATATTCGTGAAAAGACCATTTGTTTTTATTGTTTCCTGGTCGCAGATGCAGATCTGCAGATACGGATGCGCCTGCATTACTTGTAGGATGTATTGTATTCAACTGAACCAAAATACAGTACGCCATCTTCTGATTAAGGAACAATTCATATTCATTCTTCTCAGACTGCTCTTAAATCATCCAGTGTTGATATGAAGAGTTCAGGTTTCCAGAACATCAGACTGTTCTTATCGTGGATAAATGCAGAAACATCCTCCTTTGCAGACTGATAGTTGACATCATTGAATTTGTTTTCAAGCAATTGTTTTACCTGTTCCAAAGACAGGTCTGTACTGCTGTCTATTTTTCCTGAATTTCTCAACTTATTTTCCAGATATTTAATATTGATTGCCGTATGCCTGCCGGCATAAAACAAGTAATCATAATAATCTCTGCCTTTAACATGATTCTTGTATTCACGGCAAAGTATTGCGTGTATTTTCCCGGCAAAAAGTGTCGGTTCATCAAATACCTGTACTTCAAAGGGAGAAGGAAGCATCCGATATCTATATTCCGTCTTTCCACCTGCCGGATTTTCTGTATCGATTTCCAGTTTGATCTTGATTTTCTGGTTTGAAACGATCTTTTTTGCATCATCACTTTTAGGAAATAACGACATAAACAGCATTAGTGTATTTCCTTTTATAAACGCGCTTTGTACAGGGGTGATGATTTTTTTATTTTGTGTTTCAACACTTATATCAATACCAAAAGAAATAAATTCTTTCCTTAAGTCATCCAGATACTCATCCAGTTTAAAATCCGGATCTTTTTCAAGAAGTGCAAAATCCAGATCCTCACTGAAGCGGTTCAGTCCGTAAAAAATTCTTAAACAAGAGCCTCCATAAAAGGCTGCTTTCCTGAAAAAATCGGTTCTGGATAATCCACTCAGAGCAATCTCCTGTAAGATCTCCCTGACAGCATTTTTCCTTTCAGTATTATTCTGCGGATCATATTGATCCAACATTGCTTCAAGTGCATTATTCATCAGAATATTCCTTTCCAATCAATCTTATCAATAATTCCAGATTCGTACGGTGATACAGTGCTGCCAGCCGCTTCATTAAAGCAAAGTCGCAGGAAGCGAATTCTTCTTCATCAATTCTTTTATCAATGAAAAGCAGTTCTTTTAATGCCTTTATACTGTGAACGACCCGCCATTTATATAAAGAATCACAAAGTGCTTTTTCTTTTGACGCGATCTTAACGATATACTCTCCTTCTCCGATATAGCATAATCCCTCCGAAAATGCAGACGCAGGGATATCACTATATTCATATCTTCCGAAAACATTGATGATCGTCCTGTTCTTTCTCAAATTCAAAGAGGCAGAAGTAATTGCTGTTGTCCTCTCGGGGATCAGTCCATAATAAGAAAGCGCAAAGTCAAAGCTCAGATATGACGGTGATAATATTGGAGCTGCAAGCAGATACGGATCAACGCTGCGATCTGTTTCATATAACCCCCTGTTTAATCGGAAGATGATCCCCTGATCTGCATCACGCCTTATCTTATCCAAGGGGTTGGAATAATTCGCATATTGCTGTTTCAACATCGACACAGTAACTATCATATTTACTCCTCTAAATCCAATTATATTGGATTTCAAGGAGAATACAATAGTATTATTTGGACTTGTAATTATTCATACTGCTGAATTTCTGCCGCACATAAAAGATGATATAACCAAGTCTGAATGATCTTTTGCAGAAAACAAAAGTGTTGTTTAATGCGAAGAACACAGTTCCTGTTTGCCGGTTTCTTGATTAATAGCCGCAATCAGTCCAAAGAGAACAGAATGCTGCCTTCAAATTTTATGCAGGCGGTTGTATGAAAGTTAAAAAGAGCTTCCTGCCTTATATATACGCAGGAATATCTTGTTTCCCAGAACGGTCATAAGTTCTGGAGGCACATTTCTTTGAATCTTAAGATTACGTTATTTCCCGTTTCCTTCTGATACAATAATCCTGATATGAAAACAAAGAGAAGGATCAGAAAACTGAGAGCATTATTCATGACAGTACTCCTGCTGTTTCTTGCGGCTGTGCCTTCCATTCTGTATGAGCGGTGGGAAAGCACCTATTTCCCGGATGACAATATCATGTCAGTCATCTTTCATAATCCGATCGATCCGGTAGAAGAAAACTGGGTCACATACCGCTATGACCGTGAAGACAACTGGAAAAGCACGGAGCTCAGCGGCGTCACATATCTCGGTCAGAATGATCCGAGATGGAGCAGCCTGATGATCGGTGATTACACGACCGGTCACAGCGGCTGTTCGCCGAGCGTCAGCGCGATGCTTGTCAACAGACTGAGAGATCTGGATATGACACCTCATGATATCGGTATGCTGTTCTATGAATGGAAGTATATGAATGTCGGGCGTGAAGGAACCAGTCCGAAGGTATGGAAAAAGCTGGCGCAGGAATATGATCTGCGCTACGTCAATCACCTGTCTGAAGAAGGCTTTATCCAGGCGCTGCAGAGCGGCTGGATCGTTGTCATGTCTGTACAGGGACCGCCCTTTACCAGGGAATCCACGGCTGACAGCTGGATCTCCCATACGATCCTGGTATACGGTCTGAATGATGCCGGATATACGAATGTCATGGATCCGTATTCCTCGTACAATACAAGAGCTTTCAATGCGCAGGAACTGTTCGGAATGAGAGTGCTGCTGTTCGACGCTTCCAATACCGGTGCAGTACATGCCTTTGCCCCATAAGACGTCGAGAACAGCTGTGATCTGCTGAGAGCTGAATAAAGAATGATGCCGCATCCTGACCTGTGAGATGCGGCTTTTTCATATTAAAATGATCCCCGTTTTACGAAGACCATTTATCCTGTTTTATTCTATCAGTGTTTCTTTCCCCGGCTGCTTTTCGGATACTGTTTCCTGTGATTGCCGGGCGTTTTTCTTCTTCCGCCGTTGGGTCTGATCAGGCATTCCGCACCGGTTCCGATCAGGTCTTCCCTGTGCGCTTTGATGAGCGCTTCTTTGACCAGTTCATAGTTGGCCGGATCCTTATACTGGATCAGTGCCCTCTGCATTGCCTTTTCATGCGGATTATCGGCGATATATACCTTCTTCATCGTAAGAGGATTTATTCCGGTGTAATACATGCAGGTCGATACCGTTCCCGGAGTCGGATAGTAATCCTGTACCTGACGGGGATTCAGATGGTGCTTATGAAGATATTCGGCAAGCGCGATGGCATCTTCCAGGGTGCTTCCCGGATGTGAAGACATGAGATACGGTACACAGTACTGTTCCATCTTCAGCTCACGGTTCGTCTTTTCAAATGCCTCAACAAACCTGTCATATACGGATACCGGCGGTTTTCCCATCATCCTCAGGACATTGTCCGAGATATGCTCCGGCGCCACCCGCAGCTGTCCGCTGACATGATATCTGCACAATTCCCTGATGAATGTCTGGTCCGGATCAGCCAGAAGATAATCAAAACGGATGCCGGAGCGGACAAACACCTTTTTGACGCCTTTCAGGTTTCTCAGTTTTCTCAGCACTTCGATATAGTCGCTGTGATCGACTTCCAGATTCGGACACGGTCTGGGAAACAGACAGTTCCTGTCCGTACAGGCGCCGTATTTCAGCTGTTTGGCACAGGCCGGTTTCCGGAACTCTGCAGTCGGTCCTCCGACGTCATGGATATATCCCTTGAACTCCTTTTCCTTCAGGAACTGCTTCGCTTCCGCCAGGATGGACTCATGACTTCTGGCCTGGACGATCCTTCCCTGATGAAAGGTCAGGGCACAGAAATTACACTCTCCGAAGCACCCGCGGTTGCTGGTGATGGAATACCTGATCTCGGAGAAGGCAGGTATCCCTCCTTCCGCATCATAATCAGGGTGCCACGCCCGCATGTACGGCAATGCGTACACTGCGTCCATTTCTTCCGTAGTCAGCGGGAGTGAGGGCGGATTCTGGATGACGAACATCTTTCCCCCATAGCCTTCCGCAAGCCGTTTCGCGGTAAAAGGATCTGTATTCCTGTACTGGACCGCAAAGCTTTTCGCATAGGCTTCTTTGTTTGCCAGGATCTCTTCATAATCCGGCAGCCGCACACAGTCCTTCACAAGTTCCTCATCCCTGGTCTTGAATACCGTTCCCCGGATATTCGTGATATCACGCACCGATATTCCGTCCCTGAGGGCGTTGGCGATCTCTACGATCGAATGTTCTCCCATTCCGTAGGATACAAGGTCAGCACCGGCATCCAGCAGGATGCTCCGGCGGACTTTGCCGGACCAATAATCGTAATGTGCCATCCGCCGCAGGCTGCCTTCGATCCCGCCGATAATCAGCGGGGTTTTTTTATAGGTACGTCTGATCAGGTTGCAGTATACCGTCGCAGCATAATCCGGTCTCCTGTCTGATGCCCCGCCCGGAGAATACGCGTCCTCTGACCGGCGCTTCTTCGCAACTGTGTAATGATTCACCATTGAATCCATATTGCCTGCCGACACCAGGAAGCCAAGCCTCGGTTCCCCGTAGATGGTCACGCTTTGAGGATCCCGCCAGTCCGGCTGGCAGATCAGTCCGACTTTATATCCGTTTGCTTCAAGGATCCGGCTGATGATCGCCATCCCGAAGGAAGAATGATCTACATAGGCATCTCCGACAACATATACGAAATCCACCTGATCCCAGCCCCGGTCGATCATATCCTGTCTTTTGATTGGCAGAAAACCTTTTGCCATATACTTCACCTTTTTTAAATCTCTGAATCTGATCAGCCTTGCTTTCCGTCTTCACATGATGGCTTTATCTGATCTTTTATTATGATATGTTCTGCTGTCTGACCGGAAGGAACCGGAATGACGCCGAACGTTTACAGGCACAGAACACATGAACGATCTATCTTTTTTCCCAGATCCTCAGCTTCACGGATGTATACACAAGCATTACGACTGCACACATATCGAGCATTCCCATGACCCGTATCATGGTATCTGAAAGTGCGATCCCGTTCCAGCTGGTTAAGAGCGAGATGATATTGATGCATGCAATGGTCAGAAGACTGACGGTCCAGGCCGTACGGTAATTTTTCATCTGTAATTCCTCGTTTCGTACTTCATTATCATACTTTATTTCTGACTCATAGTAAAAGCAGGAACTGTATCGGCATCCCGGCATGAGTTCCTGCTTCTTTGTTTGTACTGTGTTCTGCTGTACTGCAGATGAATTGTTATGCCGGGTTGAACTTATCCTTGCCCTGCAGGCAGCGCGGGCATTTCCAGTCCAGCGGCAGTTCATCAAATTCAACGTAGTCGTTCTCTTCCGGGTCATATACATAACCGCAGACGGAACAGATATATTTCCTGAAGTCTTCCTGCTGCTGTGTGAATTCAACTTCAGCGAGTACTGTTTCGACCGGGTGATCGAGATCCATCACACGCTTTGCCTCAAGGTTTTCATAACCCTGCGGGGTGTGTGTTCCCATGTAGACTGTAGGATGATTGCGGATGAACTCACGGATGCGGTCTTGTGTTGTTCTGGCGGCTGCCAGGTCATCAAATACAACTGAAAGCTTATCCTCATAAAGCGCTTCATCCACATAGGTGATATCACCATGGATCATGTAGAACAGACCGTCATTTTCAACGATGATAATGCTGTTGCCGTTTGTATGGCCTTTCGCCCTGATCAAGGTGATGCCTTCACGGATCTTCTGGCTTTCCGGGAAGTTGTAGTAAGGACCGTCTGTAAAGCTGACGGGAACGATATTCGGGATGCCCTGCAGCTCGGCAGCGGAGGTCTCATCCTCATTGACATAGATCTTCGCATTCGGGAAGGAACGCAGTTCTCCTGAATGATCGGCATGCTTATGTGTCAGCAGGATCGTCGTTACCTGTTCCGGCTTGTAACCCAGGGAAGCGAACGCTTCCATGTAGCTGCAGATATCTTTTCCCGTATATACAAGACTCTTCTCATTAGGTGCTTCTTCCGGTGTTCCGGCAGGAAGACCGGTGTCAACAAGAATGACTTCGTCACCTGTATCGATCAGGTAATTCTGAAGACTGCCTCTGTACCTGATTTCCGGATCGAATTTCTGCATTCCTTCTTCACCGCCGAATGCAAAAGGCTGTGTGTAGAATCCGTCTTTTCTGAACTTGACTGCTTTGATCTCCATAAACTTATACTCCTTGTATATCCATTATACAGGTGATGAGATCTTTTCTTTCATTCACGCACTCCGGTCATGAAAACTGCTGATCCTTTGAAGGCAGTACTTTGAGTATGACAGCGATGACCAAGAGCATCACGATGATATCGATCGTATAGCAGAGGTCATATGCCCCTGTGATGTCATATACCTTGCCGGCAAACAGAGGTCCGATAATACCGCCGAGTGAGAACAGCGCGCTTGCCGGGCCGATGATCGCCCGGTAGTCCTTCTTTCCGAATACCAGCGGTACTGTCAGAGGATACACGACAGCTCCGAAGATGCATCCGAACCCGACACCTGCAATGATCAGTGCCAGTGCCGGTGCGAAGGTGCAGAACCGCATTCCGATGGTGGCTGCGGTAAGAGCGGCGCAGGCACAGAAGAATCCTGCTTTTGCCCCATACCGGTCAAAGATCCTGCCGATCAGGATCTTTCCTCCTGCCATGACAAGCAGGCATGCGCTTAACACATTGGCGCTGAAGACCAGGGAGTAGCCTTTGTCCTGCAGATGAGGAGAGACTGTTGTGTACATGCTGTTGAGGCAGATACCGATGATGACAGCGAGTATATACAGTATCCAGAGGATCGGTGTTTTACGCGCCTGGGCAAAGGTATATCCCGTCAGTTCCTGTTTCTTATCCGTTTCTTTTTCACCCTGTTCCCGGTAAGGTTTCTCCCCTGTTTCTTCCGGTCTCAGCTTCAGCACAAAGAAGATACAGGGAACCGCGATCACCAGGATGAACAGTGCCAGGATACGGTACGTATTGCGCCAGCCTGCGCTGTTCATGATATGCCCTGCCAGTGAATTGAAGAAAGCTCCCCCGAAGCCTGATCCCATGGATGCCAGACCAAGCGCGTAGCCTGTCCGGTCGATAAACCAGTTGTTGATCAGGAATGAGATCGGCAGTGTCGTTACAAGTGACAGCATGACCCCGTTGATAAAGTATGTCACATACAGGAGAAGTATGCTGTTGGCAAAGCTGTTGAGGAAGTAGGCCGCAGTCATGACAATGACCGCTGTTTTCATCACGGTGATCGTATTGCGTCCGTTGAAGATCTTTCCGGTAAACAGGGAAGCGATCATCGTACCCAGGCTCTGCAGGGAGATCATAAGACTGATCGTCTGTCTGGATATCCCGAGTTCTTCGGCTACCGGCCTGATGAAAAGACTGTTGCAGTTGGTTATGATGCCCATGGTCGTTGCCATTACCAGACAGCATGTTCCTACGATGATCCATCCGTAAAATACTTTTTTCTTCATATCACACAAGTCCCTTGTTTTCTGTGTACCTGCTCATTGTACATCTTTTGCCGTTCCTGCCGTATCAGTATGACCCTGATCACCGGTTATGTTCTGACAGAAATAACCTGAAAAAGAAAAAAAACAGTGCTTTGTTTCACACTGTTGACTGAAGCATATTATTGAGCAGCAGCTGCCTTCTTCTCTTTCATCCGCTGCAGGAACAGCAGGAAGAATCCGGCTGCTGTGATCAGGGCTGCGGCGGTCAGGTACATTTCCTGATAGCCCAATGACTTGACCATGAAGCTTCCGGCCATCGGTGCAAGCGCGTTTCCGATATTCTGGCCGATCTGGATCGTGGAAGTCGCTACGCCTGTCCTGCTTTTATCCAGCTTCCGGATCACGTCTGCCTGCAGGGTGGGAACACCTGCCCCCTGCCCCAGCGCGTTGAACAGGCTCGCGGCGATCATGACCGCAAGTGTCTTTCCGAAACCGATCAGAACCATTGCGCAGGCTGTGCACAGGATCGCCGGGATCAGGACAAAGTATACGCCCTTCCGGTCATAGACCTTTCCTGCATAGGGACGGAATACGACCATGCACAAAGAATAGACCGTAAAGAACAGTGCGATGTTCGCAATCCCTCTCTGGTCCGCCAGGATGGCAAGATACGTCGCTACCAGTCCGCTGCATCCGGAGAACAGTGCACTCAACAGCATGAACCCGGTAAACTCCGCCGCAAACAGATCATTGAAGCTGAACTGCTTTTTTTCTTTGTTCTTTTCTTCCCGGTACGGCAGGATCGTGATCACGATTGCACAGAGCAGAGCTGATACCGATGCCAGGATGAACACAGCTGGATAGCCTGATACCTCGACAAGCTTCAGTCCGATCGCAGGACCTGCAGCCTGGGCAAGGACATTTGCCAGAGCTGTATAACCGAGCCCTTCACCGATCCTGCTCTGAGGAATGAAAGCAGTCGAGAAAGCCACGACCGTAACGCTGTTGATCGAGAAGAATACACCTACCAGCAGACGCAGAATGATCAGTCCCGGGATCGTTCTGATCAGTGCGTGCATCAGCAGTACAGCCCCATAGCAGATCGAAGAGACCTGCAGGATGCGTTTCCGGCTGAACCGGTCCGACAGCAGTCCGGCAAAGGGACAGACGAACAGGGACATCAGGGACATCAGGCCGGCGATCGTACCTGCCAGTGTGATATCCGGGTTCAGTGTCAGTGAAAACCTGGCAACCAGTGGATACGTCAGCTGGGCGGCAAGTCCAGAAAACATGGCCATGATGATGACAAGAATGAATTTTACTGTCCAGATCGGTTCTTTGTCTGTGGTGCTCATAATACTTCCTCACATGCGTATATGGCCATTATAGCATTGCGGACTATGATGCAGAAAAGCAGGCGGTCTCATGCTCTGTTGCATCGGATCCGGTTCATTCTCACCGGAGATCATGCCCGGGATATCATCCTCTGTGCCGGCTGCAGCCCGATCCGTATAATTCCGGTCTTTAATTGAGGAAACAGGAAAAGGACTTTCACATCCCGCACTCCGGCAGCAGGATGTAAGAGTCCTTTATAAACCATCTGTAAGTATTCGTATATCAGATCAGAATGTGATGACGTCAGGATCACGTTCTGTTCCGGCACAGCCTGTCAGCCCTGCCATGAACTGCACATCTGCTTCATTGAGTTCAAAGTCAAACACACCGAGATTCTCTGCGATCCTGGACGGTGTAACGGACTTCGGAAGCGGCAGATAACCTCTCTGCAGGCTCCATCTGATGCAGACCTGCGCAATCGTGCGGTCATACTTCTTCGCAAGCTCCTGCATTTCGGGAACCTGGAATACTGCGCCTACGCCAAGCGGGCTGTATGCTTCCAGCAGGATCCCCTTTTCCCTGCAGTAGTCAACTACAGCATCCTGTGTGTCTCCGGGACACAGACGGATCTGGTTGACCATCGGCATGACCTCTGCTGTTTTCATCAGCTCCTCAATGTGATGAGGACGGAAATTGGAAACACCGATCGAACGGATCTTTCCTGCTTTATACAGTTCTTCCATCGCTCTCCAGCTTTCCGCATTTGCCTGCTGCCAGCAGTCCCTGTATTTGATCGGATTGGGCCAGTGGATCAGGAACAGGTCCAGATAATCAACACCGAGCTGACGGATGCTTTCTTCAAAGGAAGACATAGTGAGGTCATATGTATGATTGTTGTTATGCAGTTTTGTTGTAATGAAGAGGTCTTCTCTCGCAATACCGCTCTGACGGATGCCGAGCCCAACGCTTCCTTCATTATGGTATGCCTGGGCGGTATCGATATGGCGGTAGCCGGATTCGATCGCGCATCTGACTGAATTCGCAGCGACCTCACCGTCAGGTGTCTGCCATGTACCGAATCCGATACAGGGTATCTGTACATTGTTTGAGAGTATATAGCAGTCTGTAGGTTTATTCATATTCGTGACCTCCTGTGTCTGAAAAACGACACCGTCATTATACAGGAAATGTATATGAACCTTTGTGATGATGCCCGGACACAGATGACTCCGGATCCTGCGGGAAGTCTTCTTCATCCTTGTCAAATTTTCCGCAGAATCTGATACTATATGTTTGAGCATAACGGAGAATCAGGGTCATATGAAACACCATGGAATACATTTCGTTCAGGGTATCTCGGCAGTTGTTTTCAGCCTGCTTCTTTCAGGCTGTTCTTCGGGCACGCAGAACAGCTGGCAGAGCATTTCCCAGGCAGAAGCAGCCGAGATCATGCAGAAGGAAACAAACATCATCATTCTTGATGTCCGTACGGAAGAAGAATTTATAGACGAGCATATTTCCGGTGCTGTGAACCTGCCCAATGAGTCCATCGGAAGTGAACCCCCTGCCCTGCTTCCTGACAAGGATCAGGTGATCCTGGTGTACTGCCGGTCCGGCAACCGTTCAAAACAGGCTGCCCAGAAACTGGCGGATATGGGATATACGAATATCAAAGAGTTCGGAGGCATCAATACCTGGACCGGTCCTAAGGAGTCCTATGCAGATCTGATCCGGCCGGTCATGATGCTGGATGCGCATAAGTCTTCGGAAACAGACGGTATTTCTCTTGAAGTGACCGGTTATTCCACAGGCATGCTGGAAGTGACACTGCAGAATCTAAGCGACAGTACGTGGCAGTATGGTGAAGCGTTTGAACTCAGCAGGAACAGAGGCGGTGAATGGCAGACACTTGCCTGGCCGGAAGGCAAAGTCCGGGATGATGTTTCATCGGAACTGGCAGACGGAACCGAAGTCATACTGCGCAGGGATATCAGTGATCTTGAACCGCTGGAACCGGGTGAATACAGGTTTTCCATGAACGGAGTGGAGACCATGTTCACACTGGTCATGAGTGAATAATACATACAGGAGGACAACGATCATGAAGAAATCAAGAGTCAGCAATACCGCCCAGGCCAACCTGTTGATGCTGGCGGACCTCGGCATTGAAGAAGCCGTCACATTCCAGAGCGTACTGGGGTTTTCACCGGGAATACTCGGCGTCTTTTCACATATACCGATGGCAGATCTCCTGCCCCAGTGCATTGCCCTGATCTCAGAAGTCCTGTATGAGCGTACCAACCAGCTGATACAGGAACATGACAATCCGCTGATCCTTGATCTTGCCTGCGGGTATTCCCCCCGTGTTCTGAGATTCTGTGATCCGGACCATATCTATATCGGTGTCGATCTGCCGGATGTTGCGGAACATCTGAGACATCACATCCACCATCTTGTCGGCGCGAAAGCATTTGCCCACAATCACTACTTCAGCGCGGACCTGACAAAGTACCAGGAACTGGATGAACTGATCTCTTCCATGAATTCGCCGGAGACCATCATTACCCAGGCACTCCTGACCTATCTGACACTGGATCAGAAACAGATGCTGATGGACCAGCTGAAGGCACTGCTGAAGAGAAGCGGAGGGTGCTGGATCATTCCTGACGCTGAACCGGACAGGATGCTGCCGGAAGTATTTGAGGCAGTCCTCGGCAGCGGTGCCCTTAGCATTTACGAACAGGTGATCTCCATACTTGACCGCATCGTCAAAAGAGACCGCACAGCAAACGGCTGGCAGTCTCTGGATGAAATAACCGAAGCACTTGGATCCAACGGGTTTACCGTCACAAAAGTACCTCTGTACACCGATTCCCTTCATCTCAGATCACTCGAACGTCTGAGTGAAGAATGTGCCCGGCAGATCAAAGACAACTGGAGAAATACATGTTCTCTGGTCGTTGAAGTAAAATGACCCCTAAATTCCCGGAAAACACTGTTTCCGGGAATTTTTAACAGGGGAATCCAAAAATACACGTATATATCATTGGGTCATCATAACGGTGGCGGTTGTCCTCCTGCATCCAAGGGGAGGAAGCGGCTCTCCTCCTGAAACGTTATACAACGCTTTGGAGGTGTGTCTCTATGATTCATATTGATTTGGTACTTTCGATCATCGGAATTACCATTGCGTCGATAGGCTTAGGCCTTCAGATCGCATCTTATATCAATACGAAAGTCGACCGCTCACTGTCTGACAAACGTTAGCGATCGACTTCGTTAAACTTTAGAGGACAACCGTCATTCGGTGACCCTTTTACATGTTCAATATAGCACACCAGATCGTCATTTCAACGTTCAAAACAAAGAGCTTTCATTTTCAGACAATGCATTATTCATTTACGCCCTTCTTCCGGTTTTTCATCTGGGAAATCCTCATAAAGCGCGTAAATATCATTGGGTCATCATAACGGTGGCGGTTGTCCTCCTGCATCCAAGGGGAGGAAGCGGCTCTCCTTCTGAAACGTTATACAACGCTGGGGAGGTGTGTCTCTATGATTCATATTGATTTGGTACTTTCGATCATCGGAATTACCATTGCGTCGATAGGCTTAGGCCTTCAGATCGCATCTTATATCAATACGAAAGTCGACCACTCTCTGTCCAACAAACGTTAGCGATCGACTTCGTTAATTTTCGAGGACAACCGTCATTCGGTGACCCTTTTATAGATTTATCATAGCACAGCAGATCACCTTTTCAAGGTTTAGTGCAGATCACAAAATTTAATGATGTTTCAAAACCCTTCAGGATTGAACTGAATTCTGAAAGGAAGATCCGGCTATGCCTGCTATGATGAAAGCAGCAGAACCGGAGTGTAAATCATCATGGAAGAAAAGAAACTGACAATGAAGGACTATGTTCTGGAAACACCTGAATATGTCCTGAACAACATCTCTCACAGCAGTGAGCTGACCGCATCACTGGTACAGGAATACCTGAACGGAAACTATCAGCGCATTCTTCTGGTCGCCTGCGGATCGTCATATAACGGCTGTCTGTGCGCGAGATCATACCTGCATCATATCCTCGGCATCCGTGTCGATCTGCTTTCTCCTTTCACATTTGTACACTACGAAGATGAGTTTGATGAACATGATCTGATCCTTGTCGTTTCCCAGTCAGGCAGAAGCACCAATTCCATCGAAGCGCTTCAGCTGATCAGGCAGCGCGGCTGCCGTGCCATCGGAATTACCGGAAATACGGAATCTCCTTTCAAAGACATCTGTGACCTGACTGTTGACTGGGGTGTAGGTATTGAGAAAGTAGGCATGGTCACCAAAGGCGTCGTTACGCTGGCACTGTATCTGATGCTGTTTGGTCTGGAAGCTGCCTGTGCATCGGGAAAGATCACAGAACAGGAAAAAGAATACTGGAAGGACGAGATGCGCAAAACAGTTGATGCGCACAGAGAGCTGCAGGCATCTTCGTTTGCGTTCATTCAGACACATCAGAAAGACCTCCTGTCTATGCATAATGTCTGGGTCGTTTCTGCCGGTACCAATCTGTCCACTGCAGTTGAAGCAGCACTGAAGATCGATGAATCCGTCAAAGTACATGCCAGTGCCTATGAAGTTGAAGAGTTCCTGCATGGACCGGAGTATCCGCTGAACCCGGACTATACCGTGATCTTCTATGACTCCAACGATGACAGGAGTTCGCAACGCATCCATCAGGTATATCATGCCGTAAAGACCGTTACCAACAGAGCTTATATCATTACAGACCGGGTAACAGATGATCCCGATGCGGTCCATACAGATGTACATGTCCATCAGCTGCTCAATCCCCTTGCCTATCTTGCGGTGGCACCGCTTTTGGCCGAGTATGTGCAGGAAACAAAGCATACCGACAGGCATCCACTGAATGAACCGTTCAGGGATCTCATCCAGACCAAAGCAAAGTGATCATGAACAGGAGCAGCTGCTCCTGTTTTCATATGCACATGAAAACAGCATGCGCCGGGCATGCTGTACAGAGTTTATTTTCTGCGCTGACGGGCAAGCCGTGCGGCATAATCGATCGCGTTCTTCAGGCTTGAGGCATCGGCTGTCCCCTTTCCTGCCTGATCGAATGCTGTTCCGTGGTCCACGGATACACGGACGATCGGAAGACCCAGTGTAATGTTTACGCCCTCCACCGACTGCCATTTGCCGCTGTCCTGGTCATATACAAATCCGACCAGTTTCATGGGGATGTGTCCCTGATCATGGTACATGGCTACGACGATGTCGTACCATCCGCCTCTTGCCTTTGAGAAGATCGTATCCGGCGGTACCGGTCCTTCCACATCCATGCCTTCCGCACAGGCTGCTTTGATCGCCGGAATGATCTCTTCGATCTCTTCCGTACCGAACAGTCCGTTTTCCCCGCTGTGGGGATTCAGACCGGCAACACCGATCTTAGGATGTTCGATGCCAAGGTCCAGACATGCCTGGTGCGCGATCCTGATCACTTCCAGGACGCGCGCCTTTTTTACCCTGTCGCATGCCTCTCGCAGTGAAACATGGGTGGACACATGGACGACTCTCATATTCCCCAGTGCCAGCATCATCGTGTATTTGTCCGTATGCGTATAGTGGGCATAAATCTCGGTATGTCCGGCAAAATGATGGCCGGCAAGGTTCATCGCTTCCTTATTCAGGGCGTTGGTGACCGTACCGTCCGCTTCATTGTTCATGGCAAGTTCAATTGCTTTTTCCACATAACGGAATGCAGCTTCCCCTGCTTCTGCGGACACTTTGCCTAAGGGCAGTGTTTCCGCGTTGACCAGCTTCATATCCAGTACATCAATGGTCCCGTTTTCAAACAACGCTTCTGCAGGTGAGGATACAGCATGGATCTTCATCTCTTTGTGACCGGTAATATCCAGTGCCTGTTCCATCATGCAGACATCGCCGACGATCAGAGGCCTGCATTTTTCCAGGACTTCCGGGTCTGTCAGTGCCTTTACGGTGATCTCCGGTCCGATCGAAGCGGGATCTCCCATTGTAATTGCCAGCAGCGGTCTTTCAGTTTCTCTCATGATGTTTTTCCTCCATCCATTGTTTCAGGTCTTTCAGCAGTGTTTCCTGTCCGAATCCGCCGGACTTGCTGAAGAGAAGACGTTCTGTTCCGTTGATCGTGATCTCAGATAATACGACACCGTGGAAGACTTCCGTGATCATTTTCATTGATGTGCATCCCAGCTGTTTCAGGCATGCCTGCAGCGTGTCGCCGCCGATGATCATGAACGTACCATCGTATTTTTCAAGCATACCGGAGACCAGGATGCTGATATTGTCTGAAATCGTACTGCGGAGCATTTCCCTGTTTCCTTCAGATCTGCTGAACCTGTTTTCTTCACGGTCCGATGAGTCCAGGATCATCCATGGTTCACTGATCTGAGGAAGCTGTGCATGTACAGCATCAGACTTCTGATCAGCACTCAGCCGGATCCTCCGGAAACCGGCGGCTTCCCCTTCATCCAGCTGCAGCTGTGTGACGGGATTCAGGCTTCCCGATATCACGAGCAGGCGATCTCCCGGATCGGGTATCTCCGGGACATCCTCTGTTTTCAGTTCCAGCAGTTCCGGCAGATATTTTGCAAACCCGGCACAGCCTGCGCTGACATTCAGCATACCTGCCTGCTTCAGCTGTACTCCCGCAGAATGCAGTTCTTCATCCGACGTTCCATCCACGATGACGATGCCTCCATCAGTATGTTCACCCATCCTTTGTACATGTACATCTGTCTGCTGTCTGATCAGTTTTACAACATTTGATTCAGTGACCGGATTATACGGGTCATGCCCAAGGATGCTGTCGGATACCGGAACACCGTCGATATAGTGGATCCCGTTTTTTGTGATGCGGTTCATTGCCGGATAGGAAGGCACAAAGGAAAGGCAGTGCTCTCCTGATGCCTGCAGGGCTGCGCTCAGTTCCGCGCCGATATTTCCTCTTAGTACGGAGTCGGTCTTTTTATATACATACGGGATCCCTGCCTGTCTGCCCAGGGCAGCGATCCGGTATACGGCATCAAATGCCTGCTTAGGCGGCAGATGACGGGAACTGCTGTTGACAGCCAGTACTTCACAGTCTGTCATGACGGTTCCGGACAGAAACTCCGGATCTATGATGACAGATACAATGATCCCCTGTTTGGTAAACTGTATGCCTGTATCCAGTGTACCGGTCATGTCGTCTGCGATGATCATCAGCTTTGTTTTCATCTTTATACACCCTGTTTAAGATCTTCCAGGAAACCTTCTTCATCAAACTGCAGAGGATAAGGCTCACTCAGGAATTCAATATCAGGAACATCCTTCAATGACTCAGCCAATGCCTTTGACACTTCGAACTCATTCAGGGACAGGGTATCACGGATCCTGGCGATCCGTGCTTTTGCATAGTCGATACGCGGGCATGTCCGCAATGCTGTGCGCAGTGCGTCATAGTCATTGTTCATATAGAACGGGATCTTTCCCCCATCGATCATCAGGTTTGTCGTGACATTGATCCAGGTGCTTTCCCAGTCTACGGAATTCAGGCATCTGCGGGTAGTGATATCCGCAAGGCCCAGACCGCAGGCATTATGGTGGCTCCCTTCGCTCAGTCCGCGGATGAACAGTCTCTTTGTATGGAAGTCATCCTTGAAGTACGGCATGAATCCCCTGCCTGTCACATTCGGATCTGCCCCTTCTCCGGAAATATCCTTGCCGATCCGGTCAATGACCAGCACATCGATATTGTCAAAGCGGAAACGCGGGAAGCGTTCCTTTGCGATCTTAAGCAGTTCCGCGTCCCCGTCAATGATCTCATCATGCGGATATACTTTCAGGTCGGAGATCCGGTCATACGCATTCTGCACAACGCCTACAGCAAAGACGACATTCATCTTCTGCAGGAACACTTCCGCAGATCTTGGGATATTCTCGGCAAATGTGTCGAATCCGCGTTTATGCAGTTCTGAGCATCCTTTATGCTTTGCCAGGCCGATCGCCATCATTTTCAGAAGACCGCTCTCATGTTCTCCTTTGAAATCCGTATGCGGTTTGACCTTGTTGTATACGACGATCCCGTCTGCTTCGTACGCAAAGCGGTCGCAGTATACAGGTGTTTCCGCTTCATCATCCAGCGTTCCGATCTGTACGACATCCATGGAAGCGCATACCGGGACACCGATGTTTTCTTCCGTAATGCCGTATCCTTCCAGGATCTCCAGATTGCCTTCCGCTGTGCCTCCGCCATGGCTGCCCATGGCAGGAACGATGAAAGGACTGGCTCCCCATTCCTTCAGCTGTTCACAGATCGTTCTGACGATCAGCGCATTATCGGGGATCCCCCTGCTGCCGACAGTCACAGCGATCCGTCTGCCGCTGACAAGTGCGGCATAATCGTGTCCTTCGAATTCTTTTTTCAGATGACCGGGAATATCCGTGATCCTGTCGGAGCTGAACTTCTGCCGTATCCTGACCATGTCCGGCAGGGTCACATCATCAAGTCCCTGGATGGGGATGGTGATGTCCGGGAAATCAATATTCTGCATGATCTGATGCCTCCGTGTATCTCTTCTTCCAATATACCATATGGACATTCATAGACGGGTATCCATGACTGCAGGACACAAAAAGAGGCACAGCCTCAGGACAGACGATGAATGATCATCAGTATCCTGTTGGCTGAAGCCTCCTGTTTGTTCTGATTAATACTGCTTATGATTCAGCGAGTATCGACAGATTAATCGTATACCATTTGTAAGGTTCCCGGAAGTTTGACAGTTAGTAAAATATAGTAATTTGAACAGCGCGCATAAACATCGCGTTTTTTTATCGTTTAAATTGTCAAATTTGTCGATTTTGAGTATCGTAGGATATCATAGGATATGTTATAATATATGAGGGTGGCTCTTTATGCGTATTTCTATTCGTCCTTCTTCTAAAAATGTTG
>JAFRJJ010000050.1 GCA_017432325.1 Solobacterium sp. | reverse complement strand
TTTGATTTAGCTCATTATTTTTTGCTGTATTTCAGTCTGTTCTAAACAGACCGATTTCCATAAATTTATTGACGTCTGTTGCTTAATTTCTGGTTCAGTTTTCAAAGATCACTCGCCCTCGCCTCTCCGGCTTCGAGCAAATCAAGATTCTATCGCATTCGCTTTAACCTGTCAACATCTTTTTTTCATTTCTTTCGAATTTCTTTTCGATGCCGACCCCGTTTTCCCGAGTGCCTTCTTAATTTATCACTAACAATGCCCATTGGCAAGCACTTTTTTTGACTTTTTGAAAATTTTCATTCTTTTCATTTTTGTAACCGCTTAACTAACGTTTTTCTCATTATTTTGCGCAGATTCTTCCCCTTAACCATATGTTTTAAGCAGAAAAAATGCAGATCACCCGCCGGTCATCTGCATCATTTCCATGGTTTTATTATCTGATCGTGTGTGTCATCTCCAGATATCTCTGGTAGTACCGTTCTATACATTTTGTATTGAACGGATCTTCTTCCGCTTCCATCGCCGCAAGAAGTTCATCCATCTGCTCATCAAGGATCTCACGGATATCTTCTATATAATTCATTTCTCTTGCATGGATCCGATACTCATTCTCATCAAGGATCTGATAACTCCTGTCCGGATACAGTTTGACATCGAGATCATAATCAATATTCTTGATTGCTTCTCCGTCAAACAATGTCGGCGACGCAAGATTGCAGTAATAATAAACTCCGCCCTTCCTGATCATGGAGATCACATTGTACCAGCGGTCCGGCCAGAAGAAACATACTGCAGGCTCTCTGGTCAGCCATCTTCTTCCGTCCGACTCTATTACCCATGTTTTGTTTGTGACCGCAACAATATGTTTTTCATCAGACTCAACGATATATCCCTTGCACCAGGTTCTGTGCAATGATCCGTTGTGCTTGAAACTCTGTATATATTGTTCGGTTCCCACCTCAGGATACATAGCTTTCTCTCTTTCTACACTAATATTCTACTCATGTTGTCAATCCATGCCATAAAAAAATAACACCGCTCAGGGTGTTATTTCAATACGTTCGCATTCTGAAGCCGTTTGATCAGCAGAGGAACAACGATCATACATACGATGCAGGTGACCAGATTGTACCAGGTATTATAGCTGAGGGAATATACCCAGGCAGCTGCAGAACCGGCCACCTCTTCCTCAGGAGGCCAGTAGTATACACCGGACAGTACATTGGACATGAACTTAAACACCATGGAAACAACAACACCGATGTAATACTTTTTGTCTGAATTTGTCCCAAACAGGCGTGCTAGACCCACAGCGATCAGCGGGAGAAAGTAATCCAATGAATACTGCATCGGATTCAGGTACCATCTGTTGCTGCCAAGGACGAATGTAATAAGCCAGGATAACATAGCAACACCGATACCATATTTCCATCCGAGATGCCAGGATGCCACAAAGATCGCGATCAATTCGATCTCGATCGATCCTCCCTGAGGCATCTGCAGGAACGGGATATAGTTACCTACAAACTTCAGGACAACATACAGTGCTGCATAAAGTGCCATATAGGCAATCAATCTGGTCTGATTTCTGCTATTCATAATAAAAACACCTCCATTTGAAGGCGTAAGGATCCACAGAACTCCCTACGCTAGCGTTACCTAGATCAGGTGATAAGGGTATTTCTCAGCGTTTCCGCACCCCTGTCCACGAATGAATTATAGCACAACACACATAATGTTAACTGTTTACTGACTTAACTTTGAAGAATACTTTTGAATTACATGATATTTTTTTCATACAGCGCATGCTGACAGACAGGTTCCTGACAAACCGCATCGCACCGATGAACGAAAAAAACATGTCTCAGACAGCTGAAGATATCGCATCAGCCTGACTGAAACATGATTGGTGTTATGATCGGTAAAGATCGTATACAGTTGATCTGTCAAAATAATTCATTGCCTCATCAATGGCGTCTGCCGCCGGGAAACAGCTGATCTTGCATTGATTCAGCGTAAGCTGCCGGAAGAGACCTTTTTTAATGAGTATCTGCTCAAGTGCTGTAAAGTCATCACTGTTGACTTCAAGATCCAGATATTTCCTCCACTGAGGACCTTCTTCTGTTCCGGTGCTTGTGCCGCGGATAACGATCGGCCTGCAGTCTGAGCGGTATTCCGCAAGATGAAGACATGTGCACGTGTCCAGTCCTGTCCCGATCATGAGCACATCACCCTTCAGCTCATACAGACGGGCTGCGGGAGATTCCTCAGACAGCGGGAAGTGGAAAGACTGATGATTGCAGAGTACTTTCGCGTATTTCCCCCAGGCTGCGTATGCTTCGCAGGGATGAGGTGAAAAAATCACACCTTCACGCTGACGGAAATTCTCAACAACAGCACCCATTTTTCTCAGATCGGAATGACGGGGATCAGGTACAGGCATACTCTCTCTGATCGTATCCCAGAGATTCGGCCTGACCGGCGGATTGCTCCAGGAGCTGGGGTCTGTATTGTCTCCCAGCTGTACCGGCATGATGATCGTTCCTTCTTCTGTCACGCATTCCATCAATGCATCCACGACTGTCTGCGCTCCGCCAACAACATAACCCAGGGAAGACAAAGAGGAATGTACCTCGATGATCCTGCCGGGACCAAGACCGAGCGCCTTGAATGTATCGATCAGATCATCTTTCGTAACAAGATCTGTCAGTGTATCACTGCGTCTGAACATAATTACAACCTGCAGTAAGCCGCGGCGATCTGCGCGCCGAGAGCCGCGTTATTGAATACAAGCCTGATATTTGAATTCAGGGAATCTCCGCCCGTGATCTCAGCAACCTTTGCCAGCAGGAACGGTGTACATTCTTTTCCTTTGATGCCCTTTTCGTCCATTTCCTGAAGTGCACGGTCGATCGCTGCGTTTATTTCTGCCGGATCCATTGAGAATTCCTCGGGGATCGGGTTCGTAATCAGGATGCCTCCATCCAGTCCGAAATCTCTCTTAGCCTTAACGATACTCGCGGCATCTTCTGCATCTTTCAGAGCATAATCGACTTTCAGTCCGCTTGTTCTTGTATAGAAGGCAGGCAGTTCTTTTGTCCGGTATCCAAGTACCGGTACGCCTTTTGTTTCAAGAACTTCCAGTGTCTTGGGAAGATCAAGGATCGCCTTGGCTCCTGCGCAGATCACCGTGACATTTGTTCTCGCCAGTTCTTCCAGGTCGGCAGAAACATCAAATGTTGTTTCAGCTCCTCTGTGAACACCGCCGATTCCGCCTGTCACGAAGAATTCCACGCCTGCTTTCGCCGCAAGGATCATTGTCGTGGCCACTGTTGTTGCGCCCCATGACTTCTCAGCAAAGATCACCGGCAGATCACGCCTGGACACCTTGGGTATTGACATTCCGCGCTTTCCGAATTCCTCGATCTCTTCAGGCTTCATGCCTACAACACCTACACCGTCAATGATACCGATCGTAGCCGGAACAGCACCATTGTCACGGACAATTTTTTCTACCTGAAGCGCAGTCTCAACATTCTGCGGATAAGGCATACCGTGTGAAATGATCGTAGATTCCAGCGCCACGACAGGTCTGTTCTCTTTTAATGCCTTTACCACTTCTTCATTTACTCTGATGTTCATAGCAATATCTTCTCCTCTATATTCAGGGATGCGATCCCTTCTCTGATCTCTTTGTCATTCAGCCGGCGTTTTCTGACTGAATTCTGTTCGATCGCCGTAACTGCAGCGCTGAGCGCATAAACAGCAGATGTACTTGGATCAGCTCCATTCAATCTCTCACAGACATAGGCTCCCATAAAGGTATCTCCCCCGCCTGTGGCATTTTCCAGATCGATGATTCGGTGACGGATCCAGTGCTTTCCTTCCTGGGTTCCAAGAAGTACTCCTCTGTCCGCCATCGATATGATCACTTCCCTGACACCCCTTTCCAGGAACCAGTCGAGTGACCTGACAGCATCATGTTCATCCACGATCGTAATACCCGTCAGGGATGCAGACTCAAACTGATTCGGTTTGAATATCTGCAGGCTCCCGAGGATCGGAACGAACCGCTTTGCTTTGGAAATGCTGACAGGGTCTGCCGCTTTCAGTCCGCCGGCTTTTAGTGCAAGTTCGTGCAGAAGACTTTCCGACAAATTTGCATCAAGTACCAGTATATCATTCTCGTTCAGATCCTTCACGCCGTTCAGGGCATCCTCAGGCGTCAGTTCATCAAGAATGCGCATATCGCTCATAGCGATACGCATATCACGCTTCTCATCTAGAATGGCGAGATATATGGAACTGGGATACGCATCCGATATCTTTGCATAACTGCAGTCCATGCCAAGCGCTTCACAGTCTTTCTTCATTTCTTTCCCATAGAAGTCTGAAGAAAAAGCTGTAACAAACCGTACCTTCTGGCCGATCAGCGCACAGATCTCAGCGATATTTCTTCCGACGCCTCCGAATCTGATCTCGATCATTCCGGGATTTGAGTCGTATGCCCGTAATTCTTCATAGGATGCGCCGCAGATATCAACATTCGCGCCGCCTGTTACACAGATTTTACGCATATCATCCCTCAGTTATACAGTTTATGTGCCGCTTTCAGTCCTTCACTGACACGGTGCAGGCAGTCATCGATCTCTTCCAGTGTATACGTACCTGACTGCAGCAGCATAAATGAATCCATCAGGCTGTCTTTGAACTTCTGCCTTTCCTCCGGCTGCATTGTGCTCAGATCCAGCATATTGCATGACTTCAGCAGCTGAGTCAGGATCATGGCACGCTGGGCAATGCGGTGTTCGGACTGTGTTTCCTTCAGAAGCTCACGCAGTGTCCATTGCTCATTGGAAGGTGTCCGCATGACTTTCACACCGTCAAATTCAAAACCGTGTTTGTCAAATACCCTGAGCAGTTCCAGCAGGTCTTCCTTGGTCATGCCATCCATGATCATGAACTCCTCATCAAATTCCACTGCCCTTGTATCGAGATCATCATTCAGTTCAAACAGTCTTCCCAGAACTTCATCCAAAGCCGAATCACCAACGATATAAACAGGGATCTCCAGTTCAACGGCGCAGTCCTGCAAAAGATCTGATTCCTGATCAGTTAAACCATATAATAATATTTTCTTCATAAAATGCCTCACCAGTATTTTACCATGTTATGGATGACAAATTCCTTTAAACAGCCGGAGGTTATTCTGCTCTCCGGGCCATTGACTTTCCTTTTTATACTCTTTTGCTAAAATAGTAATAAGCATGGTAGTTTGCAGGAGGAATCAATATGCAGATTTATGAGTCAGCGGAAGACTATCTTGAAGCGATCCTGATGATCCAGAAAAGAAAGGGTGTTGTTCATTCTGTTGATATTGCCAATGAAAAAAACTTCAGCAAGGCCAGTGTCAGTGTTGCCATGAAGAAACTGCGTGAAAACGGATATATTTCCATGGAGAAGGACGGAGCCATCAAACTGCTGGAACCCGGGATGCAGATAGCCGAAAAAATACTTGAACGTCATGAACTGCTTACAGATATGTTTATTCAGCTTGGGGTCAGTCCGGAAACGGCTGCAGATGATGCATGCAAGGTTGAACATGACCTCAGCATCGAAACATTTGAAGCAATCAAAAACTACGTTCTCAAACATAGAAAAGTCAATTAAAATGAAACCGGGTAAACCGGTTTTTTTAAGGAGACAGGCAGTATGAAACTGATCAGACAGGCAGATGTATATGCACCGGAACATCTTGGCATCAAAGATGTTCTGATCGAAGGAAACCAGATCGCTAAGATCTGTGATCATCTGGATGAATACACTTCTCTCAGTGATATAGAGATCTTTGATGCAGAAGGAAAAAAGCTCGTGCCTGGTTATATAGACCTGCATGAACATATTACCGGCGGAGGCGGTGAAGGCGGACCCTCCACGCGTGTTCCTGAAGCGCCTTTATCATGTCTCGTAGAAAGCGGCGTAACAACTGTCGTCGGTCTTCTGGGAACCGACGGGATTACCCGCAGTATCGAAAACCTGCTTGCCAAAGCAAGATCCTTTGAAGAAGGCGGTATTACATGCCGTATCCTGACTGGTTCTTACGGTTACCCGGCAGTCACACTGACAGGCTCCGTTGAACGGGATATCCTCCTGATCGATCTGGTCGTAGGAGTCAAAACAGCCGCAAGTGATCACCGCAGTTCCAACATTACATCTGAGGAACTGATACGCTTAGCGACAGACGCGCGCAGAGGCGGCATGCTGGGTGGAAAACCCGGCTACGTCACAGTTCATATGGGCAGCGGAAAAGCCGCACTGCAGCCGTTATTTGAAGCCATTGAACATTCCGATCTGCCGATCCAGATCATCCAGCCGACTCATATGGGCCGTACTGAGCTGCTTCTGGAACAGGGAATTAGATGGATCGGAATGGGCGGAAACATTGATATCACTGCCGGTGAAGATGCTGAAGGAAACCGTTCTGTCGCCGAGAAGATCATCCGTGTATTCGAACACAACGGTGAAAATAACATTACCGTTACCAGTGACGGATTCGGCTCCATGCCCAAATTCAATGACAAGCAGGAATTGATCGGACTGACATACAGCACTCCGAAGAGCCTGCACCAGCTTCTGAAGATCATGGTATGGGAAAAACATGTACCGCTTGAAAAAGCACTGAAGCCTTTTACCGCCAATCCTGCGCATGTACTGGCTATGCATGACAGAAAAGGACATCTCTCTGCCGGATACGATGCAGACATGATCCTTTACAGCGAGAACATGGACATCAGTATGGTGTTTGCGAAAGGTGTTCTTGCCGCAAATGACGGAAAAGCAGTACTTAAAGGAAAATTCGAAGAGTAAAGGAGGCTGTTTAATGACAGATCAGAAAAATACCCCTGTCATATCCGATGAAACTGAAGAACTGCGCCTGGAAAATGAGCGTCTGTTCCGCAACAATCTGGATATCAGAGAAGAAAACAGGCGCCTGCACGAAGCGCTTCAGCAAGCAGAAAAAGAGAAAAACAGACAGACTGCCTATGCAGCGCCTGAACCGGTCAGAAAACCGGTCAGGACAAACTCACGAGGGTTCTCATGGGTCGGAAGCTTTATCATAGGGCTTCTGTCCGGTATGGTCATTCTTCAGCTGCTTCAGCAGTATGTCTTCAAACCGATTGAAAACCCGGTTGATCATATCGTTGAAGATGTCCACCATGAGATCGATGAAGTTCTGGATCAGACCTTCACAGGCTTTACCGCTGCCGACTTCCAGGATGCTGTATTAGGTGAAACAAAGCAGAAACAGGAAATGATCGTAATGGAACAGTCTGTGCAGATGACGACAACGATCACAAAAGCAGGACTCGGCCAGTTAAAGATCTTTTCCAAAATGAAAGACATAACATTCCATGCGGACGGTATCTATACTGTTGATCTCAGTTATATTGACGCGGATCATATTCTTGTGGACGATGAGAACAAAACAGTTACGATTGCGATCCCGCACGCACAGCTCCACACTGTCAAGCCTGATATTACAGCAACGGAATTCAGTGATACAGAACATGGACTGCTGGCATTTGGAGACATTTCCCTGACTGCCGAACAGCAGAACGAACTGGAACAGTCCGCCTATGGTTCTTTGGAAGAGAAACTCAGCGAAAAGAAGTTCATCGATCAGGCAGATGAATTCGCGATCATGAAAACATGGGAAATCTTCCAGCCGGCCATCACATCTGTTTCTCCCGAATATAAAGTAGTCATTGTTGTAAGTGACGCATATACAGGTGATACAGCAGGCTGATCATATACACCGGAATCGATCCGGTGTTTTTCAAACTCAAAAAAGAGCCGCAGCGCTCAGAACCGGTCCTGATTTCCTCCAATGAAAATCCCTTTTAAAAACTGCAGCATTCCGCGCCTTAACAGTTTAAGCGTGTCTGCTGCAGTTATTTCAGTTTGTTGATCTGTTCTGTATTCCGATATGGATCACTCAGGATCAGATTCAGGATCTACTGTATTGGGATTCAGTTCGTTGTCGATTCCCATACCGGCAACTTTCCATGTATCACCGGACTTCATCAGTGTCATCTGATATCCGATATGCCATGTTCTGTGTACTTCCCCGTTATCCGCAAAATAATCGAATACAACATGGGCAAGCATCGTATCATCATCGATCTTGATGCATTTCAATACCTTTTCATTTGAGAAGTTGGAAATGGCATGAGATGTGAACCAGTAGTTCTGTACCGTCTGATATCTCTGATACCAGTATGACTGTGTAAATGCGATCGCTGCCACTTCTCCGAGCGATGCCTCCTGTGCAGGGAACTTCGCGATCGTTTCACCATACCTGATGATCATATCCAGGATCTTCTGGTCTGTAACTTCTTCACCTACCACCAGGTTTCCGGTCAGCACGTTCTTGATATTTGCTGTTTTGGCAATACCGCTGATCGTGATCTCCGGCTCACCCAGCAGTCCGTCGATCTGGTAGATATCCATATGCGGCACAGCAGTCTGATCCGGCATCTGCGAACATACTGCTGTCGGAACATCTGCTTCTGCCAGCATATCTTTGGTAAAAGGAATGTCGTTTACGGAAACAATCGAACCTGCCGGTACTTCCACCATATAGGATTCCTGTCCCTTTAACGGAACAGCAAGTTCCCATTCATTTCCGTTCTTCATCAAGGATGCATCTGCGATCGCTGCTGTATCGGAATAGATACGGTAAGAAACAGTGTCACCCGTTTCACCTGTTTTCACAGCATGCAGCGGTTCCGACTGTGTAAACAGACTTGCCAGTTTTTCGTTATAAACATTTTCCGTATCATAGCCTGCGGAGATCTTCTGCGTTGTTTCATATATGCCTTCAAACTGATTGGCTGATAAACGCTCAACATACGCATTCATTGCTGTTTCAGGCATAGCAGCGTCTTCTTCCGCATGTTTTTTTGCCTGTGAACGCACATACAGATGTCCGCCTCCGAAGGACGCAGCAGCTGTCAATGCCGCAAACAGGATCACCATGGACGGTCTGACTTTTCTCTTTGCCATTATTCGTCACCCCTGACCAGAAGAACCGACGGAAGGTTTCTGGAATCGTACATTGATACAGGATAATGCACATATCTGCCGTTATAGATCATGACGCTTGAGTTTCCGCCGTCCAGGTTGCCTGCCATGACAGCTTCGTAGTCCTGGAAGATCTTAACGACGTCTTCATATTTTGCGCCGAAGGAAGAAGGTCCTCTTCCATCAATTACCAGCAGCAGGAATGTGCCGTCTTTTGTCTGCCCAACAGCAGTTCTGGGATTCAGGTTGTTCAGATTGTCAGTACCCGGTACATAAGTGACTTTGCCGTTTGTAATGAACGTCGGTCCGAATGTCACAGCTTCTACAACACCCATATCCAATGCACCCTGTCCGGTAGTCGTCAAAGTGACGAGCTTATGATCCTTTGTAATACCGAGGATCGGCTGCGGTGAGCCGCCGCTGATCAGTCTGCCGTTGAGAATGGTAATGCCTGCAGGAATACTGCCGTTGCCGGTACCGCCGGCATCTTCAAAGCCGCCGCCGTTGATTCCGGCGAGTGCCTTGTGCATTTCCACATAGTCTTCCAGTTCCGGTGCGGCTCTTCCGCTTCCCATATCGGGATTGATCGCTACAAACACCTTTTTCGGATCTTTCACAACCATCATATATCCTTCATAAGTCGCGGAATAGATATGTTCAATATATACACCGTCACCGTTTGTATCAGGATCGATCTCTTCTTCCGACAGTTCAGACAGCAGGATTTCATTTTCACCAGCTGCCTGATCCGGTGTTCTGAGAGCAGCCATCTGATCTGCACCCAGTACTTTTTCAGCCAGTTTGTATTCCATGGAACCGCTGCTCAATTCCCTGACTGCCTGCTTTGTATAAGCAGGATGGTCTCCCCCGTACTTTTCTTCCGCAAGGGACCACACTGTATAGGCACCGCCAGCAGCTGCTGTCACAAGACACAGCACCAATGTCAGAAGCGGAGACAGCCCGATCCGTTTTTTTCTTGTCATAGTTTCCCCCTTGTTGTTTCAGATCTTCAGTCCGAATTCTTCCGGTCTGAAGGATGGACATACACTTTCATTTGTCGCGATCACGCTTGACGCCAGTACAGTGCCGATCTCACATGATTCGTTCAGTGACTTGCCATATGTCAGTCCGACCGCTACTCCTGCGAAGAACGCATCCCCGCAGCCGGTCGTATCTATAATATCTACATTTTTTGCCAGACAGTAACCGAAACCGCATCCTGTCTCAGTATAAGCAGCTCCGTTCTCGCCCATCGTTACGACCAGACGTCTGATTTTTGCCTGCTCAGCACGCTCTTTGATATCTTCTGCCAGTTCTTCCGGGCTGTAGTGATCATAGTTGACCGAAAACAGCAGACCGGCTTCCTGCTGATTGCATACCAGGCAGCTGATCTTTTCCAGCATTCCTCTGCGTTCCATGGCGATCGACATGTTGGAGACGACTGCATACACTTCCTTGTGATACTGTTCGGCCAGTTCAAGGATCCTGCTGACCAGATTTTCTTCCATATCGATCTCAACAACAATACTGTCTGCCGAGGAGAAGATCTCATCCCCGTATTCATCCAGTATCGTTTCGATCTCTGAAAGGTCGGGACGCTTGGATATCGAAGCCGTTACATCTCCCTGATTGTCAAACACAGCAAGCCAGGTACCCAGGCCGTCTTCCGTACGCCTGATATACTTCGTGTTGACTTTCTTCTTTTTCAGCCTTTCCAGAACATCCGTTGAAATACCGCTTTCATCTACAACACTGATAAATGTAGGTTTCAGATGCAGATTGGCAATATCCTCCGCAACATTTCTGCTGACACCGCCGTGAACCTGTACGACCCTTCCGACATTTCTGCCTCCGGGAATATATTGTGAGAGCGGATATCCTTTAATATCCACAAATACTGCGCCAAATACAGCAATTCCCATGTTACCGTCCCCTTTTTACTCAAACAATGATAACAGGAACACCCTCTGAAAAGTAAAAAAAAGAACATTAATCATAAAAATATTAATTCGGTTACCGAAATATATTGACAGCATTTCCTGTTATGCTATATTTAGTTCGGTTACCGAATTAAAAAGAAGGTATAGGAGGTATAAAAATGAGAGAACTTACAGTCAATGAACAGCTGTTCCGCAGGCTGATGCACTTACAGAGAAGAATGCGCATGAGCATGCCGGAACCCCGTCATCCCGAGGGACTGATGAACGAGAGCCGTCCTCCTGAGGGCCCTGAAAACTGCCACCGTCCGCCGATGCACAGACGCCCGCCTCTTGCAAGAGAACATCTTCTGCTGACCATCTCATCCAGAGAAGGCATCCATCAGAAGGAGCTGGCGGAAATGATGCACGTCAATCCTTCTTCCATGTCTGAATTCATCAACAAACTGGAAGATGACGGATACATTGTCCGCAATGTTGATCCTGAGGATAAACGCGCTACTCTGATCGCCCTGACTGAAAAAGGAAGTGCCCGCGCAGCAGAGATCCGTGATGAACGGGAAGCACGCTTCAACGATCTCTTCGGTGCACTGACTGAAGAAGAAAAAATACAGCTCAACGATCTGCTCGGCAAAATCATCGGAAACAGAGAACATCATCACCATCACAGACACCACAGACACAGCGAAGAAACAGCAGAATAACCTGCTGATACAGCAAGGAGGAGATACATGTCTCCTTTTTGTTTTACTGACGATCTCCTGCCTCGCAGAAGAAAATCCCCCGGAGCCAATACTCCGGGAGATCAGTTTCAACGTGTTTATTCAGATGCTCTGTCCCTGCATGTATATACTTTTGTACCTGTGCAGGTATAAACAGCTGTTGCTTTTTCTTTGAAGGTTCTGCTTTCCTTCTTGGAATCCAGATATGTGAATTCACCTTCTTCGATCTTGAAGACGGTCATATCCGCTTTCATGCCTTCCCTCAGTTCTGTTTCCTTGTCCTTGATACCCTGGAGTTCAACCGGTGCTGCGATCGTCTTGTTCAGGATCCACCACCATGGCTTCTGTGTCAGTCCTCTGACTTTCGTCATAACAACGCCGAGGTTGTATACAGGACCTCTGATGTTTCCGCCGTGAAGGTCACTGGAGATCGTATCTGTGAAGAAACCTGCTTTCCATGCTGTTTCAGCTGTATCGTAGCTGTATGCATTTGTTCCATGCGACAGATCGAAGATCACACCTCTGTCCCTTCCATCAAGCACACACTGCTTGATGTTTCCTTCATCATCAACGACCTTCATGACTTCGCTGTTTCCGGCAAGCGTATGGCAGAGAACATCTCCCTTTTTCAGGTAAGTGAGCAGTTTTTCAACACCTATGCGGCTGCACGGCGCATGAACGGCGATCGGCATATTCAGCTCGTCTGCCAGAGATCTGAGCTGTTCCATAACATATACAGGATCATAGCAGAACTTATCGTCGATCCTTGCCTTGAGTCCGAGCAGTTCATGTCTGTATTTATTCGCGATCTCGATCACTTTTTCACGGTCGATATCTTCCGGTCCGTCGAAGTCGGTACGGTTTGCTGTTCCGCCGCAGCCTCTCCTGGAAATGTTCAGATATGACATGAAACGCAGGTCTGTACGCCAGAGGATCGTCTCTCTGTACTGCTCATAGTTTTCCGGACCAAGTGAGCCAAGATCCAGCGCATAAGTAACACCCTGTCTCAGCAGATCATCCTGCGGACTGATTCCGCCCTGACCTTCCACAAAATTTGCGAAATGGCAATGTGCATCAAGCCAGCCGGTAGAGATATACATGCCCTCGGCATTGAAGACTTCCGCTTCTTCGGTTTCAATATTTTCAGCGATTTTTGTAATGATGCCGTCTTCTACAAGGACATCAGCTTTCGTTTCTTCACCATTCAGGATGGAAAGAACAGTACCGTTTTTAATAACATATTTTTTCAGCATATTAACTTCCTTTCTCTATCATACCGGCTTGTTGACAGTCATATTGACCGGGTCAATGGTTTCTATTGATTGTTGTGATCAGAATGCCGGGAACACTGTCATTGTAACAACGACAGAAGCGATGCAGATGATCAGTGAAGGCAGCCAGCCCATCTTGAGCAGGTCTTTCTGGTCATATCCGCCGAAGCCCATCATCAGAGGTACTGTAGCTGTTGCGGAAGGTGTCAGGAACGCTGTCAGGCACGCAGCACTCAGGAGGATCAGCGGTCCTACCGGGTTCGCCCCAAGAGCCTTGCATGTCAGGATCGCGATCGGACGGAAGATATTGCCTACTGACTGGTTCTGCATGAACTGTGTCAGGATGAACGGGATGACGAAGAATGCTCCGCCGATGACATAGCTGTTATGTGTTCCGCCAAGAGCTTTTGCCAGCGCATCACCGATCAGGTCGCCGAGTCCGCATTCGACCATAGCGCCGCCTACAGACAGAGCCGCGATAAGCATCAGTACGATCTGGAAAGGTACTGCACTGGTAGCTTCTTTCGGTTTCAGGACACCTGTAGCAACTTCCAGTGTAGCGCCTGTCATTGCGACCTGCCAGTTGGCAAGACCGAGCTTGCTGGAGAATACCAATCCTAATGTTGTCAGAATGAACAGGAAGTAACCGAGGAATTCTCTTGTCGGATCCAGCGGTTCTTTCTTGGCGACAGTCTTGCCTTTTCCTTCCATTCCCTGGATAGGTACAGACGGCTGCTCAGGTGCAAACTTCGGAGCAATGAAGATCGCGTATGCCAGGATGATGATTGCTGACAGGATACGTCCCTTGAAGGGATCCAGCAGCTGCATCTGGTAATCAGTATAGCCATAGGATTCCAGGTAACCGTTCTGAGTAGCGAACGTAGCTGCTCCGCCGCCGATCGGCAGGACACCTGCTGTACCGACTGCCACAAGGCCAAGAGCGAAGATTACCTTGGAAGGACTGATATTGAATGATTCACAGCTTGCGGACATCAACGGAGCCATGATCGTAAATACTGCAACAGGGCTGGGAATCAGGTTGCACAACAGGAATGTCATCAGCAGATAGCCTGCCATAACAACCGTGAAATTGCCGCCTGCGATCTTATAGACAAGGTTTGATAGTTTCGTTACTGCCTGTGTACGGTTGAAACCTGCAGAAACGATGAACATACCTGTAATCAGCAATACGTTTGCATTTGCAAAGTTAGCCAGAACGTTCTTTGCGGGAACGATACCGGACCAGACAGTAAGAATGATCGCACAAAGAGCAACTACACCATTCGTAGTTTTCAGCTTGCGGGCAAATACATAGCCGCCGATCATGAAGATGAATAAACCGAGACACAAATACATTTGAGTTGTCATATTGTTCTCCCTTCTTCAAATGTGTTATAAGTTCTGACAGACTTCCAACCTTGTCAAATACGGTTTCCCCTTCCATATCTGACGTTTATTACGGGAAATCCAGAGCTTGTATCCGCTTACAATATAATTGTTTTCATACAAATCGACTAATAACATAAAAACGCCGGCTTATACGTTTTGTTTATAAGTCAGCGTTTATTATCTGAATAGACGTTATTTTTAAGCAGAAACTTTGCCTTTTCCGTCATCCGGTAAATCATTTCTTACTCAAATAATGACAGCCGGATGTCTTTCCATGATTTCTGTTCTGCATCATGTATGATATCTGTTTCTTCATAGTTTCCGATGAGGAATGGTGAATGCACATCATGTGCAAGCATGTTCTCTTTGACCTTTTTAGCATCGTTATTTGCATAACAATATCTGCAGAGATGCCCGCAGCTGTCATATGCACCGATATCACCGGACAAATAACATATGCATCCTTCCCTTGCCGGTTTAAATGACGGAACCTTCAGTTTATGATGGATCGCCTTCTCATATACATCGAGTGTCATACAGCCGCGGCAGTCTGCTCCGTATGGTTCCAGAAGATCTCCTTCTGAACACGGTCTGACAGTCATGCCATGTTCGCCTGCGATCCGGATGATCTCTTTTCCGATCATGACCCTGTCTGTGATCGATAGTTCTCTGGCTTCCGGGAAATTGCGCTTCACTTTTTCATACAGATCGATAAAACTGATCACCACTGTATTTGTATAGCCTTCCAGTTCTGCAGCCATCGTATGAAAGGCGCGCAGATGATACTCAGGCGTGTATTTTTCATTCAGCAGGATCGGATCATATCTCCAGCCTATGGAATCAACTCCGACGATATCTGAAAGCCTCTGAAAATCCTTCAGGATCCTGTGCTTGTCAGGTACATTCGGCTCAATATCTTTCCCGTACGGCGTGATCGTCACAAACCAATACTGCCCGTAATCTTTCAGCAGATCCATATAGGGAAACATCCCTGCAGGGTTTTTGCTGCAGAAGCCGATCACATCAACAATGGATGGATCCAGTCTGTATCTTGTGACCGCCTCATGGTGAAACGGATTTCTCACATATACATATCCTTCTTTCAGCCTGTTGGCAAACCATTCCGCATAGAATGCCGGTATATCTGTTCTCTGTCCTGTGTTGATAATCATAAAACCTCTGCTTTTCATCAATATATCATAGTCGTCAACCGGCTATAAAAACAGAATGCCGGAACTGCTTCCTGCAGTCCCGGCTGTTTCCTGTATTATTTGTTTTTTGCGTACTGATCGAACCAGTCAGTGATCTCCTTCAGTCTTCTGATCCTGTGCTTCGGCTTGCCGCTTCTGCTCAGTTCATGGTTTTCTCCGTGGAACAGGCACATACGCGCAGGCACTCCGTGCATCAACAATGCCTGCAGCATCTGTATCGCGTCTGCCATCCAGCATCTGTAGTCTTCATCAGACTGGATAAACAGTGTCGGTGTCTTTGCCTTGTCCGCATATGCGAGCGGTGAATGAGCCCACATCTTTTCCGGACTGCTCCAGGGATCCGCCTGGATCGCAGAGAGATTATGGTAATAACCGATATCCGTTGTCAGGCACTTGGACAGATAATTGGAGATCGATCTCTGGGAAGCGATCGCCGCGAATCTGTCAGTATGTCCGACGATCCAGTTTGCCATGAATCCGCCGTAGCTTCCGCCGGTCATCGCAACACGGTCCTGATCGATCTGAGGCACTCTTGCCAGTACCTGGTCCGTAAATTCCATCAGGTCGTTGTAGTCCCTGACGCCGTAATTATCTCCGTAGATGTCCGCAAAGGCACCGCCTTTACCGGAAGATCCTCTCGGGTTGCAGAAGAATACGATATATCCCTGCGCTGCCCAGAACTGCATTTCATGGAAGAAACCTTCACCGTATGCGGCCTGAGGTCCGCCGTGCACGTCAAACACTGCAGGATATTTCTTTTCCTTGTCAAAGTCTGCCGGATAAAGTACCCATCCGTCGATCTTAACGCCGTCTTTGTCCGTGAATGCAAAGTGCTCTGTTGACGCGATCTCATGTTCATTAACATAAGCTTCATTGAAGCAGGAAAGCTTTGTCACACGGCCGTCCTTCTTCATATAGACTTCCTGCGGTCTGTCTTTTTCCATACCGAGGAAATAGATCGGATCTGTACCGACAGCGCAGCTGACGATATTGATGTCATCGACCAGTGTTTCGATATTGCCGCTCAGATCCATATGTCTGAACACTGAATGGTATCCGACCGTCTGAACGAAGTAAATACCGTCTCCGCCGAATACTGCTTTACCGCCGCCGGCGATATCACTTCCGACACCGCCAAGACTCGGATCAGGTGCGGCCAGCAGTTCAAATGATCCATCTGCATTGCAGAGGTAGAATTTCGGATTTTCTGATGAGCCGTATGTCTCTCCCGTAGCGCCAAGGAAGATCACCTGTTCACCGCTGAATACAGCACCGCTGATGTTATACTTGTTCTCCAGTTTAACCTCAACGACACTGCCGTCCTTCAGGTCACGGATAAACAGTCTGGATTTCTGGGGATTCACTGTTGTAAATTCATTGCCCCAGTAAACGACTCTGTCTTTTGCATCATTCACAGAGAAGCCGTGAAGGTCAAAATATGTATCTGTCAGCTTTTCCTGTGTGTCCGCTGTTCTGTTTACAAGGAACAGACCTGCACGCAGTTTGTTGATGACACCGCGGCCGTTGAACCAGAACGGCAATTCATCAAATACGGAATAGTCTTTTTCTTCTTCCAGTTGTGCCAGTGCCTTTTTCTTCTCATCATCGCTCATTGCCGAGAAATCAGGCAGGCTCAGGTTGACGGAACCCTGTACCAGGAAGCAGCCATCAGACAGCGGATACAGGCCGGATGCCGCAAACGGAAGCACCATATATTCACATGCTTCACCGCCGTTCAGGGAAATGCTGTTATATACGGTATACACAACTCCGTCCTTTGCGGGATGTGCATTCAAACGGTCACCGGGGAACAGTACGGTATTCTCATCCAGGAAACAGGGCGCTTTGCCGTTCTCGGATGCTGTCAGGCGGAAGAACGACGGTGTGTGTGCCTCGTCATAAACCCATATATCTGTCTTATAAGCGTTCTTTTCCACATCTCCTTCCGTTACAGTTACTGCAAGTTTCTTTCCCGAAGGAGAAAGAACAGGATCTGAAAGTTTTTTGATTTTCGCAAAATCTTCGATTTCTACCTTTTTCATGATCAGGTTCCTTTCTTATCATTACTCAGAATCATATCAAAAAATGCATCATTCAAGAAGGATTCCGCCTGAAGCGTTCCCTCCGAATGACTGCATTTTTTCATTTGTTTATCATTTTTTCAGAGATGATGCAGAACATGCTAGTCCAGCATACTGTTGAAATAGAAATACCAGAACGTATCTTTGCCGTACTGCTCCCAGAGTTTCCATTCTTCCAGTGCCCTGTAATCTGTTTCAGGATCAAGCTCCCCGGAAAAATAAGCTGTATTCATATCGACTGCGAAAGTGACCATTTTTTCTTTTTGATCATCCGGAATGTTCCGGTCCTCCAGCAGCATGGAAGTCTGTTCTCTCGTACGTCCGGTGAAGCGTTCATACGCCGCATCCTGAACGACATCCAGATGATCCTTGGTGTAAACAGCATTTCCTTCTTTGTCGATGTTCAGTATTCCGTAACGCAGCGGGTATACGCTCATACTGCCGGTACAGATATCCGTCAGTCCGTCTTCTTCGGAAACATGCTGAAGATGGGAATGTCCGCTCAGATTCAGCTGTACGCCTCCGCTTCTCAGAACTGACAGCACCTGCGGCGCATTGAAGATAATGAATCCATCAGCCAGCATTGAACTCTGCGGAAGAACATTCTGATGTGTAACAGAGATCACATGAACTCCGGATTCTTTTGCTTTTTTCAGCTGAATCTCTGCCCACCGAAGCGTTCCGGGACTGACAAATCCGGGTGCTTCTTCCGTGTTGCAGTCCAGTGCCAGCAGCCAGAGGTCATCTCTCAGTTCATATACATAACTGAAAGACGAACTGTCTTTGGACAGAGCCCCGTCCATGCCATACGCACTCATGACTTCACGGAACTCCTGCTGTGAGATCTGGTCTGCTTTAAAGATCGCATATCCTTCATATCTTGCGGCAAACCCATAGGCAATGTCGTGGTTGCCGGGTACCACTAGCACTTTGATCCCTGCGTCTCTCAGCTTATCCAGCTTGGCCTTCAGATCTTTCAGACTGAGCATCTCACCGTTGAATGTCAGGTCCCCGGACAGGATGACTGCGTCCGGTTTTTCCTTTAGTACGGTCTCCACAAACGCGTCAGCAATCTCTTCCGTATGCTCTGTCAGTTTTCCGTCACCGGTTTCGATCATCTCTGTAAACAGAGGACCATAATCCGTGAGCTGGGGAGATATGTAATGAAGGTCCGTACCGATATAGATCGTGTAGCCTTCCCCTGCAGACTTCTGATCCGCTGTACCGGAACATCCGCATATTGAAAGCAGCATGACACTCAGCACCGCCTTTTTAAGCTTCTTCAGCATAGATCTGCACAAGTCTCAGCAGGATCTCTACATTCTTTTCCATGCTCTGAACAGGCACATATTCAAATCTTCCGTGCGCATTCTCATAGCCTGCGCTCAGATTCGGACACGGCAGTCCTCTGTGAGAAAGTGCGGATCCGTCTGTTCCCCCTCTGAATGCAAGATCGTGCGGTTCTACACCGCAGTCCTTGATCGCGCGGACAAGACGTTCGACCAGGTACGGAACCTGATCAACGATCTCTTTCATGGAACGGTATGTTTCATTGATCTCAAGTGTTACAACATTTCCGAATTTCCGGTTCAGCTCATCTGTTACTTTCTGAAGGTATGCTTCACGATGCGCAAATTCAACTGCACTATGATCACGTATGATCAGCTGGATCTCGGTATGCTCACATGAACCGTTAAAGGAAGTGACATGGTAGAAGCCTTCCCTGCCGTCTGTGTACTGCGGTTTTTCAAACGCCGGCAGCATATTCATGAATTCGGCACCGATATCCACGGAGTTGATCATGATTCCTTTGGCAGTTCCCGTGTGCACACTTCTGCCGGTGATCGTGACTTTTGCGGCGCTGGCATTGAATGTTTCATCCTCATAGTATCCGAGGTAGTCGCCATCCAGTGTATAAGCGGTCGGTGATCCGAAACGCTCCAGATCCAGATCGCGTGCCAGTCCACCGACTTCCTCGTCCGGCGTAAATGCCAGACAGATATCTCCATGCGGAATATCCGGGTTTGCGCACAGATATTCTGCCATTGTCATGATCGCAGAGATGGATGCTTTGTCATCACCGCCCAGCAGTGTCGTTCCGTCTGTCAGAACAAGGTCCTGTCCGATATAGTTCTTCAGGTTCGGAAAGTCCGCTACTGCCATAACGATATTCTTTTCCTTGTTCAGAACGATATCCTGTCCCTGATAATTCTCAAGCACCCATGGCTTTACATTTGTACCGGATGCATCCGGCGCAGTATCCATGTGCGCCACCAGACCTAGAGCCTTATGTTCTCCCTCTGTATTGGCAGGGATCTTACCATAAACAACACAGTATTTCTCATCCAGCCAGACATCAGACACTCCGATCTCTTCGAGTTCTGCTTTCAGCATTCTTGCCAGATCAAACTGTTTTGCAGTCGTAGGCCTTTCTGATACACCGTTTCTGGACTGTGTATCTACTTTTGCATAGCGGATCAGACGATCCCGGACTTTTTCATAAAACTGAGTCATACTTTCTTCCTTCTTTCACTCAGAATTTTATCACAACAGATATTGCAAACACATTTCACAAGCAATTATCTCCAAATAATACCCGCTTTGATTGCCGTATAAATAGCATCTGCCCTGCGGCATGACTGAAGCCAAATGAAAACCGCCGCATTGTGATACCTGTGCGGCGATTCAGTACATGTGTTTATGATCAATGGTCAGATCGCAAAGTCGCCGTGATCAAAGATGACGGTTTCTTTTCCTTCTGCGTCAGTACCCACGATATGCATGTCTTCGGTACCGATCATAAAGTCAATATGGATCGTGGAATCATTGAACGTATATTTCGGATCTGACGGCTGCTGACGGCTCAGTCCCCTGCCCAGTGCCAGATGGCAGGATGCGTTCTCATCGATCAATGTTGTGTAGTATACAAGTCCGCTCATTGAGATCGGTGAATGGTATTCTACCAGAGCTGCTTCTCCGAGATAACCGGCATTCTCATCCATTTTGACGAGTGCTTCTAGCATTTCTTTTCCTTCCTGCGCAAGCACTTCAACGACCTTTCCTTTTTCAAAACGGAAACCGAAGTTTTCAATAGCCTTGCCTCCAAGTACGAGCGGTCTGGAAGCGTATACCACACCTTCAGTTCCGAACTTTTCCGGTGTTGTGCAGATCTCTTCAGTCGGAATATTCGGAGAGAACGGAACAAAATTCTCCGGCAGTTTCCGTCTGCCCATGCTGAAATATGACTCCGGTGTCAGACGGACTGTCAGATCAGTACCGTTGGATGCTGTGTAATGCAGGCTGACAAGATGCAGCGCATCGATCTTTTCGCCGCGCACTTGCTTCATTCTCTTTTTCTCTTCCCATGTCTCTACAACATCATTCGTTTCATCGATATTGCACAGCTTCAGCAGGACCTTCCACAGTTCTTCCAGACGTTCTTCTTCCGGAATATGCTTCAGAATATAGTCTGCCCATTCCTTTGTGGGGATCATAGCGATCAGCCACTGACAGTGCTTCTCACGGCTTGCCTTGCGCATAACATTGCGTACAGCATCGATGTGTGCAAAGACAGCGTTTGCCTGCTCTTCAGGCAGATCTTCCATCAGCGCGGGATTCACGCCTTCCAGTCTGACAAAGCACGCTCCCTGGTCAAGATATGTGCTGTTCTGCAGGACTTCCCAGTCCTCCAGTCTGCGGACATCTTCATCACTTCTGTATTTCGCCGCAACCTTCATGTTTGCCTCATCCAGATAATGAATGATGACATTTGAAGCTCCGAGCTTATAGCATTCTTCTGCAAAAACCGGTGTAAAATACGCACCCTCTACACATGCCTCAACGAGTACAGGCTGTCCTTTTTGGACGTTAAGCCCTACCCTTGCCAGTGTATAAGCATATTTTCTGATCATTTTTTCCATATCCATATCTACAGATCCTCTCTTTTCCCAAATAATAACAGATCAAATCTTCTGCCTGTAAGTGTCAGAGTCCTTCACACATCAGGTCCAGCAGATGTACACCGTCAGCGCCGCCTGCCTGCACACCTTTCAGACAGGAATTGCAGTAGACAACGACTCTTTCAGTCTGATACTGACTGACCCATTCCTTCATGATCCTTTCCTGTTCTTCAGGGGGCAGGATCTCGATAAATTCATCGTTCAGTTTGTTGAAATAGACCGGTGCGATCTTCAGATTTCCAGCCGGGATCTTTGTGTAGCGGAACTGTCCGTCAAACCTCGTCTTTTCATAGTTTTCTTCAATTTCAACCGGCATCATATTCATTCTGAGCAGGCATTCACGTACGGCTTTCTGCACCTGGGGTTTATGGATCGTACGATAACAGTCCTGGACCGTGATCTTTTCACCATGATGGTCCGGCCAGGGAAACAGCGGATCCTGAAGCAGATACTCATATAGACTCATCTCATTTGCCTGCGGTGATACTTCATCTGTGATGATCGCACACGAAACACAGTTTACCAGAACTGTATCCCCCTCATGGAACTTGCTTTGGGAAACCCTGCAGCATCCGCAGATCTCCGTATCAGGTTTGTTTCTCAGGTACGCCTGAATTTTCAGACTTACGTCAGGATGAGCTGCCTTGAAGTTACAGCTTGGAAGGTAAAATACTGTCATATGCCTCTCCTTAGTTATATTATTCAGTTTAAGAATTTGTTTATTATCAACAATATAATCATATCATCTCACTTCACACAGAAACCAACGGATGATAAAAGCACAGCCATTTCGGCTGTGCAAAAGGAGAGCTGCATATCAGGTGAAACATATCTCGCCTGAGGACTATTTTCCGGAAAGGGAATATCTCCTCAGATATGTAACTGAGAATGCAGCACATATGCAGAGGAATACTCCAAGGACAAATACCGGGCGGAAGCTTCCGGTAAAGTCATAAATATAAGGGATCAGGGAGCTTGAGAACGCGCCGATGAACCCGTTCGCTGCCTGCATGCTGGCAAGTTTCTGACGGTATTCTTCTTTCCCGTACAGGTCCAGATACATCAGTGATGGAACAGTCATTCCGATCGCATATGTTGTCCCGAACAGCAGTGCTGAGGCCATCAGCACCGCCCTGATAGAACTGAAAGCGAAGAATCCTGCCATGGACAATGAAGTAAAAACCAGGAATACAAGTACTGCCTTGTACACACCGAATTTGTCCGCAAGTGTCCCGAGCAGGAGCTTTCCGCTCAGGTTTCCGATCATTGAAAGACTCGTCAGCAATGCGCCTGTCTCGATCGTATAGCCCACTGTCTGGGCAAAAGTAGGAAGCTGCTGGTTGAACTGGATCATCGATCCGGGGCCGATCACAACAACAAGCGTCAGAATGAATATGTATAACGGCAGGGTCCGATTGACAGACGGCTGTTCTGCTGCAGTTTCAGCCTTTACTTCACTATTCATCTCATCGATCCCGTAAGGCTTCTCGCCGACCTGCTCAGGATTTGTTACCAGGATGAACCAGCAAGGCAGGACGATCAGGACGAAGCCGATCAAAGCCATGATCAGAGCAGTCATACGCCAGCCTAATGCAACGATGATCTTTGAGCAGACCGGGCTGAACAAAGCTCCGGCAATACCCGAGGCAGACATTGTCAGACCGATCACAAAACCGTTTCTCTTCTTGAACCAGTTATTCAGTACAGTCGGGATGACAGTCATTGTGCAGCTCATACCCAGTCCTGCAAAGAAGCCTGAAATGTAGAACTGCCACAGACTGTTATAGAAGAACATTGCCGCGTATGACAGCACCAGGAACAATGACAGCACTGACATCACCATATTTGCTTTATTTTTAAACACAAGTTTTGTTGTCGTTGTTACACAGAATGCTGTAACCAGTGACCGGATCGTATAAAACAGAGACAGGTCGCCTGCCCGGAATCCGAGGTCTTTGATTACAGCAGAAAACAGAATTCCATTGCAGTTCATCAGAATACCGAGTGTTCCCGCCTGTATGCACATCATGCCGATCATGATCTTCCAGGCGGATCCTTTATATTTCTCATTCATAGTCAATATCACTCCTGTCCTGAATGTACTGCTCAGATCATTTTTCTGCTTTGCTTTTATTCAGAAATTCCTGTGTCACGATCTGATCGGTCGGATGATCCGCTTCTCCTTTCATAAATACGGAAGTGTGTACAGACATGAATATTTACCCTGCTGAAATACATGAATTTTCTTGTTTACAGTTAAATTTCATAATGCGGAATGTTCAGCATATGTGAATAATCTCCATGTGGTAATTATTCACATTACCCGTATCTGTGTGATGCTTTTCAACGCTGTTTTTTATAAAATAAGTGCAGAGGAAAAGATATGGATACGTCGAAAGCTTATACATTCAGACCGGCATCACCGGATGGATTCCGATGCTGTGCGCTGAAGATCAGCGGATATGATTATTCATGGGACGAAGGCCGTTTCAGGATCATGATCGTGCTGAACGGCAATATCGATCTCAGTTTTCGCAGAAATGTATATCACCTGGAAAAAGATGACATCGTCATCGCAAATCCCTGTGAAACACACGCTGCTTTCAGCACGGATCCGGATGCTGTGCTGTTCTGTCTTTCTTTCGCAAGGCAGGCATTCAGGGAGATCCTTCCCCAGGGCATGAAATGTCATTTCAATTTTATCTCTGACGGATCCACAAAAAATGATACTGTATGCAGACAGCTCCGATACCTGTGCGCACAGATGGCTGATGCGGCTGCTTCCCCTTCCCCGATGTCTGACATGACCGCAAGAGGTGCATTTGATCTCCTGAAAGCACTGCTGCTGACAAAGTTTTACCCCGATATTTCACGTCGCAGAACAAGCGTGGATATCGATGCGACCACACAGAAAAAGATCATCAGCGAACTGACCAGACGGTACAATGAAAAGATCACTCTGGAAGAAGTCGCCCTCAAATTCGGATATAACAGAACATATCTGTCCGGCGCATTTAAAAAAGTGATCGGTGTCAACCTGTATGAATATCTGACCATGATCCGCTTCCGTCAAGCTGTCAGGGAACTTACCGAAACAGACAAGACACTTACCGCGATCGCATATGACTGCGGCTTCCCGGAACCGAAAACCTTCAACCGCATCTTCCGGGAAAACTTCGGCATGATGCCGGCTGAATACCGGAACATCCTTAAGCAGTACGATATCACCACTTGTCATACACCGTATCTGCCGTTCGACACGCCGGAAGTATCGGTTCCGCTGCAAAGCTATATCAGCATTTGACCGTTTTATGAAACAGAAAAAGGATGCAACTCCTTCCGTGCAGTTTTGGAACTGCTCAGGTGCTGCATCCTTTTTGGTTATTCAGAGATTTTCTTCAAACGCTTTTTTTACGGTTTCTGCACATTCAGCTTCATCTTTGCCTTCAACACGTACGACAACCGTATCACCGAATTTCAGTTCGGAACCCATGAAGCTCAGGAGCTTTTTAACATCATAGCTTTGCTCGCCTTTCCAGACTGTTACAAAGCTTTCGTAATCCTGTAAAGCCGCAACGATCTTTCCGGCAGGCCGTGCATGTATTCCTTTAGGATCTTTTACAGTAAGCTGAACTTCGATCATAGATTAAACCGCTTTCTTGACATCAGTCAGATCGAAGCTGTTTGTAACAACTACGATTACAGTATCAGGATGGTTTGCAGCAGCGATCTTTGCACGATCGAAGTGGATCAGCTTATCGCCTGCTTTAACTGCCTGATCCTGCTCAACGAATGCTTCGAAGCCATCGCCGTCCATACTGACAGTATCAACACCAACGTGGATCAGGATCTCAACGCCTGTATCAGACATCAGACCAACAGCATGTTTTGTCGGGAACAGCATTGCAACCTTGCCATCGAACGGTGCATATACGAATTCACCTTCAGGCTGGATACCGATGCTCGGACCCATTGCTTCACCGGCAAATACCGGATCAGGAATTTCGGATGCAGGGATCATCTTACCTGCAACAGGCTGGAGTACCTTGCTTTCAACTGTCTTGGAAGCTGTCAGAGCTACTTCAGTCGGAACATTTGTATCTGCTTCAGCAACGACCGGTGCAGGTGCAGGTGCAGCTGCAGGTTCTGCTGCAGGTGCTTCTTTAACTGCTGCAGGAGCTTCCGGAACTTCTTCATGCCAGAACATTGTTGTCAGAGCAAATGCAAGACCGCCTGCGATCGCCAGAACGATCGTGTACTGGAGCGGGTTGGATACTGTAAGATAGCCAGGGATACCTGTAACACCATATGCTGTAGCACCGAATCCGAACAGAGCAGCAACGAGCGCACCGACTGCGCCGCCGACCATACCGGCAACGAACGGCTTCATGAAGCGCATGTTGACACCGAAGATAGCGGGTTCTGTGATACCGAGAGCTGCAGACAGTGAGGAAGGAATAGCAACAGCCTTTGTCTTTGCATTCTTAACCTTGAGACCTACAGCAAGGCAGGCACCGAACTGTGCGAAGTTTGCAGCGGAAGCGATCGGCATCCATGTGTTCAGACCGCTTTCAGCAAGCATACCTGCTTCGATAACGTTGTACATATGATGGAGACCCATGACGACAGTAACAGGATACAGGGCACCCATTGCACCGGCGCCAATTGGATTGCGTACCAGGACTTTTGCACCTGCAAGAACCCAAGTTTCGAGTGTGGAGAAGATCGGTCCAACGATCCACAGTGTGACAAGAGCTGTAACGAATACAGTTGTCAGCGGTGTAACGAACAGGTCGATCATTTCCGGTACATGCTGGTGCAGCCATTTTTCGACTTTGCACATGATGAATACAGCAATGATGACCGGAATAACGTGACCCTGATAGCCTGACCGTTGTATGGATATGATATTACCCAGCAGGTGCCATCTCGGGATAACACCGTCTGTGACTCCAAAGAAGGAATTGATTGCGTCTGTGTTTGCAACGTTCCATCCGTTCAGGAATGCGGAGTGGATCATGAGCAGACCGATAACCGCACCGAGGAAGATGTTTCCGCCGAATACTCTAGCTGCAGAAACAGCAACGATAACAGGCAGATAAGCGAACGCTGTATTTGCAACTGTGTCGAGGAATGCGAACCAGTCAGATCCGCCGAAGCCGAGTCCAGGAATCTTAGCCAGAGCCTCAACGAGACCCATCATAAGACCTGAGGCAACGATTGCCGGAAGAATCGGAACGAATACGTCACCGACTGTCTTCAGCATCTGCTTCCAGAGAGGCTGTTTGGCAGCTGCAGCAGCCTTAACATCATCTTTTGTACCTGCCTGAACACCTGTAACAGCGATAAATTCGTCAAATACCTTGTTAACTGTTCCGGTTCCGATAATGAGCTGAAGCTGTCCGTTTGATTCGAACATACCCTGGACGCCTTCTACGTTATCCAGAGCATCTTTGTTCACTTTGCCATTATCTGCGATTACAAGACGCAGTCTGGTAGCACAGTGAGCTGCGCTGACGACGTTCTCGCCACCACCAATATTGGCAGCAATCTCTTCAGCACATTTTCTGTAATCCAATGCCATTTTATTATCCCCTTTCTACCCGCATCCCAACGGGTAAGCATTGTAGTTCCGAATTAAACCTGTAGTGTATTTTGATCAGCTCAGAATAATCCAAGCTGTTCAAAAGCCTTAAATAAACCGTCATCGGTAACCGAAGGTGCGATCACATCACTGATCTCCTTCAGTTTCACCGATCCGTTTTCCATGCATACACTGGTTCCGACCGTTTCAATCATTTCCAGGTCATTCATGGAATCTCCAAATCCATAAGTATCTTCTACCGGGATCCCGAGATGACTGCATACCCTCAGGATAGCCTGGCCTTTGTCAAATGCCCTGTTCACCAGGTCACCGTTCAGGCAGTGGTGTGCAGCTACATCCTGTATTGAGAACAGGAAGTCTTTTTCCAGAAGCTGTCTCGGTTCTTCAAGCTGGGATGCTTCTGTACACATGATTACGATCTTATAAATGTCACGTCCGTCATATTCACCCATCGGTCTGATCCCCAGATCCTGTGACAGGGCTTTTCTCCATCTTTCGATCTCTGAATTGCCCCCTTCGGAGTCTTTCAGGAAATCACCGAGGTCTTCATCTCCGTATGTAACATCTTTCGCTTCGATTGTGCGGAATACTTCATTACGTTTCAGAACGTCCATTGCCGTTTCAAACTGTTCTTTTGTCATCGGATGATCATAGATCACTTCGTTCCCGGCGAGAATATAGCCTCCTCCCAGAGCTACCGCTCCGTCAAAGCCGAATTTCATGACCGGTGCCAGCATACCCATGTTCCTTCCGGTGCACAGATAGACCAGATTTCCTTTTTGACGGCTTCGTCTGATCGCCTCCAGTGCGCTTGCAGGCGGATTGTTGGAACCCGGTTCTGTCAGGGTTCCGTCGATGTCGAGGAAAATCAGTTTAGGCATTAATATCTACCCTTGCAGCGTCTCATAGCTCTTGTAAGCTGTCTTGCAGGCGCACCCTTCAAAGGCATCTTTCTGACGATTACTGATACTGCTGTCAGTTCTTCTTCATCTGCCTTCTTTTCTGCTTTTTTCTCTTCCTTCTGCTTCTTAGGCTTCGGAGCCTTCTTCTCAGGATAAACGAGTTTAGGAGCAACAGCTGTTCTTGTCCGGTCTCCTTCATAGGAATGATACATCCAGACAAAGCTCTGCGGAGCGAGCGTAACAGCATCAGCGTTTACAGGCTCCTTCGTCAGTAGATCAACATAGTCCTCTTTTTCATGGATCCATGCTGTTTCTTCTTTATCGCTGAAGTTGAACAGTGCGATCAGTTTCTCACCGTTATAATATCTGCCGATTCCAAGTACACGGTCATTCCATGTTTCTACGACCCATGTATCTGCATCGGATTCAAATACTGCAAATTCAGAACGTGCCTTGATCAGTTCGCGCAGTCTCTTATAGAGCTTGCCCTGTCTTGTGTTTTCATCGAAACGCATTGCAGCGTGTTCCCAGTTGAAGTTTCCTCTGTGGAGATAACGGCTGTCATCTGCTTTCAGCGGATCATTGTGATATGTATAGTCATTCAGCTGGCCGATCTCATCACCGCTGTAGAGGACAGGGATGCCGCTCTGTGTGAACAGGAATGCATGCAGCATGACATCATAATCGATCGCCCTTGCCAGTTTCCATTCATTCTGTTCATAGTCAGCAGCTTCCATACCTGTCAGGGAAGCTGTCATACCAACGAGTCTCGCATCACCCAGACGCGGATCATCGTTGTATGTTTCACCTCTTGCTTCACTGCCGGCCAGTTTGCCTGTCAGGCAGTCATTCAGGTACTTCTTGTGAGGAACTTCATCCATACCGAACTGCTTCAGATAGTCATAATCCAGGCCCCAGCCGATATCATCATGGCATCTCAGATAGTTCAGGAATGTATACTGTTTCGGCAGTGCGAACACGCTCTCCAGCTGATGTCTCAGCAGGCGGACATCTCTTGTCGCAACTGTATGCCATGTACTTGCCATTGTTGTTACATTGTAGAGCATATGGCATTCCGGTGTCTTCAGGCTTCCGAAATAAGGAACGACTTTGGAAGGTTCCATGACGACCTCACCCAGCAGCAATGTTCCCGGACATACAACTTCTGTTGCCATACGCATCAGACGTGTCAGGACATGGACCTGCGGGAGGTTTCTGCATGTTGTTCCGACTTCTTTCCAGATATACGGAACAGCATCCAGACGGATGATATCCACACCGTGGTTGCACAGATACAGCATGTTGGCTGTCATATCATTGAAGACGACAGGATTGCGGTAGTTGAGGTCCCACTGGTAAGGATAGAACATCGTCATGACGATCTTTCCTGTGTCTTCGTTATAGGTGAAGTTGCCCGGAGCCGTTGTCGGGAACACCTGCGGAACAGACTTCTCATATTCATTCGGGATCGTCCAGTCATCATAGAAGAAATAACGGTCCTGGTATTCCTTCTCACCTGCTCTGGCACGCTTTGCCCATTCATGATCTTCACTGGTGTGATTCATGACAAAGTCAAGGCACAGGCTCATGCCCTTGCGGTGGCATGTATCTGCCAGCTCAGCCAGTTCTTCCATCGTGCCGAGCTCAGGCTGTACTTTACGGAAATCAGATACTGCGTATCCGCCGTCACTTCTTCCCTTAGGGCTTTCCAGCAGAGGCATCAGATGCAGATAGTTGATCCCGACTTCTTTCAGATAATCGATATGTGAAAGAACACCCTTCAGGTTTCCTGCAAAGCAGTTCGTATACATCAGCATTCCGAGCATGTCATTTCCCTTGAACCAGTCCGGAACGTCTTCACGTGCTTCATCCCATTCTTTCAGAAGAGCGGAGCGCTGTGAATAATAGTCATACAGCATTGTGCAGAAATAGTCGAATGCATGTTCATCATGATAAAGACTCAGATACAGATCCTTCATCTCATCATAGTTTGCAGTAAGACGCTTTTTGAATTCTTCATTCCAGTTCTGGTCAATCATGACTTTTTCCTTTCTGCAAGGAATACATGCACATCGCTCAGCTGCGGCATAACTCTGAGTGCACCCTTCCTTGTTGTAACGATCGAAGCAGCTGCATTGGCTGTCTCAAGCATATCCTTCAGGTCTTCGGCTGTCAGACCATCAAGGCCCTTGTCCAGCACCATATTCAGCATGCCTGCGCAGAATGTGTCTCCTGCACCTGTAGTTTCAATTGTCTTTTCCTGAAGGAATGCCGGAACATCAACTCTGAGATTGCCATAGCATGCACGGCTGCCGTCAGGTCCCATGGACAGGCAGATCAGCTTCAGGTTCGGATATGTTTCCTGGAGATATCTGATACCCTCTTCATAGTCCTGCTTGCCGGTGAACCATGTGATCTCATTGTCTGAGATCTTCAGAACATCCGCATGTCTCATGCCGTATGCGATCTGCTCTTTTGCTTCATCAAGCGTATCCCACAGCGGTTCTCTCAGGTTCGGGTCAAATGTAATGATGAGGCCCGCATCTTCCGCTACGGCGATCGCCTTCTGGGTCGCGCTTCTGACAGGTTCGTCTGTCAGTGACAGTGAACCGAAGTGGAACAGTCTTGCGCTCTTGATCAGATCAACATTGACTTCTTCCGCACGCAGGTTCATATCTGCGCCCGGTTTTCTGTAGAATGCGAAATCTCTGTCGCCGTTCGGCAGTTTCAATACCAGAGCCAGCGTTGTATGTACATCGTTGTCAAAGCAAAGACCATCTGTAACGATTCCCTGCTCGGCAATCGCACCGGCAAGCATCTTACCGAATCCGTCATTTCCGACTTTTCCGATAAAGCCTACCTTCTTGCCGAATCTTGTAAGCATGCTCAATACGTTGCAGGGTGCTCCTCCGGGGTTTGCTTCCATAAGAGGGTTCCCTTGTTCAGACATTCCGTTTTCCGTGAAGTCTATTAAAAGTTCTCCCAAAGCAACAACATCAAGCCGGGGACGGTTGTTAGTAGTCATACGATTCCTCCCATCAATTTTGATACTTCTGTGACACCAATACTAGTGATATTGTACTATTTTAGTGTGTCAAAAGAAAGATAGGAATCCTTCAAGTTCCCAAAGAAAGGAAATTTATGATACAGCCTGTTTGTAAAGATTTGTTTCTTCTTTCACGGCCGTCAAAAGATGCGGATATTTCCGATCTTCAGACTGCAGCCGATCTGATGGATACCCTGAAAAGCCGCAGGGATTCATGTGTTGGCATGGCAGCAAACATGATCGGCGTACTGAAGCGGATCATCGTTTTCAGCACGGGTCCGGCAGTTTTCTGCATGATGAATCCGGTCATTACCGCCAGATCCGGCCCTTATGAAGCAGAAGAAGGCTGTCTGAGCCTGAGCGGCACCAGAAAGACAACACGCTACAAAAACATTACGGTCTCCTACCAGGATCTGTCCTTCCACAAGAAGCAGCAGAAGTTCACCGGTTATACCGCACAGATCATCCAGCATGAGATCGACCACACCAACGGGATCGTTATCTGACAAGGAGAGTAATATGGATCAGACTTTTTTCTGGGGAAACAGTGTTTCCAGCATGCAGACAGAAGGCGGATGGAATGAAGGCGGCAAGTCTTTGTCCGTTTATGATATTCAGGAAGCCGGAGAAAACAAAAGTGACTGGCACTTTGCCAATGACAATTACCATCACTTCGAAGAAGATATGGATCTGATGAAAGATCTTGGAATGAACATGTACCGGTTCCAGATATCCTGGAGCAGGTGCGTTAAGGATGGATACGGTGAATTCAATGAAGAAGGTCTTCAATACTATGACAGATTCATCGATGCCCTGATCGAGCGCGGTATTGAACCGATGATCTGTCTCTATCATTTTGATATGCCTTTATACCTGGCGGAACATTATGACGGGTTCCTTTCCAAAGAAACGGTCCGCTGTTTTGTCCGTTTCGGCAAAAGGATCATTGACCGCTATGCACATAAAGTTAAATACTGGATCACGTTCAACGAGCAGAACCTTTATACATCGCCGATCGCATACAGGATCGCAGGTGTATTGAAGGCCGCACCCTCAGAGCAGAAACTTCTGCAGATCACGCATAATGTCATGGCGGCACACTGCATGCTGAGCAATTACCTCCATGAGCATACCGATGCACAGATCGGTGGAATGCTGGCGTATACACCGCGATACCCTGCTTCCTGCAGACCTGAGGATATCCGGGCAGCAGAGATCTTCAATGAACTGATGTATTTCAACCTGCTGGATGTATTTGCCGGCAGAGGTTATTCCCCGCTGTTCCTGAAACATCTCAGCAATCACGGCATCTGTCTGGAGACAACAGAAAAAGAAATGGAAGCGATCCGGCAGTGCAGATCCGATTATCTTGCCTTCAGTTACTACCAGTCCGGTGTCATCGACTCTCAGCTGATTCCAGATAATGCTTCTGTTTATGAATACGGCAAATACGGAAATGCACCGAACCCCTATCTGAAAGCCAGTGAATGGGGATGGCAGATCGATCCTGAAGGTTTCCGGATGATCATGACCAGAATGTACAGCAGATACAGGATCCCTGTATTCCCCATTGAGAACGGCATTGGTGTCCGTGAAACATGGAACGGAACGGATATGATCGAGGACGACTACAGAATCAGCTACCACAGAGACCATATCAAAGCGATGAAAGAAGCCATGGAACTGGACGGTGCTGAAGTGCTCGGGTATCTTGGATGGGGTCTGATCGATATCCTGAGTTCCCATGGTGATATGGAAAAACGCTACGGTGTTGTCTATGTCAACCGCGGCAATCATGACCTCAGGGACATGAAACGGATGCCGAAAAAAAGCTATTACTGGCTGAAACAGGTAATAGCTTCAAATGGTGATCAATTATAGTAATCCGCTGACGAAGATCCCGATGATCAGGATCGGCAGGATCCACTGGAAATATCCTTTCAGCCATACAGGCATTTTCATTCCGCTCCCTGTATTTGCCTCGGCAAGATAATTGTCGAAACCCCAGCCCCATTTTGTCGTACAGAACAGGAGATATATCAGCGCGCCGACAGGCAGCAGGAGATTTGATACGATAAAGTCTTCACTGCCGAGTACATTCTGTCCCCTGATCGGGTTCCATCCGCTCCAGATATTAAAGCCAAGAACACACGGCATACTTGCGGCCAGCATGAACAGCAGATTGATGGTGACCGCTTTTTTTCTGCTCCATCCGAAGTTGTCGATGCAGCAGGAGATCAGGTTTTCGAATACCGCGATGACTGTTGAGAAGCTGGCAAATGTCATGAACAGGAAGAACAGCGTCCCCCACAGTCTTCCCCCGGTCATGCTCATGAATACTTTAGGAAGTGTGATGAAAATGAGATCCGGACCGGCATCAGGCTGTATACCGAAGCTGAAGCAGGCCGGGAAAATGATCAGGCCGCTGACAAGCGCAACAAATGTATCCAGAATACAGATCCATGAGGATTCCTGCATCAGTGTATTGTCCTTGCTCATGTAGCTTCCGAAGATCTCCATGGACGCAACGCCAAGGCTCAGCGTAAAGAACGCCTGGCTCATTGCAGCAGTCATGACATTGAACAGACCAACACGGGCAGCTTCCGCAGGGTCAGGTTTCAGATAGAATGAGACACCCTGCATAGCTCCCGGCAGACCAAGACAATGTACTGCCAGCACGATGATCAGTACCAGCAGACCGGTCATCATGACTTTCGTAATGCGTTCGATCCCGTTCTGGAGTCCAAGTGAACACACCAGGAAGCCTGCGCATACAGTCAGTGCCATGAATGCCGTCATTTCTGCAGGATTTGCCATCATGGCGGTGAACACTCCGGCTGATTCTTCCACAAGCACACCCGAGAATGTTCCGGTCAGGAACTTAACAAAATAACTGACCATCCATCCCGATACAGTCGTGTAATACATCATCAGCAAATAGCATCCTGCGATGGCTACCCAGCCATGCAGATGCCAGAAGCTGCCCGGTTTTTCCAGTGTCTGATAAGCAAGCACAGCACTTTTGCGTGAAGCTCTGCCTACAGCCAGTTCCATTGTCAGTACAGGCAGTCCCATAATCATCAGAAACAGCAGATAAAACAGCACAAAAATGCCTCCGCCGTTTTCGCCGGTCACGTACGGGAACTTCCATACATTTCCGATTCCGATCGCGCATCCCGCGCTGACCAGAAGAAAACCGAGTCTTGAACCGAATTTTTCTCTTGTCATTGTTGTCTTCCCCTTACTGTAGTTATGTTGATATCAATTCCACGGATTCTGTGTGTCAGGATCCGTAGGATCCCATCCCCTGTTAGGACTTGCCGTATCAATTGTGATCGGCTTTGGCTTTCCCAATGGTCCCGGATTATCCGCGTCATCATAGAATTCCACCGTTGTGCCGATCGCGCAGTTCTCAAAGATCCACTTAACATCGCGCACGCACAGCCTGACACATCCCATGGATGCCGCAGTCCCGAGCTTGTTGTATTCCAGATATTCCAGATCGTTTTTCGAGGTGGAAAAATACGGTACGGAATGGAACAGGATATTCCCCACAATATCCGTTGCATACTGTCCGTATACATTGCCGAATAACGCTCTCCATGTTGAGCGGTTGAATGTATTGTAGGTTCCAAGCGGTGTCGCCGAACCTGTTGAACATACCATTGCTTTCAGCGGTGTTCCGGCTGTTCCGTCAGCGTTCTTCTCATACACCGTGACAGTATTCGCTGCCCTGTTCACTTTGAGATAGAATGAATTCCTGTCGGCAGGATCACCGACGACCCTGAGTTTCAGCGTCTGCTCAGTGATGTTTTCATTGCTGTCCATCGCGCTGACCTGTACGGTATATGTTCCGGCAGTTCCCATATCAGCATCAGATGTACCTGTCCATGTACCGGGACTTAATGTACCGGAATATGTCAGCTGTCCGTCAGCCGGATCAGTGCATTTGATCAGATCCTGCAGATCAAAAATATCGTTGATCGGTTTGGCAAGGTCTGTTTCCAATGTGGTAATGACCGGAGACTGTGTATCCGATACGGTAAACGTCCTTGTGATCTCCTTTTCGGAAGTGCCAAACAGTCCTTTCTTCGTCACAATGAATGTGATCTCCTGATCTCCCAGCCTGCCGGTATCGATCTTCAGGTCATCCTTGACACGGATCTCTGCAGTATCCTGGTCGATATAATCCAGAGGATCAGCCAATCCGGTACCGTATTCCACGGCAGTAACACCTCCGTCCTGCAGATCGTTGTTTCTGTTTAACAGATAATCCGCAGCCCGCAGGATTCCGGCGGCAGCCAGCGCCACCGTACAAACCGCCAGCAGGATGACCAGCAGGAGGTTCAATACATTGATCTTTCTTTTTCTTTTATTCTGAGGCATATGAAAAGTATACTCGTTTTTGATTATTTTGCGATATGATTCTTCATGCACGAAGCACACCTTCTGTTCTTCCTCATGAAAACATACAGCATATATTTTACAAAGTACCTGGAAAATCAAACATGTCCCCATATATGCACTAGCTGCCGGCACAACAAAAAAGCGGAGGATCCTGCCCTTGCATCCGGGCTTCATTCCCCGCTCATGATCATACCAGTCCGTACAGATATCTTTTCTTCAGCAGAGATTCTGTAAGGTTCGTTCTGTTTTATTATTCTTTGAGAATTCCCGGCTTGAATTCCGGAACGATGCTGTCGGAGAACCATTGATGGATCCTGCCTCTTGTTTCCGGAGTGATCGGATCCTTAGGACGGTTTTCGAGACGGAAGAAACACGGGAAGATGATCTCAACGACCGAGAAACCTTCTCCTCTCATCTGGCAGCGCAGTGCTTCTTCCATATACCGCTCCGTTTTCAATGTATCAGGAACAGTGGTCAGATTTCCTCTTGCGATATAGGACGCCCCTTCCTTCTGTGCCATCTGTTCTGCCAGATGTTCCGAAGGAATCCTGTATCCCTGATAATTATCAGTCTGTTCAAAATATCCAAGACAATGGATCAGCGTGATCTTTTCATCTTTCAGCTGCCGGAAGCGTTCTTTCGCATTTTCATGCGGTCCGGCTTTCGGATCGGAATAGAAAATAATGACGAGCCGTTCCGGATGTTCCTGTTTGAACCTGAGTGCCTCTTCGAAGAAATACGGTGCCTCATATCCCCTGGAATCCACCAGCAGATTGGCTTCGGAACGGTCACTCCGGAAAATCGTGACTGTGTCTTCGACTCCGAGATTTACGATCGCTCTGGAAAGCATATGCGCCATGATACCAAACTGGCATCCCTCATGTTCCGGAAGACCTTCCCTTCCCATGATCCGGATATCTTCCGGCATCTCATCTGTATCTGAAAACCAGAACGCGCCGCGCGTACACATCGTTTCACAGTTTCTGCATGAAATACATGCTTCTTCATCTGTCACCGTTATATAGATTCCCTGTTCATCAGGCTCTGAACTCAGTTTCAGAATGCCTTTCGGGCAGAACCGGATGCAGTTGCCGCAGCCGGTACAATGGATCCTGTCAAAATGTCTTTTCATAACTGTTGTTCTCCTAATATGATGATATCCCGAACATTGCTGTAAAAAAAGCAGTCCTGTGCACAGGACCGTTATTTACACTGAAATCGTATTTTTGTTGTTCCATTTTGCCATGAAATACAGCACTTCCATAACACATGTCGCCATCCAGCCGACCGGATATCCGAAACCTACCATCTGCGGTGTATTGGAAATGAAGTGTGTCATCACATACAGATAGCACTGGCGGATCGCTACAAATCCCGTCAGCATGATCACCATCGGTGCCTTTGAATCGCCGCGTCCGCGGAGCGCACCGGCAAGTACATGGTTGATGCAGTTGAACAGCAGGAAGTATACATTTGTCCTCAGGAACATGGAACCGTAGGAAATAACTTCCTGATCAGAAGTAAACAGGCTGACTGCAGCTGCCGCAAAGAGCCAGATCCCGGTGGCGATCACAGCCGTAATGCCTAACGTCATCATGATCGCTGTCTTTGTGCCGTCGTTGGCACGCTTGATCTGATTGGCTCCGATATTCTGGCTGACAAATGTCGTAGCTGACAGAGCCATACTGTTCATCGGCAGCATGATAAACATATCGATCTTGTTATAGCAGCTCCAGGCAGCCATGACCCCGGAACCGAAATAATTGATATAGGACTGGACAAAGATATTGGAGAAAGCGGTAATGACGGACTGGATCGCGGCAGGCAGACCGACCGAGAATACCTTTCTCAGGATATCGAAATTGATATGCATATCCTTCCATGTGAACCGGTAGATATCGGATGTATGTGTCAGCAGATAGATGATCAGAAGTGCCGAGATCATCTGTGAAATGATCGTTGCCAGTGCAACACCGGCGATTCCCAGGCTGAACACGATCACAAACAGCAGGTCCAGGATGATGTTCAGAACACTTGTCAGGATCAGGAAATAAAGCGGTCTGGTCGTATCACCGACTGCACGCAGGATACCTGATCCGATGTTATAGATCAGCAGACCGGACAATCCGGCAAAGTAGATCCGCAGATAAGTGACTGCCTCAGGGAAAACATCTTCGGGTGTAGACATGAACCTCAGCATCGGCTTGACGCCTGCGACACTGATCACGGTAAATACCACACACAGGATAAAGGATGCCGTCATGACCGTTTCCACAGCATTATGAAGTTTCTTCATTTCTTTGGCACCGAAATAGTTTCCGATCACAACACCTGCACCGATCGAGAACCCGTTAAAGAAAAAGACAAACAGGTTGACGATCATCGTTGTCGCGCCGACTGCAGCAAGTGCCTGTGTACCTACAAAGTTGCCGACAACGATCGAGTCCACTGTGTTGTACAGCATCTGAAACACATTTCCCAACATCAATGGAAGCGAAAAAGCAAGGATCTGCAGAGCTATATTACCGGTCGTCAGGTCACGGCTGGTCGTCTTGTGTTTTGCTGTCATGGCTGCCACCTTCTTAACAGAATAATGATATCATACCCTGCTGCCGGTAATAAACCGCATGTCAAACACTGAAGCGCATGGACGGCGGGCAGTATCAGAACAAAAAGGGGCGTATCCCCAAAATCATTCAGGTTTACGCCTCTGACCTGGTCTTTACCAGGTTTTTCCGTTGTACTGGTTGTATGAGCCTTCCTGAGAATACCATTCCTGGACATCCTGACGCTCTTCCATATTGTCCTGCATCATCTCTTCGAGCTGCTGCTGGATCTGCTGTTCACGCTCGGATGTATCCTGCTGCTCGTCCTGGCCTTCTTCCTGTTCTTCTTCATCGGATTCCCCGGATTCTTCATCCTCTCCGGATTCACCCTGGCCGCCCATCTGCTGCAGCATGTCGTCAATGTTTTTCTTCAGTTCTTCCGCCTCGGGACTGTGACCGTCCTGCTCTGTTTCCCCGGCGCATCCGTCTTCGGTCAGAACAGCTCTTGCCGCAAGCAGCTGGTTTACGATGCTTTCGGAATCGTCATGTTCAAAGTCGATCTTCTGAAGCATCGCCAGTGCCAGATTGACACGGATACTGCAGGCTGCGGGATGGCGGGGATCCTGTTCCAGGGCTTCCTCATACAGCAGTACCGCCCTGTCATAATTTCCCTGCTGATAGGCGCTGTTGCCAAGATTGTAATAAGGCAGCCAGCCCTGCGGGAAATTCACATTCAGCAGTCTGCTTTCCGTACTGTCCAGGTACCTGCCTTCATGATATCCGTTCACGAACACAGCATTGATCGAATAACGGATCAGGATAAATGCCGAACAGATCACCAGAAGGACGGCAGCTATGATACGTTTTTTCATAAGCTTCCCCTCCTGCGCTGATCAAGCACTTCCAGCGCAACGCATGCCAGAATGATACCTGCAAATATGTAATAGATATCCTGGTAAATATCGTAGCTTTTCGCATCTTCTCTTCTGCTGCAGGAGCGCATGACCGATTTTACGATATGATCCGGCCCGACTTTTTCTCCCATATGGATATAGTCGACTCCGAGATCTGATGCGATCTGCTGCAGATTGCTTTCATCAATGCGGGACACTGCCGCTTCTCCTGTACTTGGATCATAGACAGATGCGCCTCCGCGGTAACTCATCGTTCCGCCGTTCTCTGTTCCATATCCCATGACTGCGCCGCTGTCGATATATGTATGCAGTGACGCAAACGAAGCGGGCTCTTTTTCTGCCGTTTCCTCACCATCCGAGATGAAGAATACGACTGTAAGCCGGTTCTTCTTATTGTATGAAGATTCCAGCAGCAGCTTCATATCTTCCAGCGGCAGTCCCATCGTACTGCCCTTTGCATATCCGGATGCCGGTCTCAGCATGATCTTAAGCGCGTCCCGGACATTCCGGATATCAGTCGTAAACGGAGAAAGGATCTGTGACTGATTGTCAAAGCGGATCAGGCCGAAACTTGCCCCTGCCATCTCTTCCATGATGCGGTTAACGTCTTCCAGAACAGTATCCATTCGCTGGGCACCGTCTTTTCCGTCGTTTGCCCACATGCTCAATGTCGTATCAACGACAAACAGCACATCGATATTCTTGGCGATCGCTTTACGGTCGTTGTCATAGATCATCGGACGCAGACCGATCACTCCCAGCATCAGGCAGATCAGTGTCAGCGCTGCCATATGCAGGAATGATGTGCGCAGGTGATCCCGGTACTGACGGACCAGTTTCCATACTATGAAAACAAAGCCTGCTGCGATCACTGTCAGAATGATCGGATTTATCATCGGCTGAACGATCATAGTACACCTCTGAATCTGACATACCTGCAGATCACATATCCTGCAAAGAAGACGATCAGGCAGATAAACGGAATCTGCGGCAGATCCACTTCATATTCCGTGGTCACCTGAGCTGCCTGCATGGCAGGATCGCGCTGAATATCATCCAGGATCGTATCGACATCCAGTAATCTTGTGACCTCATAGACCTGGCCGCCGGTCTGTTCAATGCTCTGTCTGAAATCACGCAGATTCTGATCGTACAGATACAGTCTGTCTGATTCATACTTTTCACGGTCAGGGAAAATACCGAAGATCGTAATATCATGCGAAGCCGCAAGCGCAGCAGCTTCATCCAGCTCTACGACCGGCTGTGTTTCCGCGCGCTCGTCGTTGTCTGTCGTCATGATGATGACTCTTGTACGTTCTTCTTCATTCAGATCCGGAAAACTGTACATCGCTGACGCAAGTCCTTCACCGATCAGTGAACTTCCGCGGTAATAGCTGTCAACGATCGTTCCCGCATCAAAGAATTCCAGCTGCCTGTATATCTTTTCATATTCCGCATATTCACGGTCTGTCAGCCAGAACTTGTCTTCATATGCAACAAGATCCTTCTGAAGTGAAAAATACTCTTTCAGTTCATCCAGTTTCTGCTGGATAAATGTATAGTCATCGCTCAGCGGAACGTACAGGATCGTTGATGTGTTATAGATCGATATTCCGAGGCGGTCTCCTTCCAGTCCCTGCGACAGTTCTTTCAGCTGGTCCACCAGAGCATCATTCAGTTCGTAAATGGAATAGGAAACGTCAAGACAGAAAATAATATCGCGCTGACGCAGGGTCGTTGTCTGTTCCCGTGTTTCATACGGACCTGCCGCAAGAAACAGCGCAGAAACGAACATGCCGCACAAAGTCAGTCTTGTGAGGATCCTCAGAAGACGTGCAGTCTGTTTTGCTTTGCGGAATTCCGGTACCTGTTCAAGCAGACCGGCTGTCGATACCTTGATCCCGCCGCTGAATCCTGTATTTTTCCTGTATCTGTACAGAACGACGACCGATACCGCCAATAAAGCCAGTCCGATCCAAAGCACAAAAGGATATCTCAGTTCCATGCCCTGATGACCTCCTTTGCATAATGTATTTCATGGATAAACTTGTCTTCGGCGTATTCCGCAAATTCCGGTTCATAATACCGCTCTACAAGATGAGCAGCCTTCCCGGAACCGTGCAGACGTATCTCAGCCAGTGTCAGCCTGTCCATCGGGATCCCCGTCAGCTCGGAGCCGTATTCCCTGACTGTTCTGCTTAATGCCTGATATGCATTGCGCACACTGATCTGATTATGCAGATACTCCTGTTCCAGATGATCAAGTTTTCCAAGATATTTATCCTGCAGGGAAACTTCTTCCTCAGCTGCTTTCTGTGCCAGTCTGTTCTTTCCGATCAGCTGATGCACGAGGAAAACAGCTGCCGCCAGACCGATCACTGCCGCCAGCAGCCAGAAGAACGAAAACATTCTGACATCCTGCAGGTTTACTGTAATTCTCATAACTTCACCCATGAAACCTGAATAACTCATCAATCCGGTCCAAAAGTTCGTCTTCTTTTCCAAGACTTGTATGATGGACTCCGTATTTCATAAACAGTCTGTCCGCGTTGTCCAGGACCTCCTGACGCACACGTTTTTCCGTTTCCTGCAATGCCGGAGTCATAAAGTACTGTGTATCAGCGTAGCGTCCGCTGAAAATATCAAAGCTGTTGTCAGCACACAGCAGAGCATCATCAATGCGTACTACAAAAAGATCATGTCTGTGCACAGCTGCTGCGATCAGTTCTTCGTTCAGCTTTGATATGCCTTCCATATCCGTCAGCACAAATATCAGACAATGTCTTCCAATGCGCTCATCCGCGTGACGGAGCACTTCATTCACTGTCTTTGTCCCGTCCCCTACAGCATCCGCATACCGGTTCATCATATTCTGCAGATATACATTTCCCGAAGAAAATGGAATATAGTCGATCCCTTCCTTCACGGAAAGCATTTCTGCCAGGTCTGCCGACTGTCTGTTCAGCAGATAACCGACCGCTCCCATCGTCCTTACAGCAAGAGCTGCCTTCATCACAGACTGCGGTGTATCTGCCATCATGGCTTTGCCTGTATCCATGATGAACAGGACATGATGCCTGCGTTCTTCCGTACTTCTTCGGACAAGGATCTCCTCACTTCTGGAACTGGCCTTCCAGTCAATATCCCTGATCCGGTCTCCCGCGGTATATGTTCTCAGGTCATCAAAATCCATGCCGGAACCCTGATAGACTGATGAAAACAGTCCGTCGGTCGGATTCATGCTTTTTCTGGACGCATAAAGCCGGATGGATGTGCTGATCTCATCCAGCAAAATGTAATCCATCATGGTGTAGGTATCCCGCTGAAGATCTGATCGATCAGATCTTCCGGCTGAATCTTCTGGGAAACAGCACTGTAGCTCAATGAGATCCTGTGGCGCAGGACACTGTGACGGACCGCCTTCACATCTTCAGGGATCACATAACTGCGTCCGGAAAGGAGTGCGTGCGCCTTGCTCATCTTCATGAAGGCAATGGACGCGCGGACAGATGCGCCGAAACGGATATACTGTTTCATTTCATCGGAAGGTGTTCTTGTGGCAGATACGATCCTTGCAATGTAATTGATGATCGCCTGATCGATATATACATTCCGGCAGATCCGCTGCAGTGTACGGATATGCTCTGTCGACAATACTGGCTCGTCTTTTCCTGTGTCTTTTTCAAGCAGACGGAGAATTTTCGCTTCTTCATTCACGTCAGGATAATCCAGCTTTTCCTTGATGAGGAAGCGGTCTGTCTGTGCTTCCGACAGCATATATGTTCCTTCCTGCTCGATCGGGTTCTGCGTTGCGATAACGATAAACAGATCCTCCGGCATATGGTAGCTGACACCAGCGATCGTTACCTGCTTTTCCTGCATTGCTTCAAGCATCGCGGCCTGCGTCTTTGCGCTGGATCTGTTGATCTCATCAAGCAGAACGAAATTTGAAAATACCGGTCCGAATACCGTCTCAAACTGTGCTGTATTCCGGTTATAGACCTGTGTTCCCGTAATGTCCGACGGAAGCAGATCCGGTGTGCACTGGATCCTTGAAAAGGATGCGTTGACTGCCGACGCGATCGCTTTGGCAGCCGTTGTCTTGGCAAGACCGGGCACCGATTCGATCAGGATATGTCCGTCTGCCATGATCGATGAAATCAGGGCATCTCCGAGAGCTTCCTGTCCGATAACATGCCGGTGGTAATACTGTTTCAGAATCTGTATCACCCGGTTCGCATAAGCCAGTTCCTCATCACTGACTGTATTTTTCTGTTTGATTTCTGTCATTTTTACTTTCCCACCTGTTAATAAAAGCCGGTTCTCACATATGCCCGGCTTCATAATCTGTTAGTTTTCTGCAGCAGGACATATGCTGAACAACATATTGATCGTTCCTGATCCGAAAGACCTGCTGGCTGTGCAAGTATTACTGCCCGCAGGCAGCGGCTACCTCCCTTGCAAATAATCTTGCTTCTTTCAGATCTGTATCGTCCGGTCTGTTCCGGAAAAGCCTCAAGATACTGCTTTTCAGGCAAAGACGCTTCGGATATACGGAAATTCCCTTATGTCCGAGCAGTCCGACCGCGAGTTCTGTATAATCCCTGCCGGATACACTGGTGCTGATCAGTGCGGCATCCTTGATACTGTTGACAGGGAGCTGATCAAGATAGTCCAGCAGATACTGATCAGGCTTGCCATCGCGTGTTTCGATGCAAAGGATCAGAAGGTCTGTATCTGCCAGCACTGCCGGTTCATGAATATTGATCGGTTCCGTATTCAGTTCATTTCCCACAGCTTTCGCAACTGTGTACGCATGACCGGTACTGGACTGATAGATCAATTTGACATCGGACATCGTCAATCCTTAAACAATCCTTCCACAGCACTGTTCACAAATGCAAGTATGATACTCGCTATAAACGCCGTGAAGAAGGAATCGATATATGCTCCTTCTGCCAGTGAAAAAGCAAGGATCAGCACTACTGCATTCACGACCAGTGAGAAGAATCCGAGCGTCAGGATCGAGACGGGTACCGTCATGATCTTCAGGACCGGACGTACCGTACTGTTCAGCAGCGCAAGGATCACGGCTGTCATGATCATAGCTGTCATGCTGGTAAAGGCAATACCGTTGAACAGCATATCGATCACCCACAGAGACACGGTCTCCACAATAATATTTCGTAATATCTTTTTCATGACTGCATTTTAACATGACCATCGGTCAATGACTGTGGTTTTATAACATTTCACACAGAATTCATACAATGCGGCATTCCTGATCGGTTATTCATACAATTCAATAAACGGACTGATAAACAGCCTTTCAGCACCGCTTATGATAAAGGGGCTGTAACAGTTGAAAAATGACTGTTACAGTTTTCTTTAGCTGGCAAAACACATGCAAGCATGGTATAATATAGATATGAAAAAAGCTAATCAAGTACTCGACCTACCTGATCAGCGAACTAATTATAATGCAGTTCAGCTGAGTCTGCCAATCAATACATTGTTCATTCTTGAAAAAGATGATGAAGTGTTTTCGTTTCTGGAAGCGGTGGAAGGAGTAAACTTCAGTAAATATGTAAGACCGGTCCGATCGAACAACACAA
>JAFRJJ010000007.1 GCA_017432325.1 Solobacterium sp. | reverse complement strand
TTACTCACCCGTTCGCCACTGACATAGCAAGCTATGTCCGTTCGACTTGCATGTATTAGGCACGCCGCCAGCGTTTATCCTGAGCCAGGATCACACTCTCCATTTGATTTAGCTCATTATTTTTTGCTGTATTTCAGTCTGTTCTAAACAGACCGATTTCCATAAATTTATTGACGTCTGTTGCTTAATTTCTGGTTCAGTTTTCAAAGATCACTCGCCCTTACCTCTCCGGCTTCGAGCAAATCAAGATTCTATCGCATTCGCTTTAACCTGTCAACATCTTTTTTCCATTTCTTTCGAATTTCTTTTCGATGCCGACCCCGTTTTCCCGAGTGCCTTCTTAATTTATCACTATCACTTCCTCATTGCAAGAAGTTTTTTTCGTATTTCATAAAAATTTCGTCAAATTAATACCGATGTTATCAAAATACCGATCACCGCGTTATTAAAAAGGACAGAATCGTTATGATTTCTGTCCTTTCAGTCATTTTTTGGGTGTTTCCGATTATCTGAAGTAATCTACAGCGCCTTTGAAGATCATTTCCTGCAGCTTCAGATCAGGAATATTCTGGTACAGGCCGTCCCCGCTTCTTTCGGAGTGACCCATCTTTCCGAAGATCCTTCCGTCCGGAGACGTAATGCCTTCGATCGCCATCACGGAATCATTCGGGTTGAACCGGATATCCGAAGTCGGATTTCCTTCCAGGTCAACATACTGCGTTGCGATCTGTCCGTTTTCGATCAGCTGCTTCAGTACATCTTCTTCCGCGACGAATCTTCCTTCACCATGGCTGATCGCTACAGTCTGGATATCCCCTGCTTCAGCATATCTGAGCCAGGGTGACTTGACTGATGCGATCCTTGTCCTTACCAGCATGGATTGGTGTCTGCCGATCTTGTTGTATGTCAGCGTCGGACAATGCTCATCGGTATCGATGATCTTGCCGTACGGCACAAGACCAAGTTTGACCAGCGCCTGGAAGCCGTTGCAGATACCGCACATCAGACCTTCCCTGTTATCGAGCAGATCTGATAATGCTTCGCTGACTTCCGGGTTGCGGAAGAACGCAGTGATGAACTTTGCGGAACCGTCCGGTTCGTCACCGCCCGAGAAGCCGCCGGGTATCGCGATGATATGGCTGCGCCTGATCGCTTCCGCGAATCCCGCAGCGGATCCTTCGATCGCCTGCGGTGTCAGATTGCGGATCACATAGATCTCCGCTTCCGCGCCTGCGGCCTCGAATGCTCTTGCAGTATCGTATTCGCAGTTTGTTCCGGGGAATACCGGAATCAGGACATGCGGTTTATTTATCGTATATGATGCATGTGCGTTGGAACGTTCTGTCCATGTAACAGGTTCGATCCGGTTATCCGCTTTGTTCAGATACGGATATACGCTCTGCAGTTTGTCTTCATATACTTTCTGCAGTTCATCAACGGAGATGACTTCATCGTTGATACGGAATACGAATTCATCCGTTGTCATGCCGAGCAGTTCTTCATCCAGCTTTTCAGCTGTTTCCAGAACGATGGCACCTGCGCACTTTGTGAACAGCTGTTCCATGCTCAGCGTTCCTGTGAAACCAAAACGGTTTCCGAGCGAGCATTTCAGCAGGCCTTCTGCCAGGCCGCCGCGCTCCAATGTATAGGCCGAGCATACTCTGCCTTCTTTGATATATGCGCTGACCCTGCCGAATACCTGTCTCAGACTCTCCCAGTCAACCAGACTGTTCTCGTCATAATGAGGTTTCAGCATATACAGGTAATGACCTGCGCCTTTCCATTCATCGGATACGACGTGTTCTGTATCCGTTACGGAAACCGCGAAACTGATCAGTGTCGGCGGTACATCGATGTTCTCAAAGGATCCGGACATGGAATCCTTGCCGCCGATGGCGCCGAGCGACAGCTCAAGCTGTGCTTTCAGCGCGCCGAGCAGCGCACTGAACGGAAGGCCCCAGCGGGCAGGATCGGATGTCATTCTGCCGAAGTATTCCTGAAATGAAAGCCAGGTATGCTTCAGGTCGCCGCCGGCGCTGACGATCTTAGCCGCGCTTGTGATCACGGCAGTCTGCGCGCCATGGAACGGTGAATGTTCCGACTCATAGGGATCAAATCCCCAGGTCATCAGGGAAACAGTATCGGTATTTCCTTCCAGGACAGGCAGCTTCGCAGCCATTGCCTGGGCCGGAGTCATCTGTGTTTTTCCGCCGAAGGGCATCAGTACGGTATTGGAACCGATCGTGGAGTCAAACCGTTCCGACAGACCTTTCTGGGAAGCGACATTGAGGTCGCCCGCAGTCTTCAGGAATCCTTCCTTCACTGAAGCAGGAAGTTCCTGTTTCCTCGGTCCGGGTGTTTTTACTTTCACACTGGTGTGCTTTTCAGCACCGTTTGAATTCAGGAATGCGCGGGAAAGGTTGACGATCTCGCTGCCTTCCAGAGTCATGACCATACGGGGTTCTGCCTGGACCACAGCCACGATCGTTGACTCAAGGTTTTCCGCGTCCGCGAGTTCCTGGAAATGTGCCGCGTCATCGCTTCTGACAACAACCGCCATGCGTTCCTGTGATTCGGAGATCGCAAGTTCCGTGCCGTCAAGTCCTTCGTATTTTCTCGGAACCTTGTTCAGGTCGATCAGCAGACCATCTGCCAGCTCCCCGATCGCTACGGATACACCGCCTGCGCCGAAGTCGTTGCAGCGTCTGATCAGTCTGGTCGCTTCGGGATTGCGGAACAGTCTCTGCAGCTTGCGTTCTTCCGGAGCGTTGCCCTTCTGTACCTCGGCACCGCATGTTTCCAGCGATTCCACGCTGTGTGCTTTGGAAGATCCTGTTGCGCCGCCGATGCCGTCTCTTCCGGTCCTTCCGCCCAGCAGGATGACAACGTCACCCGGTTCAGGGCGTTCACGCACAACATTTTCCGCAGGCGCTGCCGCGATGACCGCACCGACTTCCATATGCTTGGCAATGTAGCCGGGATGATACAGTTCATGTACCTCGCCTGTTGCCAGTCCGATCTGGTTTCCGTAGGAACTGTAGCCGGCAGCTGCCGTCGTGACGAGTTTGCGCTGTGGAAGTTTTCCGGCAAGTGTTTCATCGACCGGTGTCAGCGGATCGCCGGCTCCGGTAATGCGCATTGCCTGATAAACATAGCTTCTTCCGGACAGCGGGTCACGAATCGCTCCGCCAAGACACGTCGCGGCACCGCCGAACGGTTCGATCTCCGTCGGATGGTTATGCGTTTCGTTCTTGAACATGAGCAGCCAGTCTTCTTCTTTTCCGTCGATATCCGCCTTGATCTTGACCGAGCAGGCATTGATCTCTTCGGATTCGTCCAGATCGTTCAGTTTTCCTGACTGCTTCAGCGCTTTGACGCCGATCGTAGCCAGGTCCATCAGGGTGACAGGCTTGTCCTTCTTCAGGACATGCTTTCTCAGATCCAGGTATTCGTCATAGACTTCTTTCGCGTATGCCGGTTCGATATCGACGCTGTCGATGATCGTGCCGAATGTCGTGTGACGGCAATGATCGCTCCAGTATGTGTCGACTACCTTGATCTCGGTGATCCTGGGATCTCTCTTTTCTTCTTCAATAAAGTATTTCTGCAGGAATCTGATATCAGCCAGATCCATTGCCAGTCCGTACTGGTGCAGGAATTCTTCCAGGCCTGCTTCGTCCAGTTCACGGAAGCCTTCGATGATCATCGGGAGCTCCGGGTGCGGATAGGACTGGCGGATCGTTTCCGGCTTGGAAAGCTTTGCCTTCCTTGCCTCGACCGGGTTGATCAGTGTTTCCTCGATCCTTTTTCTGTCTGCATCAGTCAGTTCACCCTTGATGAAATAGATCTTTGCGCTGCGCACTTCCGGACGTTCCCGGCATGTGGCAAGCTGGATGCACTGTGAACATGAATCAGCGCGCTGGTCGAACTGTCCGGGCAGGTATTCTACTGCCAGTACATATTCATCAGCTGCGGGCTCGGGCATCGTTTCTTCATAAAGGTCGTCTACCTGCGGTTCGGAAAGGATCGTATAGCGGGCAGCTTTATAATCGTCTTCCAGGATATTTTCAAGATCATAACGGTTCAGCACGCGTACGGACTTTACATGGTCGTTGCGCAGGGCGATCGTCAGATCGTTGAACACGGCAGCCGCTTCGACAGCATATGCCGGCTTTTTTTCAACAAAACAGCGGTATACAGTCATCAAAGATCCCTTTCCTTTCTGCCGATATCCGTACGGTAATGCATATGATCAAAGCCGACCTTGCCGACCACGGAGTATGCCTTGTCCAGCGCTTCGGAGAGTGTCTCACCGATCGCTGAAATACCCAGCACTCTGCCGCCGCTTGTCTCATAGTGTCCGTCTTTCAGGGTCGTTCCGGCATGATATACCGTTACGCCGGGATACTGTCCCGAGGCGTCCAGGCCGTAGATCGCGAAGCCCTTCTGATAGGATGAAGGATATCCGCCGCTTGCTTCGATGACACACGCGCATGCCGCGTCCTTCCATTCAATGGTCAGATCAGCCAGTGTTTCATCATGCACCGCTTTCATGATCGTGAACAGATCTGTTTCCAGCAGAGGCAGCACGACCTGTGTCTCCGGGTCTCCGAAACGGCAGTTGTATTCAACGACCTTCGGTCCGTCCGGCGTGATCATCAGTCCGAAGTACAGGCAGCCTTTGAAGGGTCTGCCTTCGGCGTTCATTGCGTTCATGGTCGGAACAAAAATCTCCTTCATGCAGCGTTCAGCGACAGCTTCCGTATAGTAAGGGCTAGGTGCGATCGTACCCATGCCGCCTGTGTTAAGTCCTCTGTCACCGTCCAGGGCACGTTTGTGGTCCTGGGAGGATACCATCGGACAGATCACATGTGAGTCTGTAAATGCCAGTACGGATACTTCGGGGCCGGTCATGAATTCTTCCAGGACGACCCTGTTTCCGGATGCGCCGAATGCCTTGTCCACCATCAGTTCCTTGACGGCTTCAACAGCTTCCTCTTCGGTTTTGGCGATCAGGACACCCTTTCCCAGGGCAAGTCCGTCTGCTTTCAGGACAGCCGGATATGTATTTCTTTCACGAAGTCTTGCGATCAGGATTTCCGGATCATCATGGATCTCGTATGAAGCTGTGGGGATCCCGTATTTATGCATGAGGTCTTTGGAGAATGCTTTGGACGCTTCGATAATGGCAGCGTTTTTATTCGGCCCGAAGCACGGAATACCTTCCGCTTCCATGGCGTCCACCATGCCCAGGGCAAGCGGATCATCCGGTGTTACCACACAGAAATCCGCATGTTCTTTGGCAAATGCCGTCATGCCTTCGACATCAGTTGCCTTGATGCCGACACACTCCGCCAGGGCAGCGATCCCGCCGTTACCCGGTGCGCAGTAAATATGATCAATTTCTTTGGATCTGCTGAGGGCCGTAATGACCGCGTGTTCGCGGCCGCCCGACCCGACAACCAGTACTTTCATTCAGTTGACCTCTTTCATCAATGGTGGAACAGACGGATTCCGTTGAATGCCATGACCATGTTGTATCTGTCGCATGTTTCAATGACATTGTCGTCACGGATGGATCCGCCGGGTTCAACGACGAAGGAAACGCCGCTCTTATAAGCGCGTTCGATGTTGTCTCCGAACGGGAAGAATGCGTCGGATGCCAGGGATACGCCTGTATTCTGGTCCAGCCATGCGCGCTTTTCCGCTTCTGTGAAGACAGCCGGTTTTTCCGTGAAGAAGTTCTCCCATGTGCCGTCTCTGAGGACATCCATGTATTCATTTCCGATATAGACATCGATGCAGTTGTCGCGGTCTGCTCTGCGGATCGTCTCCTTGAACGGGAGGTTCAGCACCTGCGGTGCCTGACGCAGCCACCAGTGGTCAGCCTTGTCGCCGGCAAGTCTTGTGCAGTGCACACGGCTCTGCTGGCCTGCACCGACGCCGATCACCTGTCCGTTCTTCGCATATGCGACAGAGTTGGACTGTGTGTATTTCAAGGTGATCAGGGCGATGACCAGGTCTCTCTTCGCGCTGTCAGGCAGATCGTGGTTCTTTGTGACGATATTTGTCAGAACGCTCTCGTCAAGAACGATATTGTTTCTGCCCTGCTCGAACGTGATGCCGAATACCTGCTTGCGTTCGATCTCTGCCGGTACATATTCCGGATCGATCTGGATGACATTGTAGTTGCCGTTCTTCTTTGTCTTCAGGATCTCCAGCGCGGCTTCTGTGTAACCCGGAGCGATGACGCCGTCGGATACTTCTTTCTTCAGCAGCAGTGCTGTGTCTTCATCACAGATGTCGGACAGTGCCGCAAAGTCACCGTAGGAGCTCATGCGGTCTGCGCCTCTGGCTCTCGCATAAGCGCTTGCGATCGGGGACAGCGGTTTGTCGCCTGTGAAGTAGATCCTGCGTTCTGTTTCCGTCAGTTCAACACCGACTGCAGCGCCTGCCGGCGATACATGCTTGAAGCTTGCGGCGGAAGGCAGTCCTGTAGCGGCCTTGAGTTCCTTGACCAGCTGCCAGCTGTTCAGCGCATCCATGAAGTTGATATAACCGGGACGTCCGTTGAGTACCGTAACGGGAAGTTCTCCCTCTTCCATGAAGATCCTTGAAGGTTTCTGATTGGGGTTGCACCCGTATTTAAGCTGAATTTCCTTTGCCATACTGTTATCTCCTCTTATTTATTGCGGTTGATGATCTCTGTTGTTGTTTCGCCTGTTTCCAGATCGATCGATCTGACGAACAGGGATACGCGGTTATCATGGTTCAGTGCTTCCCACAGATTTTCACCGAACGCTTCAAACGGTTCTTTCGCGACTGTATAGCGGACAGGCTCTCCCTTGAAGGAAGGGATCGGGCTTCCGTTTGTTTCATATGTATGGATGATGCGTCCTTCGCCGGCAGGCATTTCATCATAGTCAAAGAACTGTCTCTGAACATTTGCGTCGCTGCCGTCAGCGCTCTTCAGGATGGAAAAGCTGACCTTTGCACCTGTCACAACAGCGGAAATACGCGGTGTCCAGTTCGGCCCGTCCGGTTCAAACGTTCTTGTTCTGAGCGCGTCTTCAAAGCTCTTTCCGTCTTTCAGGTAATCGTAAATGGTATCTGTCTGGTTGCCGTTTGTGACGATCGTTGTTCCATCCAGTACGCGTACCGGCGCATAGATGATCAGTGAAGGATCCTTCATCTTCGAAGCATCGAAGGCTTCCGTTCTCAGGCCGTCTCCGTCCTCGACGAAGATCCTGTTGCGGGAGTTTTCGCTTCTTCCCATGATGAAATATCCGATTCTGATTTTCTTTCCGCACGGTGTGCGACCGATGGCGATGCCTCTGCCGGGATATTCATTTCCTGACAGATACTCATAAAGATCAACTGCTTTCATATGTTCTCCTCCTGATCCAAAACTTCACTCAGCTGTTTCATGGCCTGCGGCAGCAGGATCCATTCAGCTTCTTCCATGATCCTTTTCTGCAGTATTTCGGGTGTGTCTCCGTCTTTGACCTCCACTGCCTTCTGCAGCAGGATCCTTCCGCCGTCCGGTATTTCATTGACAAAGTGGACGGTAGCGCCTGATACCTTGACGCCCTTGGCAAGGGCTGCCTCATGTACCTTCAGGCCGTAGAATCCTTTCCCGCAGAATGACGGGATCAGTGACGGGTGGACATTGATGATCCGTTCGGGATACGCCTGTATCACTTCCGGACCGAGGATGCTCAGGAATCCTGCCAGGATCACCAGATCGATCCTGTTTTCCTGCAGCGTCACCGTGATGGCGTGGTCAAACTCCTCCTGTGACGCATAATCCTTTCTTCTGACGACGGCAGTGGGTATGTCTGCCTGATGCGCTCTTTCCAGCGCGTAAGCCTTGTTGTTGGATGCCAGCACAAGGCTGATCTTTCCGTGCGGATTGTTTCCGGCCTTTTCATAATCGATCAGCGCCTGCAGGTTCGTTCCCCCGCCGCTGACCAGTACCGCGATCCGTATCATACATTCTCCTTGAAGACGACTGAATGGTCGCCTGCTTCCATATGGCCGATGACATGTGCTTCCACACCGTTTTCTTTCAGGATGTCAAGCACTGTTTCACTGTCTTCCGCAGATACGTACAGTGCCATGCCGACGCCCATATTGAACGTATTGAACATGTCGTGTTCGCTGATCCCGCCTTTCTCCTGGATCAGGCGGAAGATCGGAAGAACGTTCCATGATCCTTTTTCGATGACAGCGTTCAGGTGATCCCCAAAGGCACGCGGCAGGTTTTCCTGGAATCCGCCGCCTGTGATATGCGCGATCGCATGGACATTGACCTTCTTCAGGACTTCAAGCACAGGCTTGACATAGATCTTCGTCGGTGTCAGCAGCACTTCGCCAAGCGGTTTTCCGAGTTCCTCCGCATAGCTGTCCAGAACTCCGGGAGCTTCCACATCGAATACCTTGCGTACCAGCGAGAATCCGTTGGAATGGACGCCGCTTGAGGCAAGTCCGATGATCACATCCCCTTCCCTGACATTTGCGGGATCCAGGATCTTTTTCTCATCAACGATGCCTACCGCGAATCCGGCAAGATCGTATTCATCCACCGGCATCAGACCGGGATGTTCGGCTGTTTCACCGCCGATCAGCGCGCAGCCGGACTGGACGCAGCCCTCGGCGACACCACCGACGATCTCCGCGATCTTTTCCGGGATATTTTTCCCGCAGGCAATGTAGTCCAGGAAGAACATCGGTGCCCCGCCTGTGCAGATAATGTCATTCACGCACATCGCGACGCAGTCGATGCCGACCGTGTCATGCTTGTCCAGCAGGAACGCAAGCTTGACCTTTGTGCCGACGCCGTCCGTTCCGGATACCAGGACAGGATGTTCCATGCCGGCAAAGCCCGGTGAGAACAGTCCGCCGAAGCCGCCGATGCCTTCCATGACACCGGGAACGGCTGTCCTTGCGACATGTTCCTTCATCAGCTGTACTGCTTTATATCCGGCAGTGACATCTACGCCGGCAGCTTTATAGCTTTCACTGTAACTTTTTTCCATCAGCTGTTTCCTTTCAGTTTTTCCTGCAGCGCGGCATCCTTTGCCAGGACACCTGCTGTCATTGCTGTGCGCTCAGCCTTCAGACGGCTGCTCAGTTCCTCATCGGAGACCGCAAGGATCTGGGCTGCCAGCCATGCGGCATTCTTTGCACCATCGATCGCTACTGTGGCGACGGGAATGCCCGGAGGCATCATGACCGTTGCCAGAAGTGCGTCTGTTCCTTCCAGAACAGCGGACTTCAGAGGGACGCCGATCACCGGCAGTGTCGTATGCGCAGCCAGTACGCCGGCCAGTGCCGCTGCCATGCCTGCTCCGGCAATGATCGCGCCGAATCCGTTCTCTGCGGCATGCGACGCAAATTCCGCTGCCTGCACAGGGGTGCGGTGAGCACTGTACACATGTACCTCATATCCGACGCCCAGATCATCGAGGACTGCCAGTGCTTTGGACATGACAGGATAATCGCTGTCGCTGCCCATGATTACTCCAACTTTTTTCATAAGCCTCCTTCATGCGCATCAAAAAAGCCCGGGTTCCGAAAAATCCAGGCATAGTGATTCAGTGTGTTTTTTGCGGACTGCAGGCTGAAAACAATATCTTCGTTCAGGACTCTTGCATGAAGCACGCAGATCATTTCAACCATGAACGCTCCTTTCAGGTCTGCAGACCTTTGAGATGCAAATATAGTAGCGGAACAGGAATGGTTTGTAAAGACAGGAAATCAATTACACTGTTTTCCTTTGTGCAGATCCCGTGTCCCGGTGATCCGGGGAATACCCCCCTGCCAAGATACCGGATATGCAACACATGAAGTTTAACATAAACACCCTGTTCTGTCCTGACTATCATCCGGTTTCATGGCAGATTTTCATCTGTTTTTCGCACCGGAATGAAAGGTTTTCTCTGTCTCTGAACTGTATTCAGGAAAGCAGCGGAAGGATATATGAGACCCAGAGAAATGACAGCGGCATGACAAGGATCATTGCCGGGATCATATCCGGTGTCGGGAACATCTTCAGCTGCAGAATGCGGAAGCCGGTCGCGATCATGATAAATCCGCCGCATGCCTTGAAGTCATTGATCATGGCCGGTGTCGTCAGCGGCATGATATAGCCTGCCAGGATAAACAGGATCATCATGATGATCAGCTGCGGCAAAGCGATCAGACTGACTGTTTTTTTCAATGTGCAGGCGAAGATCATGGCTGTAAAGAAATCGAGGATGCTCTTGGCGATCAGAATAGAATGATCTCCGTTCATACCCGATACGATCGCTCCGTAGATACCCGTGCCGCTTGCGCAGAACAGTACGATCACCGTTACCAGCTGGTCGGAGCTTCCCCCTTCCGCATGAAACAGTTTCTGCATTTTGGCAGCGCCGCGGGTGATCGCTTCACCCAGATGGAAGCCGAGACCCAGCAGTGTTCCCAGGATCAGCGACAGTATGACTGCCGGCATATTCTGCATCAGAACGATGCTTGAAATACCCATTCCCATGGACGCAAGTCCGAACAGCATATTCAGATTCATCTTGACCGGTTCACTGAGCAGGTTTGACGCGCTGCTTCCGATCAGACCACCCACAACTACAGCAAGACAGTTTACGATAATTCCTATCGGCATATCTTCTTCCCCCTAACCTCAGATATTCTAACAGTATCCGGATCAAAACTGCATGTCACATTTTTACCGGATCAATTGTCATTTCCGGATATTGATCATCACTTCGCCATACCTTGTGATCGGCTTGACGCCTTTTGTCCTGCAGGCAAACACTGCGATCAGGCAGCCGGAAACGCAGACATCTTCCGCGACCGTGAACGATGCCCTCAGGCTGTCGGATTCACGGATCTCAGGCAGTTCAGCCCCGCTGTATGAACAGCCGGGCACATAGAAGCTCCATTCTGTTTCCAGACCGCGTCCGTCACGGTCTTCCGTTTCCGCCGACAGGATGACTGTTTCGCCTGGTGCGGCAGTACAGTCCTTTGTCAGAACACGGACGAGAGGCGGATGATCACACGCTTCATACGGTCTGACGCACCAGTCAGCTCTTGCGGCCCATTCGCTCTGGAACGCCGGAAGGAACGGATTGTACGTTTCTTTCTTTTCCGGCGTTTCCCCGTCCGGATACAGTCTGCCGGCAAGGCTTCCGAATCTGCCGTCCTCAAGTCCTCTGAGACCGTGCGGAAGTACCGGAACGACTGTTGTGCTGTCTCCCTCACCGATCCAGTCATATTGGTCAAAATGATATGCGGGCATACTGTCCCAACCCCAGTCCAGAACGGTGATCAGGCCGTACTGGCGGTTTTCCGGTTCGCCGTATATCCTTGTTCCATCCGCGAACACGATCGTTTTTTCCATCAGGGGTCCGTGTCCGAATTTGATGTTTTCCTTCAGCCATGGTGCCCGGAATGTATGGACAGCGTCTTCCTGGGCAAACTTTGCCGCAAGGAATCCCGCATGTGTAAACTCTGTCCTCAGCATCCTGAGTTCCGGGAACAGCTGTTTTCCGTGATCCAGCCAGCTGTTGTCCTGACCGAACCCGTCCGTTACACCGAGTACGCAGACCTTCCTGTAAACCTTGTTGAGGACAGATTCCCAGCAGGCAGTACCGGCATAGTGTTCATGGATCGACATCAGTGCCCGGACGATCGTATTCATGCCTCCCCAGGACAGCAGGTACAGAGTCCGTTCGTCATCATCCAGAATGACCTGTTCGATAAATGCGGAACCCTCTGTTTCTTCCCTGACATCCCCTTCAAACGCGATGTTTCCGGTTTTTGTAATACTGAGCAGATATTCCGGGGACGGATAATCCGGGGAATGCCTGAGCAGATTCGGATATACTGCCGCATATTCGTTCTTCCAAAGTGATTCGATCCAGCCCTCTTCAAACGGTCGGTATGACCTGAGGTGCACCGCTTCAGGATCGGGATGGGGATATCCCGCGTGTCCGGAATATGCCAGTTCCCCGCCGCAGGAATAATGAGGCGTGACTTCACCGAGCGTATGGATCCCGTCACCGTTGAAATGATATTTGGACGCAGTATAAACAAACCCCGCAGGATCGATCTCGTCAAGATGCAGGGCAAGATGGATCATGGAATTCATATCATCGCATTCCATGTCTGTCGTGATCAATATGCGGGGTTTATTCATGATAGTTTTCTCCTCAGACAAGCAGTCTGACTTTGATCATACCGGAGATCGCGTTCAGTTCGTCGATCGTGTGCTGTTCAATGTGTGAGTTGACATCGAAGATGGAGTAGGCAAAGTCACCCATTGACTTATTCGTCATGTTTTCTATGTTGATGCCTTCCATGGCAAACAGCGGCATGATATTCGCCAGCATGCCGGGTTTGTTCTCATGGATCAGGCACAGCCTGGCTGTACCGGTACGCTCCAGGAATACATTCGGCATGTTGACGGCATTGCGGATATTTCCGTTTCTCAGATAATCGTCCATTTGGGCAGCTGCCATTCTCGCGCAGTTGCTTTCCGCTTCGATCGTGGTTCCTCCCAGATGCGGCGTCAGGATCGTATTCGGCGCATGGATCAGCCGGTCTGTCGGGAAATCCGCGACATATCTGGATACCTTGCCGCTTTCCAGCGCGGCAATGATGGCGTCTTCATCAACGACTTCGCCTCTGGCGTAATTGATGATGCGGACGCCGTCCTTCATCTTCGCGATGCGCTCTGCGTTGATCAGTCCGACAGTATCGCTTTTGAGCGGTACATGCAGGGTAATATAGTCGCATTCCTGGAGGAGTTCATCCAGGCTGGACGCTCGTTCCACATGTCTGGATACCTTCCATGCGGCGTCGACCGACAGGAAGGGATCGTATCCGAACACCTTCATTTCCAGGTTCAGCGCGACATTGGCGACCATACTGCCGACGTTTCCCGTTCCGATGACACCCAGTGTTTTTCCGGCGTATTCCGGACCGGCAAACTGCTTCTTGACCTTTTCCATCCGCTCTTCGACAGGTCCTTCGCTTCCGTCGTATGTGTAGACCCATTTCATGCCGTCAAAGATATCGCGGCTTGCCATGGACATGGCAAACAGGAACAGTTCCTTGACGCCGTTGGCATTGCCGCCGGGCGTATTGAATACGACGATGCCCTTTCTGATACATTCATCGACCGGGATCGTATTGTATCCGATGCCTGCCCTGCCGATGCAGAGCAGTTCCGGATTGAACGGATAATGATGCAGGTCCGACGCGCGCACAAACAGCGCGTGCGGCGCTTCCACATCGTCGCCGATCGTATACATCGGTTCTTTCAGGATCTCTTTTGCTGAATCGGAAATGTTATTCAGTGTTTTTACACGGTACATAGCAGTTATTCCCCCAGAAGTTTTTTCTCAAATGACTGCATGAATCCGCAGAGCTGTTTCACTCCTTCCGGATCCATTGCGTTGTAGATTGAAGCTCTCATGCCGCCGCTGAGACGGTGCCCCTTCAGATTGACGAAGCCCGCTTCAGCAGCTTCTTTGACAAACCTGGCATCGATCTCAGGATCTTCTGTCCGGAATGTGACATTCATTCCGGAGCGCGCGGACTTTTCAGCATGTCCGTGGAACAGCTTTGACTCATCGATAACGTGATACAGCATGGCCGATCGTTCATTCCTGAGTTTCTCCATGCCTTCAACGCCGCCCTGTTCTTCGATCCAGTCCATGACGAGCGACAGGATGTATATATTCCAGCACGGCGGTGTATTGAACATCGACTGCTTGTCGATCATCCGCCGGTACGACAGCATCAATGGCGTATATTCTTTTTCGCACAGGACCAGGTCATCCCGGATGATCACGACCGTCAGACCGGCTGGTGCCATGTTCTTCTGGGCGCCGGCATAGATCAGTCCGTATTTTGAAATATCGACAGGCCGGGATGTGATATTGCTCGACATATCGCAGACAAGCGGTACATCCCCTGTATCCGGTACGTACTGCCATTCCGTACCGTAGATTGTGTTGTTGGCACAGTAATGGAAATAGGAAGCTTCCGGATCAAGGATGAGCTCTGACTGTTCCGGGATCACCCGGAAACCCGTATCACTGACATCCGCGGCGATATGGACGCTGCCGTATTTCTTTGCTTCTTTTGCGGCTGACGTGGAAAAATGTCCGGTCAGCGCGTAATCGGCTTTGCCGGTACGGCCGATCAGGTTCAGCGGGACCATGGAAAACTGGGTGCTTCCGCCTCCCTGGAGAAACAGAATATGATAATTGTCCGGAACATGCATCAGCTTTCTGAACTGTGACTGCGCATGGTCAAAAATACTCTGAAACATCGCTGAGCGATGGCTCATTTCCATGACCGACATACCGGAACCGTTCCAGTTCAGCATCTCCGATGCGGCTCTTTTCAGGACTGCTTCCGGCAGTACCGAAGGCCCTGCCGCAAAATTCCATACCCTATGTTCCATAAATGCCCCCTTGTATTGCAAAGATATATCACTTTCCGGAACATTTTTCCATACCTTATTCTGCATACAGCCGTGATTCACCGATGCAGAATGCCGGTATGATGAAAACTCATTTTCAGGCATGATAAAAGGATGCGGGCTCCGCATCCTCTTGTCTGTCTGTATATTACAGTCTTTCTGCCTTTTCGATATCCAGGAAATACTTGTAGGTGTCTACCATCAGTTCCCCGCAGGCTGCTTCATCGCACGCGATGATCGCTGCCGGGTGCAGCTGCAGCGCACTGCATGTCCACTTCTGGGATACGCCGCCTTCTACTGTAGCTGCCAAGGCTCTTGCCTTGTTGTGGCCGGAGATCAGGATCAGCACTTCCTTGGAGTCTGTCACTGTTCCGATACCTACGGACAATGCATGTGTCGGTACCTTTGAAGGATCATTGTCGAAGAACCTTGAGTTCACGATGATCGTATCTGTTGTCAGGGCTCTCACGCCTGTTCTGCTGGACAGGGATGTGTACGGCTCATTGAATGCCAGGTGTCCGTCTACGCCGATGCCGCCCATGAACAGGTCAATCCCTCCGTAGGACGCGATCTTTTCTTCGTATCTTGCGCATTCACCTTCCGGATCATCTGTCATTCCGTTCAGGATGTTGATGTTTGCGGGATCCATGTCTGTCAGGTGGTCAAACAGGTTG
>JAFRJJ010000049.1 GCA_017432325.1 Solobacterium sp. | reverse complement strand
TTACACCATTTTTATCAATACCTAAAAACAAATTTGTCAAGATATTTCGACACAATAAAAACCCTTTGTACAAAAGGGCTTGTGTGTATTCCTGCGCTGTCCAGCTTCTAAACTTTCATGGTGCTAAATTCTAAAGACGGGAATCGTCACCTGTGATCATAAAACGAAATGAATGCAGATCGATTATTATGATATGATATTCATAATGAGGGAGTAATCGGCGTTTCTACGCAGGCAGATCGTCATCACGGATACTATTACCCGGTTTGCCTTGAAATGATGAGACTCATAATGGTTTTTTACCGGTGCATGAGTTTCTTCGCGACGCAAAAGAAGATACTGTGCAGCCGGATCGGCTGTTTTTATACAGGAGGATAAAGATATGGGTTTGGATTGGGGCATGATACTTGGCGGTTTCGGCCTGTTCATGTTTGGCATCAAGTTTATGGGGGATGGCTTGAAGGCAGTCGCCGGTGACAAACTGCGCGACTATATCAACCGTTTCACATCAAACAAGATCTCTGCACTTCTGATCGGTATTGTAATAACGATCATCCTGCAGTCTTCATCCGCTACTTCAGCGATCTCGATCGGTCTCGTCAGAGCGGGACTGATGACTCTGGAACAGGCATCGGGAATCATCCTCGGTGCTGCGATCGGTACAACGGTCACATCGTTCCTGATCTCATTGAGCATTGAAAAGTACGCGATGTACATCGCATTCGTCGGAGCTATGCTGATATGCTTCGCAAAGAAACACAAGATCATTCTCTCAGGAAATGTCGTTCTGGGATTTGCCATGATCTTCATGGGAATGGCGTTCATGGGTGACGCGCTGGCTGCCCTTAAGGCAATGCCTGCATTCGAAAGCTTCGCGCTCAAGATGAGCCAGAATCCGATCGCGGCAATGCTGACAGGTATCGGTCTGACAGCAGCCGTACAGTCTTCTGCCGCAACCATCGGTGTTGCCCAGAAACTGTATCAGGCAGGCGCGATCACATTCGCTGCAGCGCTTCCGTTCATGTTCGGTGCCAACGTCGGTACAACGATGACAGGTATCCTTGCTTCGATCGGCGGATCGATCTCCGGTAAGCGTACAGCGGCGCTGCATACATTGATCAACGTAATGGGCTGCATATTCGGTATGCTCATCCTGAAACCGTACTCGGCATTCATCATGTCGATCGCTTCGGGTATGAACCCGATGATGCAGATCGCGGTTGCCAACATTATCTTCAAGACGGTTACGACACTGGCAATGCTGCCGTTCACGGATCAGATCGTCGGACTTGTCCGTAAGATCGTTCCGGGTGATGAACCTACTACTATTGAAGTCAATATTGACGAACTTGACAGTAATATTGCTACGATCCTTCCTTCCGCTGCGATCAGCGCGATCCAGCAGGCTGTACTGAAGATGATCGATGTTGTCCGTTACAACATGTCTGAAACGACCAGATATATTAATGAAAAGGGAACGGATGAAGATGTCGGCAAGCTGGAACAGAGAGAAGCTACGATCAACCACTTTGATGAACAGATCACAAATTACCTGATCCAGCTGTCCATCCGTCCTAATCTGACGGAACAGGATAAGAAGGACTGCCGTGCATATCTGGATGCGGTCAAGAATATCGAACGTATCGGCGACCTGTCCGCAAATCTCTGGGAATTCTTCCATGAGATCTTTGAACGGAAAGAAGAACTGACACCGCAAGGTTCTGCCAGTGTCAATGAGATGATGGAACTGCTGATCGACATGTTCGATGACACAGCTGAGATCTTCGTTTCCAATGATGAAGCGCTTTATGCGAAGCTTCTGGAAAAGGAACACCGGATGGATGAGATGGAATCAAGTGCCCGTCAGGATCATTACACACGTATGGTCAACGGCGAATGCACATCCCATGTAGCATCTTCTGTATTCTGTGATATTCTCAGCACGATCGAACGTATGGCAGACCATTGCTGCAATACAGCGAAGTCTTCAGTCACAGGTCTGACAAGTGACCTGTCCGATGACGAAGTGACAGCACCTGCAGCTGCATGATATATCTGCACAATAACTTACAGGAGACTGATTTATGATTGAAAAGATATCTGTTCTCGCGGCTGATATTGACGGTACACTTGCCCTGAAGGGCGGCAACCTGATGCCTGAGACAAGAAAGGCATTCCAGCGTCTTCATAAAGAAGGTGTGCTGATCGGTGTGGCTTCCGGCAGACCGCTCGATAAGCGGATCATCAACCGTGCCCAGGAATGGGAACTCGGATTCGATTTCGATTACGTCATCGGTATGAACGGCGGAGAACTGTACGACAAAAATGAAGGCGAGATTGAAAAATACTACCAGCTGAAAAAAGAGGATGTTCATGACATTGTCAGCTTCCTTGCGCCGCTTCCCCTGAATGTGATCGTATACAATCAGGGTTATGACGATATTTCGGCACTGCATATGGATGCCTTCCTGATCGATTCCCAGCAGCGCAACAACTCTGTTGTTACGATCGGTGATGTCGATTATGTCAGCCGTTTCGATACGGGTAAAATAGAGGTCCATGTCAAACCGGAAGATCTGCCCGAGGTCATGGCTGTAGTAAACGCGCATCCGTCCGAGAACTATGTCTGTGTCAAGACATTTGAAGGCCCGAACCACATCACGATCGAATTTATCGACCCGCATATCAATAAAGGACTGGCACTGCGTCAGTTCAGCGAGAAGTACAACATTCCTCTGTCAGAATTCATTGCGTTCGGAGATATGGAAAATGACATCGATCTGCTGAAAACAGCAGGCTGGGGTGTCTGCATGATCAACGGTGCAGACAGCGTTAAGGCGATCGCCCAGGATGTCACGGAATACGGTGTCACAGAGGACGGGGTCGGAAGATATCTCTTCAAGAACTGGTTCAACAGATAAATGAACATTTGAGGCACTATGCAAGCTGTTCAGCATATTTCTGCATAGTGCTTTTATAGTGCCAAATTTTAAATAATGCAAAAAAACAAAAAAATATTTGAAACGTTTCAAATTTCCTGTTGACAGGTATATATCTGTTGATTAGAATGAAGATGCAACTAGTTGAAACGTTTCAAATAGAGGAGGTCTTCCATGAGAGCTGTGATGCTTATGTATGACACGCTGACAAGAAATTATCTTCCGAATTACGGATGTGATTTCTCTGTTATGCCGAATTTTAAGCGCCTGGCGGAAAAAGCGGTTACATTTGATGAATTCTACGGCGGTTCAATGCCCTGCATGCCCGCAAGAAGGGAACTCCATACAGGAAAATACAATTTCCTGCACAGAGGCTGGGGTCCGTTGGAACCGTATGATGATTCAATGCCGGAAACACTGTCCAGGAACGGTATCTACACACATCTGGCGACCGATCACTCCCATTACTGGGAAGACGGCGGATGCACATATCACGGACGTTATTCTTCCTGGGAAGGCTTCAGAGGTCAGGAAGGGGATAGATGGGTCCCGCAGGGTGAAGCTGACATGTCTTTGAATACATGCAGCCTGAACAAGAAAAACATCTCTGCTGTACAGCATCTGGCCAACAGGACGAGGATCGTTGAGGAAGAGGATATGCCTTCCGTACAGACTGTTTCGGCAGGTATTGACTTCATCGATCATTACCACGACAAAGACAGCTGGTTCCTCCAGATCGAATGCTTCGATCCGCATGAACCATTCTATGTACCGGACAGGTTCAGAAAGCTGTACGACTGCTGCGACAGCAAAGACGCGTTCAACTTCCCGGCATATACAGCGGTAGACGACAAGTATACGCCGGAAGATATCGCTGCGCTGCGCAAAGAGTACTGCGCGCTGCTTTCCCTCTGTGATGAGCAGCTCGGAAGAGTGCTGGATGTCTTTGACAAGTATGATCTCTGGAAAGATACGATGCTGATCGTAAATACCGATCACGGGTTCTTCCTTGGCGAGCATAACTTCATCGGAAAGAACTTCCCTCCGATGTACGACGAAGTGATCCACACGCCGTTCTTCATTCATGATCCGAGATACGGGCATGACGGGGAACGCAGAAACAGTGTCTGCCAGACGGTGGACCTTGTCCCTACACTGCTGAACTACTTCGGTGTTGATCTGTTTGAAGATATGGACGGCAGGGATCTTGCGCCGGTCATTGAAAAGGATGAAAAGATCCATGACCAGATCCTGTACGGTGTCCATGGCGGACAGATCAATGTATATGACGGCAGATATGTCTTCATGAAGGGAAGCACTGACAAAGATCAGCCTGTATACAACATGACGCTGATGCCGACAAATATGAGAGGTTTCTTCTCAGCAGAGGAGCTGAAAGGCGCGGAACTGGTTGATGGCGGGAAATATTCGCACCATCTGCCGGTCGTACAGTTCCCTGCACCCCATTCTATGGGTTCATTCATCCGCTGGCCGGACGCGCTGTATGACAAAGCGAACGATCCGGAACAGAAACATCCGGTAACAGATCCGGAACTCATCAAACATATGACTGCCAGACTGAAGGACGCAATGAAAGCAGCCGATGCGCCGGACTGGCAGTACAAACGACTGGGCATAGAAAAATAAGGGGGTATTCAAAAATGGCCGATGGTTCTATGACTACATTCATGCAGGAAAAGGTAATGCCTGCAGTCAACAAATTCACCAACTTCCACTTCGTCAGATGCATGCAGAAAGGTATCGTTGCATGTACTAACGCCACAATGATCGGTTCGATCTTCATGCTGCTGCTCATTCCGCCGTTCCCGGCAGATATGACAGGCGGCCTGGTCGACGCATGGAGAAACTTCTCCGCAGCCAATGCAGCACTGCTGAACCTTGGTTATACATTAGGTACACAGTTTGCAGGCTTCTATATTATCTTCGGTATGGTCAACGCAGTCTGCCAGGAAGCAAAAGTTCCTTCAGTCAACAACCTGGTACTCTCAGTGCTGGCATTCTGCTTCCTGCACAGCAGCATCGTTGACGGAAACCTTACGATTGGATTCTTCGGCGCACAGGGTATGATGGCTGCCATCATTGTCGGTTATTTTGTCCCGCTTCTGAATATGTGGTTCAAGAATCATGGCTTAAGGATCAAGATGCCGGATTCCGTTCCTCCGTTTGTTTCCGAACAGTTGGAAGACATGATCTCAAGTTTGATGGTCATGCTGGTTGTCGTACTTGTTAAACTCGGTTTCGGTGCTTTCGGCACAACACTGGGCGGATTCATCAATAAACTGTTCGGACCTCTCTTCTCCGGTTCCGACACACTGTTCACAGTTCTCGCATACTGCATCATCGTCAGAATCCTGTGGTTCTTTGGTATCCATGGCAACTCCGTTGCAGGTGCCGTGATCAACCCGATCCTCTCCATGTCCGCAGTCGCAAATACAGAAGCAGTTGTTGCAGGCGGAGAGCCTACGATCATCTTCAACTCCAACTTCCAGCAGTGGACGACACAGGGTATCCTGTTCATCGTCATTGCTCTGCTGCTCGTAGCTAAGTCTGAACAGCTGAAGGCTGTATCCAGGATCGCCCTGGTACCTGCGCTCGTCAACGTAGGTGAACCTCTGACATTCGGTCTTCCTCTGGTTCTGAACTTCGATATCTTCGTTCCTTATATTATCGTATTCGCACTCTGCGGATTCACTCCGTACATGGCGTGCAAACTCGGTCTGATGAGGATCCCTTATGTCGGTGTTCCGTTTACGATCCCTGCGATCATCAAAGTATTCCTGATGTCCATGGACTGGAGAGCAATCGTTGTATACCTTGTTAACGCTGTGATCTGCGTAGCGATCATGATCCCGTTCATCAAGAGATATGACAACAAACTGCTGGCTGAAGAAGCTGCAGCTCAGGAACAGTCTTAATTAATGGGTGAGTAATTATGTTTCCGTATCTGATTATTCTGCTGAAAATACTGCTTGCTGCAGTAGTGATGTATCGTATTTACGTACTGTATCGTTTTAAGAAAAGTGACACGAATGTTAAATTCAGGTTCGAACTGATGTCTATGATCGAACTTGACGGAGGCATCGCGTTCACACTGGTCGCATTGCTTTCTGCAATTGACGAAAGAACATATCTGTTTACATGCGGTCTGCTTCTGGTGACGATCGTGCTGAATATCGCACATCTCTGCAGGGTGATCGTAGCCGGAGACAAACGTATTCTTCTGGGCAGACATGCATATGATCTGAAAGAGATCAAAGGTATGAACACTTCCAGAGTCACTCTGCATGTATATGTGTATGGGGGAGAAAAACTGCATATTGTCGCTCCGTTAACACATAATGAAACACTGCAGAAAATGAAATACATTAAGTAAACTGACAGGGCAGACGCGAATTGATGTGTCTGCCTTTTATTTGTTGTAAAATACTGTTATGACATCCATTAAAGATATTGCGAAAGAACTGAATCTTGCGGTCTCCACGGTCTCCATGGCACTGAATGACAATGACAGGATCTCGAAAGAAACAAGACGTCTTGTCCAGGAAAAAGCCAGGGAGATGAAATATGTCAAAAACGGTGCGGCAGTTGACCTGCAGAAGCAGAAAACAAATCTGATCCTGTTTGTGCTGAATGACGCATCCCGTTCGTTCTTTTCCTATGTCATCAAGAGCCTGCAGAAAGCAACAGCCGAGCTGGGCTACGACTTTCTGATCTCCACAACATACGGCGGACACAGGAATACTGCAGAGCGGTTTATCAAAGAAAGAAGATCGGACGCTGTCATTGTATGGACAAAAACGATCAGTGACGAACTGCTGACAGAATACGCGTCTGCTGATTTCCCGATCTTTGTACTCGGACGCAAAGTGAAAACAGATAATCCGTATGTCAGGTGCCATCTGACCTCGGAAGTTAAACCTTTGGTCACATGTGAATATCTGATCGAAAAAGGACACAGACGGATCGGCTTTGTGACCGGTTTCGCCGAGTCGTTCGGTACAGTTCTCAGCCTGCAGGGTTTCCGTCTTTCCATGAAACAGCATGGTCTTCCCGTCGATGAGTCACTGATCTTTGATGCGGTAGGCAGCCAGGCAGAAGATGGATATAACGTAACCGAAAAGCAGATCCTGGACAGACTGGATGATATGGACGCACTGATCTTCTCAAATGACGATATCGCTGTCGGTGCAATGAGATGCTTCAACGATCACAATATTGTGATTCCGGACAGGATTTCCGTTGTAGGACGTCATAATATCCCTGCGTCAGCCACGACTGTTCCACCATTGACAACAATGACACACAGTCATTCCGATACGGAAATATATACGAAACTGGTAAAATGCCTGGATTCATATATCCGCATGGAACCGGATCTGAAACTGGAAAAGGAACTGAATGATTATCAGGCGAAAGATATGATCGTTGAACGTCAGACAGTCAGGGACCTGAACAAACAGTAAAGACATTCACTGTTTATACGAATACCATCATGATCACCGTTCTCATCAAAGATACGGTGATTTCTTTTTGTCATCCGGCTGACACTTAGGCTTTCCGGAGAGGAAACAATGAATCATCATGAACTTTTATCGCTTGAAAACTGTTTCAAAAATCATTGTAATCCGGCAGAAAAAACATATGTTTTTCTCTTCTTCAGCTGTGTTTTTTATTGCTTCTGTTCAATTTTCAACTGATGTATCCCTGAAACAGAATTGCCGTATCCGATCCTTTTGAGGGCTTTACAGATGCAAAAAATCGAATGCTGATTTGATAATGCTTCAGCAGTTTTTTTTTATACATTTAGAAGAATTTTGGAAATGTAAAAAAGCAGAACAAATATGCCTGAAATAAGCGTTTTGTTTTTATTTTGAGTACAATTGATCCCGTATCAGAAACATAATGAAATATGTGAAAATTAATTTCACAATTTTTTCATGGTTGATGAAAAAACATGCATGTATTGTGTTGAAAAGGTGATAGGAAGTTTCTATAATGAACGCAACTTCACTTTTTGTAATCAGAAGTTAGAAATGAGGGTAGAAATGAATTATCGTAATTTACTTAAAGGAGGATTGGCTGCAGCTATGGCCTTTACTATGGCGGCTTGCGGCAGCAACTCAGGCAGTGCATCCGGAAGCACGGATTCACAGTCATCAGGTGATGCAGGTAAAACTGCGTTCAAACTCGGCGGTTCAGGACCTCTGACAGGCGGTGCAGCAGTTTACGGTACAGCCGTTTACAATGCTCTGAAGATCGCTGTTGACGAAGTTAATGCAGCAGGAGACGTGCAGTTCGAACTGGATTTCCAGGATGATGCGCACGATCCCGAAAAGGCTGTTACAGCCTACGGCGTACTGAAGGACAACGGCATGCAGATGTCTGTCCTGACAGTTACTTCATCTCCGGGCGCTGCAGTTGCCCCTCTTTATGACGAAGATAATATATTTGCGATCACACCGTCCGGTTCATCACTGGCAGTCATTTATGCTGATGCATCCAACAAGACAGGCTCTTACGGAAACTGCTTCCAGATGTGCTTCACAGATCCGAACCAGGGTTCCGCGTCAGCTATTTATCTGAAAGACCATGCAGATCTCGGCACAAAGATCGCTGTTATCTTTAAGAGTGATGACAACTATTCTTCAGGTATCAATGACACATTCCAAGCCGAAGCTAAAGAAATCGGACTGGATATTGTTTATACCGGAAGCTTCACAGAAGACAGCTCAACAGACTTCTCCGTTCAGCTGACACAGGCAAAAGATGCAGGTGCTGACCTGGTCTTCCTGCCGATCTATTATGATCCTGCATCACTGATCCTCACACAGGCAAACGGCATGGGCTACGCTCCGACATTCTTCGGATGCGACGGACTTGACGGACTCCTGACACTGGAAGGCTTCGATACAGCTCTGGCAGAAGGCGTTTATATGCTGACACCGTTCTCTGCAGATGCTCCAGATGATAGAACACAGAACTTTGTCAAGAAGTATAAGGATCTTTATGGTGAAACACCGAACCAGTTCGCAGCTGATGCTTATGACTGTGTATATGCAATTGCACAGGCTCTTAAGAATGGAAACGCAACTCCTGATATGAGCACAGATGAACTGACAGATATCCTCGTAAAACAGTTCACATCCATGACTTATGACGGTGTCACAGGCGAAAGCATGACCTGGGCAGAAACAGGTGAAGTCACAAAAGCTCCGATGGCTGTAGTTATCAAAGACGGTGTCTATGTAGGTGCCGAGTAATCTTTGATATAACATTGGGAGCTTAGGTAGTAAAATATAGGTTGCCAATTCTGAAATGGTTGGCAACCTGATTTCTTTTTTACAGGAGGGAGAGTAATTATGGCTTTTCTGTCATATCTGATAAACGGATTGGGTTTAGGGAGCGTATACGCGATCATCGCGCTTGGTTATACGATGGTTTACGGCATTGCGAAAATGCTGAACTTTGCGCATGGTGACGTCATCATGGTTGGCGCATATGTTACATATTTTGCGCTGTCTTTGATGAAGCTGCCTGTCCTGGTCAGTGTGCTGCTGGCTGTTGCCGTCAGTACACTGCTCGGCGTGACGATCGAACGTCTTGCATACAAGCCTCTTCGTCAGGCAACCAGTCTGTCCGTACTGATCACGGCGATCGGTGTCAGCTACTTCCTTCAGAATGGAGCACAGCTGCTTTGGGGAACGTCCACCAAAGTATTTCCTTCCGTTATCTCCAACGGCGCATTGACACTCGGCGGACTCTCAATTTCCTATCTGACACTGATCACGGTAGTCGTCTGCCTGGCTGTCATGGGCTGTCTGACGCTGTTTATCAACAAGACAAAGACAGGAAAAGCTATGCGTGCCTGTTCTGAGGACAAGGGCGCTGCTGCGCTGATGGGCATTAATGTCAACCAGATCATCTCGATCACGTTTGCAATCGGATCCGGTCTGGCTGCAATCGCGGCATTCCTGCTGTGTGCGACATATCCTTCCGTATATCCGACGCTTGGTTCCATGCCCGGCATCAAGGCATTTACAGCTGCCGTATTCGGAGGCATCGGATCGATCCCGGGCGCTTTCCTGGGCGGACTGATGCTGGGGATCATCGAGATCCTTGCCAAAGCATATATTTCAACACAATTGTCTGACGCGATCGTGTTCGCTGTTCTGATCATAGTACTGCTGATCAAGCCTACCGGTCTGCTTGGCCGTAAGCTCAGTGAGAAAGTGTGAGGTGATCAATGATGAAAAACTTCATTTCGAAACTGTTTGATCAGAAGCTCCGCAGCAGAACGATATCATATCTGCTGGTCATCATCGCGTTTATCATTCTGCAGATCATGTCTTCAACAGGCGGTCTGTCCAGTCTGCTGAAATCACTGCTTGTGCCGGTATGCTGCTACACAGTAGCGGCGATCGGTCTGAACCTGAATGTCGGCTTCTCGGGTGAGCTGAATCTCGGACAGGCAGGATTCATGAGTGTCGGCGCATTTACGGGTATCTGCGTATCCGGTGTACTTGCTTCATCGATCACAAACCCGCTGCTCCGGCTGATCATCGCGATCGTCGCCGGTGCGCTGATCGCTGCAGCCATGGGCTATATCATCGGTATTCCCGTACTGAAGCTGCAGGGTGACTATCTTGCCATCGTGACACTGGCGTTCGGACAGATCATCAAGAGCCTGATCACAAATATGTATCTTGGCTTCGATGAAAACGGTCTGCATATGAGTTTTGTCGAAAACAAAGTCAGTCTGGGAGCCGGCGGAAAGATGCTTCTGCAGGGACCGATGGGCGCTACCGGTACCCAGCGTATCGCAACGTTCACGATCGGCGTCATACTGATCCTGTGCGCTTTGACGATCGTCTACAATCTGATCTATTCCAAGTCGGGAAGGGCGATTATGGGATGCCGTGACAACCGCATTGCGGCAGAATCGATCGGTATCAATGTGGCGAATACCAAGATGCTTGCATTCATCATTTCCGCAAGTCTTGCCGGCGCGGCAGGCGCTCTGTACGGACTGAACTATTCCACACTTGTACCGAACAAGTTTGACTTCAATACATCCATTCTGATCCTGGTATTCGTTGTGCTCGGCGGTCTTGGCAACATGACAGGTACGATCATATCCACGACCATACTGATGCTGCTGCCGGAACTGCTGAGATCACTGCAGGACTACCGTATGCTGATCTACGCGGTCGTACTGATCGTGATCATGCTTGTTACAAACAACGCCTTCCTTCAGACAAAAGCAGCGAAGCTGCGTGAAAGCCTGATCAAAGGAAAGAAAGGAGCGAAACAGTCATGAGTGAAAACAATATTGATCGTTCCCTCATCCTTGAAGTGGAAGACCTGGGAATTGACTTCGGCGGTCTGACTGCCGTAAACAATCTGAGCCTGAAAGTATACAACAATGAGATCGTCGGCCTGATCGGGCCCAACGGAGCCGGCAAAACGACTGTATTCAATATGCTGACGAAAGTGTATCAGCCAAGCCGCGGAACGATCAGACTGTGCGGACAGGATACGGCAAGAATGACAACAGAGGATGTAAATAAGGCAGGTATTGCCCGTACCTTCCAGAACATCCGCCTGTTCCAGAACCTGAGCGTGATCGACAACGTGAAAGCCGGAATGCACAACGAGATTACCTACAGCCCGGCTGATTCGATCTTCCGCACACGGAAATACTATGCCCAGGAGAAACAGATCGAGGAAAAAGCACATGAGCTTCTGAAGATCATGGGTCTTGACAGCCTGGCTGAACTGCCCGCAGGCAGTCTTCCGTACGGCGGACAGAGACGTCTGGAGATCGCCAGGGCTATGGCAACGGATCCGAAACTGCTCCTGCTGGATGAGCCTGCCGCAGGTATGAACCCGCAGGAAACAGAGGAACTGATGGACATGATCCGTTTTGTCAGGGATCATTTCCATATCGCGATCCTGCTGATCGAACATGACATGAAGCTGGTCATGGGGATCTGTGAAAGGATCACGGTCATCAACTTCGGTATGATGCTCGCTTCCGGCACACCGGAAGAGATCCAGTCCAATCCGGCCGTTATCAAGGCTTATCTGGGAGAGTGATAGTATGCTGAAAGTAGAAAATCTGGTCGTATCATACGGCATGATCGAAGCGATCAAAGGCATATCATTTGAAGTAAATGACGGAGAGATCGTTACACTGATCGGTGCCAACGGTGCCGGCAAAACAACAACGATGCATACGATCTCCGGTCTGCTGAAACCTGTATCCGGATCGATCCTGCTGGACGGGAAAGACATTACAAAGGTTCCGTCCCATCAGATCGTATCCATGGGACTGGCACAGGTCCCGGAGCGCAGAAGGGTATTCGCTCTGGAGACCGTTGAGGAAAACCTTGAACTCGGTGCTTATTCCCGTAAGGATAAAGCGGCGATCGCGGCGGACATGGAAGCGGTATTCGAAAAATTCCCGCGTCTGAAGGAACGCCGCAAGCAGCTTGCAGGAACATTGTCAGGCGGTGAACAGCAGATGCTTGCCATGGGACGCGCGCTCATGGCCAAGCCGAGGATCATGCTGATGGATGAACCGTCCATGGGTCTCTCTCCGCTGCTGGTCCATGAAATATTCCGTATTATTGAAGAGATCAACAAGCAGGGAACGACTGTTCTGCTGGTTGAACAGAACGCAAAGATGGCATTGGGCATTGCAGACCGTGCATATGTTCTGGAAACTGGTAAAATAACATTAGAAGGAACAGGCGAACAGCTGGCTAATGATGAGCGTGTTCGCAAGGCATATCTCGGAGGTTGATAATACTATGTATGTAAAGGATCACATGACAAGAAACCCGAAGACCATTACGAAGGAGATGAAGGTTTCGACAGCACTCGATATTATGCAGAAAAACGATTTCCACCGTCTGCCCGTCGTTGATGACAGCGGAAAACTGATCGGACTGATCACCGAAGGTCTTGTGGCGGAAAGCACGAATTCAAATGCGACAATGCTGGATATTTATGAGCTGAATTATCTGCTTTCCAGAACCCTGGTAAAGGATCTGATGATCACCAAAGTCAAGACGATCCATCCGGATGTTCTTCTTGAAGAAGCTGCCGCAAAGATGCTGGAAAACCGGGTCAGTGTTCTTCCGGTAACAGATGACCATGATCAGGTCGTCGGCATCATCACTGAAAAGGATATTTTCCAGGCATTCCTGGACCTGATGGGATACAGGCATCAGGGCACCAGATTTGTCCTTGAGTGCAAGGATGTACCGGGTGAGTTTGCGGATGCCGCAAGACTGTTCGCAGATGCGGACGCAAATCTGGAAAGCTGTGCGGTCTATCATACCGACCGCGGTGCTGAGATCGTGATCAAGGCAACCGGTGAGATCCCCGTTGAGGAAATGACGGATATTCTTGTGAAGCACGGCTACAAGATCACCAATATCATCCAGACCAACAATGACGGTACAACAAGGCATTATCCAACCAAATAAAAAGCAGAAAATCTGATGATCAAAGGACCGCTCCGTTACGAATCTGACACTGCGGTCTTTTTCTTTTAACTGCCCGGCAAAAGGTGTCAAAGCAGGCATGATAAAGTTTCATATGTATCAATCATAAGCATAAATAGAATCATAATATGATGAAATGGTATCAAATCACAAAATTCTGCGTATATTTGATATATCGAAGGGGGTCTATAGACCATGAAAGATAAATTGATGGACGGCCTGCTTAATTTTGCAGGCAAACTCCAGGCGAATCGATTTATGTCCTCCATCAAAAACGGATTTACCGATTTGATGCCGGTCATCATCACAGGTTC
>JAFRJJ010000048.1 GCA_017432325.1 Solobacterium sp. | reverse complement strand
TTACACCATTTTTATCAATACCTAAAAACAAATTTATCAAGATATTTCGACACAATAAAAACCCTTTGTACAAAAGGGCTTGTGTGTATTCCTGCGCTGTCCAGCTTCTAAACTTTCATGGTGCTAAATTCTAAAGACGGGTATTCCCATTTTTCTGGGTTTACGCCATTGGCCGGCAGAGCTGGTTATTTTTATTTACAAACGATTGTCATAATGTTAGAGTGACTTTAGTAAATGCGGTTTTTTAGACATAATCGCTGACAATTATCAAAACCGATATGATCGGGTTTGACAAAATATCATATCGGTTCTGCTTGCGGCAAACTGGATCACTGTACTTTTGAATATGAAGATTCAGCTGCCTGGAAAGGAGAGAGAAACGCTGATCATGGATCGCAAAGCGGTGCCTTTCAGATACAGGGCTCCGTGCTTTGAACGGTCATTATTGAGGCATAATTAACAAGATCCATAACATGTGAACATTCGGATTCTGACAGCTTTCTGAACCGGAAGTCCTTCTCTGTACAGGGAAAATACAGCAGGGAAGGCATCATTGTCAGGAGAAACTGTATTTTCAATCTACAAAGCCGGCCAGGCTCCCTATAGATCCAATGCGCCACAAAAACGGTGTGCAGGTCTGTAACTTTTACAAAGCATTTTACACGGAGGTAAGTATGCAGACAGTTTCTTTTTACCCGGAAAGCCGGGAGTTCCACCTGTCAAATGACAGAATCAGCTACTTCATCAATGTTATGAAAAACGGGCAGATCGGACATCTCTATTTCGGAAAGAAGATCCGGGAGAGAGACACATTTGCTCATTTCATGCAACTCAAAACATGCAGCCACACATCATATCTGTATGATGATGACCTGACGATGTCCCTGGATATTGCGAGACAGGAATATCCGGGCTACGGAACAACGGATTACCGTTATCCTGCTTTCCGAATAGAACAGGAGAATGGTTCGTCCATCAGTAATTTTGTTTACAAATCTCATAACATTTTCAAAGGAAAGAAAAAACTGGAAGGTCTTCCAGCTGTTTATGCTGAGAATGATGAAGAGTGCACAACGCTTGAGATCACTCTGGAAGACAGCCTGACACAGGCATCCATGATTCTTTCCTATTCTGTTTTTGACAACTATGACGCGATCATGCGGAATGTGCGTTTTGTCAATAACGGAACCCAGCAGCTGAAACTGACCAATGCGCAATCCATGGCAGTCGATCTCTATGACAGTGATTTTGAAATGCTGCAGCTGGATGGCGCATGGTCAAGAGAACGTCATGTCCATACGAGAAAACTTGTCAGCGGCATTCAGTCGATTGACAGTATGCGCGGACACAGTTCGGCTGAACATAATCCGTTCATCGCTCTGAAACGTCCGGAAACAACGGAATGCCAGGGTGATGCATACGGCTTCCTGCTGGTCTACAGCGGAAACTTCCTGGCCCAGGTCGAGGTCAGCAGATTTGAACATGCGCGGGTACTGCTCGGCATCAATCCGCTGGAGTTTGCCTGGACGCTGGATCCCGGTGATTCGTTCCAGACACCGGAGGCAGTGCTTGTATTCAGTGACAAAGGTCTGAACGGCATGAGCCAGACGTTCCACAGTCTGTTTAATGAGCGTCTTGTCCGCGGACCGTGGAGAGGCAAAGACCGTCCTGTCCTGATCAACAACTGGGAAGGTACCTATTTCAACTTCAACGATGAGAAGATCCTCAGCATTGCCGAAAAGGCAAAGGAATTCGGCGTTGAACTGTTCGTCCTTGATGACGGCTGGTTCGGCAGAAGAGATGACGCATCAAGCTCACTCGGTGACTGGTACAGTGATAAGAACAAGCTCGTCGACGGAGTGGAAGGCCTCTCCAAAAAGATCACTTCCATGGGCCTGAAGTTCGGTCTCTGGTTTGAACCGGAGATGGTGAACCGTGACAGTGACCTGTTCCGGGCACATCCCGAATGGGCGATCGCTGCACCGGGCCGCAGCATGTCGCACGGCAGAAACCAGTACTGTCTGGATTTCTCGAATGATGAAGTCGTTGACTGCATCTATGACATGATGGAAAAAGTCCTCCGGAATTCCGATATCAGCTATGTAAAATGGGATATGAACCGTGACATCACGGAAGCCTATGGCGCAACGCTCGGCAGCGGCAGACAGGGAGAGTTCTTCCACCGCTACATGCTCGGCGTTTACCGTCTGTATGAGAAACTCATTGAAGCGTTCCCGGATATCCTGTTTGAATCATGCGCCAGCGGCGGTGCCCGCTTTGACGCAGGCATGCTGTACTACGCTCCCCAGGCATGGGCAAGTGATGACACGGATGCTGTTGAGCGCCTGAAGATCCAGTACGGAAGCACGATGGCATATCCTGTTTCCAGTATCGGTGCCCATGTATCGGCAGTTCCGAATCATCAGCTGAACCGTATTACCGCATTGAGTACACGTGCAAATACCGCATTCTTCGGTGCGTTCGGCTATGAACTTGATCCGGATAAACTGAGTGAAGAAGAAAAAGCCGAGATCAAAGAACAGGTAGCCTTCTTCAAGAAATACAGGCATGTGTTCCAGTACGGTACATTCTACCGTCTGGTCAGTCCGTTCGAAGATAACGGCAATACATCCTGGATGGCAGTTTCAGAAGATAAGAAAACGGCAGTCTTTGCATATTACAAAGTACTTGCCACACCAAACCCGAAGGCAAAGAAGGTCCGTCTGACAGGACTGGATCCGGATGCTGTATATGTATGCTCCAGGGCAGGAGAAGAGTATTACGGGGATGAGCTGATGAATATGGGCTTCCTGCTGGATATGGAATACACGGGGTCCAGAGTACGCAATCCGGCTGTTAAATTCAAAAATTCCGGAACAGATATCGGTGACTTTACTTCCCAGCTTTATGTTCTGGAAAGGAAATGATCCTCCAGTTCCGTGAAAAAAGTTTTGAAGAAAAAAAGGATTTATAGGAAAGGAGCGGCCGATGGAAGAAAAGAAAGTACCATTCTGGCAGAACAGGAAAATTGTTCCGTATCTGTATGTTGCGCCGAACATGATCTTGTTCCTGTGTTTCATGATCATTCCGCTGTTCATGTCATTCTACTACAGCCTTGTAAAGTGGAATGGCCTGGGCGATCCGAAGTTTATCGGACTCGATAACTATATCTACATCTTCAAGGATAAGGTGTTCCTCCAGTCGCTTGGAAATACCTTCCTCTATGCATTTGCAACCGTACCGATTCTGATGATGCTGGCGATCTTCTTCGCGGTTCTCCTGAACTCAAAGATCCCGTTCCGCGGATTCATCCGTTCGGCGATCTATATGCCGGCAGTTGTTTCCACAGTCGTTGTCGGTACCGTATTCACCTGGATATTCCATGACCAGCTCGGTCTGATCAACTACATCCTGAATATCTTCGGACGTGAGTCGATCAAATGGGCTACAGATACCAGATTTGCGATGCTGATGGTCGTACTGACGACCTTCTGGCAGCGTACCGGCTACAACATGGTCATTTACCTGGCCGGTCTGCAGAGCATCTCACATGAAGTTATGGAAGCAGCTACGATCGACGGCGCTAACTCATGGCAGAAATTCCGCTATGTGACAATGCCTCTGCTGAGGAATACGCATGTATTCGTCATGGTGACTGCTTTGATCCACGCATTCAGGAACTTCGACCTGATCTATACGATGACAAAGGGCGGACCGCTGAATGCTACCAAGACGATCGTTATGTATGTTTACGAACAGGCATTCAACAAGAACTATTATGGCCGTGCATCTGCAGCCGGTGTCGTACTGTTTGTCATGATGATGGTATTCACCATTATCAGATTCAGAGCACAGAAGGAGAACTGATATGGGAGTAACAACTACACAGAATAAAGTGGTCAAAGTACTGGCATTTGTGTTCATACTGCTGATGGCTCTTGTGGCGCTGTTCCCGTTCTACTGGATGCTTGTGACGGCTGTCAAGCCGGTCGGTGAGATCTTTGCATTCCCGCCGAAACTCTGGCCTGGTGAGTTCCATTGGGAGAACTTCGGTCTGGCGTTGGAGAGAGCAAATTTCTTTACCTACTTCAAGAACTCAGTGATCGTAACATTCTTCAGTACGCTGATCACTGTCTGCATTAACCTGCTGGCAGGATTTGCATTCTCAAAATACAACTTTAAAGGCAAGGAATTCATGTTCCTGATCGTACTCAGTACACTGATGATCCCGATGCAGGTCATCATGATTCCTGTATTCATCATTGCTTCGAGGATCGGTATCCGCAATACGCTGCTTGGCGTTATTATCCCGCCTTGCGCGGAAGCCTTCGGTCTGTTTATGTCCCGTCAGTTCATGAATGATATTCCGAATGAACTGCTGGAAGCAGCCAGAATCGACGGCGCGACGGAATTCCAGATCTTCTCCAGAATCGTAGTTCCGAACGTCAGACCGCTGATCTCCGTCCTGGTGATCTTCACAGTCATGTGGCGTTGGAATGACCTCCAGTGGCCTCTGATCATGCTTTCCTCCGACAAATACTTCACTGTACAGCTTGGTCTGTCCAACCTGAACGGCGCACAGTATGTCAACTGGAATGACATTATGAGTGCCTCTCTGATCTCCATCATCCCTGTCCTGATCATATTCCTGATCTTCCAGAGAGACTTCGTGGAAGGCATGGCCGCATCAGGAATCAAGGGATAAACAGCATTAATCATTCATTTTCAAGGAGGGAAAAAATGGAAAAAATGATTAAACGCGGCCTTGCCGCAGCCATGACAGCATTCATGGCATTCAGCGTTGCGGCATGCAGCGGAGGTGGCGGATCACCTTCCAACGAACCTGCACCGGCAGCACCTGAAGATGTAGACGAACTTGTTGCAGAAGAAGGCGCAGAAATCGAAATCGCTTATTGGGAAGGCTCAACTTCCGATAAAGCAGCCTGGGATGAAGTCATCGCAAATCTGCAGAAGGATCATCCTGAGATCAAAATCGTTCCGCAGACATATCCGTCCGGCGACTTCAGAGACATGCTCGACACAAGAATTGCCGGCGATGACTGGCCGGATGTAATCCGTTACACATACCAGAGACTCGGTAAGTTCAAGGCTGCTGATGTCATGCTTGATCTGACACCTTATATGGAACAGTCTGATCTGGATGACTTCGCTGACGGCTTCCTGTCCGGATGCTCCTATAACGGAAAAGTAGTTGCTCTGCCTCATCACACAGACGTCGTTGTTATGTTCTATAACAAGAGAATGTTCGAAGAAGCGGGCATCCGTATCCCGACAAGCATGGCTGACGCATACACATGGGAAGAGATCGCTGAGATTGCACAGACTCTGAAAGATAAGTACAAGCTGCCGTATGGCTTCGCAGGCATCTGGGAAAATGGTTCCGGTTACCGCTACCTTCCGTTCATGTATATGAATGGCGGCGCTCTGCTGAGTGAAGACCAGACAAAAGTAACGATCGACAGCGCTGCTGCAAGAGAAGCAATTCAGTACTATGCAGACCTGAGAGCGAAAGACCTCGTTGCAAACACAGCATTCACAGCTTCTTCCACAGCCAACTCACTGTTTGTTGCTGAACAGATCGCGTTTGACTTCGCAGGAAGCTGGCACTGCTCCTATATGGAAGAGAATATGCCCGGCAACTGGGGCGTAACATACATGCCTCAGAGAAACGGCAAGACCGGTACTGACATGGGCGGAAACGGCATCTGGTGCTATAAGAAGACAAAGTATCCGAAGGCTGCAGCGATCGTTGCTAAGTACATCACTAGCCAGGAGAACATGAGAAAGTTCTGCGAAACAGGCAACTTCATTCCTGTCAGAGAAAGTCTCCTGTCCGGCGGACTGAACTATAAGAGCTTCCCGGAACAGATGGCGATCTTCAATGAATCCGCACTCACGATCGATGCCAAGATGGCTGCTGATGAAACATCCGTACCGTTCCAGCAGCTCAACCTGATCTTCAATGAAGAAATGGATCCGCTGGTAGTCAACGGTTCTGCTACAGTTGATGATGTTATCAACAACTGCATGCAGAGAATGCAGGAAGTCCTGGACGAACAGTAATCGTACAAAAACAAAACACATAGCAGGGTAATATCCCGACGATATCTGTTTTGCCGATCAGACAATGTCTGGTCGGTTTTTTACGCTTTACGGTATATGAGCACTATGCAACATTTTTGAATTTTCATCTTTATAATAAAAATCAGTAATAACGGAAACCGCTGTCTGTATAAGGCATCGGTTCCCCGTAACTGACTAAGTAAGATCATTCATAATCATTGCGGAAGAGAATAAAGGAGGACAAAATGTTACAGGAGATTCAATTCCCATCATTCAACGAAAGAGACACCATCTATGGCTGGCTCTATGTTCCGGCATGCGCTCATAAGGGCATCGTTCAGCTTGTTCACGGTTATGGTGAACACTCCCGCCGTTATCTTCACCTGATCGTTTCCCTCATGGAAGCCGGCTACATTGTCGCAGCTGACGACCATGTTGGACACGGCAAGACAGCTGTCGAAAACAATACCTGGGGTGACTGGGGAAGCAAGGGCTTCGAGACAATGATGGAGGATGAGCACATCCTCAAAGGAATCGTACAGAAACAGTTCCCGGATCTGCCTTATTTCATGTTTGGCCACAGCATGGGTTCTTTCATTACCCGTCAGTTTACCGCGAAGTACGGCAATGAACTGGCAGGCGCTGTATACTGCGGAACAGCCGGTCCGAACGAAGCTCTGAAGGCAGGAGTCACCGCACTGGAAGGACTGGTTGCGGCAGGTAAAGGCGACGAAGCTGATCCGGCTCTTGGCGGCGCGCTCTTCGCATCCATGACGGAAAGATTCGACAACGTGAAATACGGCAATGAATGGGTATGCGGTGATCCGTATGTTCAGATCGACCATCTCCAGGATCCGTTCAATGCCATTACAAAGCCGACAAATAACCGTTCACTTCTTTATTTCCAGCAGATGATGCTCGATATCGGCAGTATAGAATGGGCAGAAAGAGTTCCGAAGACGCTGCCTCTGTACCTCATCGCCGGTGATCAGGATCCGGTAGGTGATTATGGTAAAGGCGTTTATACTGTCGCAGACTGGCTCTGGAAGACAGGGCACAGACCTGTTACAAAGCTTTACACAGGCTACCGTCATGAGATCCACAACTATCCGCAGATCAAAAATGAGGTAGCACAGGGCATCATTGAATTCTTTGATGCACAGCTTGGCTGACACAGATCAATACCGGGCAAAATGATCAAGGCGTTACGCGGCTGAACACGCATAACGCCTTTTTTCATGGGATCAGGGAACCGGAAGACTCAGCTGGGGCTGCCTTAACGGTCGCATTTCTGCAGGGCCGGTGATCAGCTGTCTGCTGCTTTCAGATACGCTTCTGCAGCCTGGTGATCGCTTCTTTGCGGTACTTGAGCGGGGATGTTTTCACAATGTCCGTGAATCTGGTACTGAATGAAGCGTCATCCGAAAAGCCGGTCTCCATGGCGATCTCATGAACAGTCATATCGCTCACTTCAAGCAGTTCCTTGGCTTTGGTGATCCGCTGGCTCAGCATATAGTTATACGGAGTCGTTCCGATGTACTGACGGAACAGACGCATGTAATACGACTTCGACATATGCGCCATTTCCAAAAGCAGGGAAAGGTCAAATGATTCATTGTAATGAGCGGAAATATGATCCGCTGTTTTCATGATCAGCGACTGATTTCTGGAATAGGATACAGCATTGCGCAGGATCAGTTCATTCAGGATCGAATGGATCGTCAGGCTTTCGGAAAGAATGGTAGTCGACGATGTGTTTTCCAGATTCTTCAGAAGTGTATTGAATTGTTCTCTCACCAAAGAACTCTTGGCTTCAAAAGCGGTGATCCTGTGATCAGGGATCATCAGGGACTCCAGCGCTTCTACACCAATGCCGTCAATGTGTACCCAATAGTGAGACCATTTACCTACGGAGGGATCTGTGTAATACGATTGCGGGGAGCGGCAGTTCATCAGAAGTGCCTGGTTTTCACGCAGGCGGATGGTGCTGCCGTCCTGTTCAATGATGCCGCATCCTTCGATCGTGTAAAAGAGCAGATAACTGTCCTTGAAATCACGTTCCGTATTGAAATCCCTGCGGGCAAGAAAGATGCCCGCTTCCGTACAGTAGTAGGGCTGTTTTAAAGCAAATTCATTCGGGGTCGTTCTGAGCCACAGACTTCCCTGTTCAATATCCAGATTGTATGTAAGCATATGCGATCATTCTCCAGTGGACTATTTCAAAAAAACATAAGACTAAACACAATGGAATTATACTATATTACCGCTTATATTAAGCATGTAAACAGAATACCAATTCAAAAAAGGGGGTATTGAAATGAATGCTTGCCATCTTGCGGTGGATATCGGTGCTTCAAGCGGCCGCCATATCATCGGCCAACTGGAGAACGGAAAGATCTCACTGAAAGAGATTTACCGTTTTGAGAACAGACTGATCGAAAAAAACGGGCATCTTTGCTGGGATATCGATCACCTGGCATCAGAAGTGATCGAAGGGATCAGACAGTGCGCTGTTCAGGGATACAAGCCCGAAACCATGGGTATCGATACCTGGGCAGTCGATTATGTACTGCTTGACTCAGAAGGAAAACGGACCGGCGATGCGGTGGCATACCGTGATGAACGTACCGATCATATCCGTGAACAGCTGGAAGAAAAGAACATTCTCAGTTTTGCGGAACATTACGCAAAAACAGGTATCCAGTATCAGAAGTTCAATACCGTATATCAGCTGCTTGCACTGAAGCAGGAACATCCGGAACAGCTGGAAAATGCCGAAGTGATGCTGATGATCCCGGACTATCTGAATTATGTGCTGACGGGTGTGATGAAACAGGAATACACCAATGCGACGACCACTGCCCTGGTAAATGCGCAGAGCAATGACTGGGATGAGGAACTGATTGCAAAGCTCGGACTTCCGCGCCGTATTTTCCGGAAGATCTCACTTCCCGGCTCAGTTGTCGGCGAATTTACGGAAGAGATCCGCAGAAAGACCGGTCTCAGCATAAAAGTCATTCTTCCCGCAACGCATGACACAGGCAGTGCTTATCTGGCTGTTCCGGCAGAAGATGAAAATGCAGTCTTCCTTTCCTCCGGTACCTGGAGCCTGCTCGGTGTTGAAAACAGCAGGGCAATCACCTCACCTGTAAGCATGCAGCAGAATTTCACCAACGAGGGCGGCTATGAATACCGTTACCGCTATCTGAAAAACATCATGGGCTTATGGATGATCCAGAATATCCGGCGTGAGCTGAAAGATGAAAACGGAAAGCTTCCTTCATTCCCTGACCTGATCAAGGCCGCAGAGGATGCCGTTTCATTCAGTGCATGCATCGATGTGGATGATGACCGCTTCCTGGCACCGGCTTCAATGATCGAAGAAGTGAAACAGGCATGCGCGGACAGCGGACAGCCTGTACCGGTTACCACGGGAGAAGTCATGCGCACTGTCTATATTTCCCTGGCGGACGATTACAGAAGGGCGGTACAGTCACTGGAAGAACTGACCGGAAAGAAATACACTTCAATGAATATCGTAGGCGGCGGCAGCCAGGATATGTATCTGAATCAGATGACCGCCGATGCGTCAGGTCTTACCGTATACGCAGGTCCGACCGAAGGAACAGCACTTGGTAATCTGATCGTTCAGATGATCGCGGAAAAAGAGATCGCCTCACTTCAGGAGGCAAGACATATCATCAGTAAAAGCTTTGACATAAAGGAGGTAAAGCCGAGATGAGTATCATGGATGTTAAGTTTGTAAATGAATTTGTACGTATGTGCAATGACGGCTGGCTGCAGGGCTGGCATGAAAGAAACGGAGGAAATCTTTCCTACCGTATCAGACCGGAAGAGGTTGAAGAAGTTAAGGAATACTTCCATGAGCCCGGTGAATGGAAACAGATCGGCACAAGCGTTCCGGATCTTGCCAATGAATACTTCATGGTCACCGGTTCCGGCAAATACTTCCGCAATGTGATCCTCGATCCGGAAGATACTTCCTGCATCATCGAACTCGATGACAAAGGTGAAAACTACCGCGTCCTCTGGGGCTTATGCAACGGCGGAAGACCGACCAGTGAACTCCCCAGTCATTTGATGAACCATGAAGTCAAAAAGGCTGCCAGCGGCGGTGCGCACAGAGTGATCTACCATGCCCATACGACGAATATCATCGCTCTGACGTTTGTGCTTCCTCTGGAAGACAGAGTATTCACAAGAGAGCTTTGGGAAATGGCGACCGAATGCCCGGTCGTGTTCCCGGACGGCGTCGGTGTTGTCGGCTGGATGGTGCCGGGCGGCCGTGAGATCGCTGTAGCGACCAGTGAACTCATGAAGAAATATGACCTTGCCATCTGGGCACACCATGGCATGTTCGCAAGCGGTCCGGATTTTGACACGACATTCGGACTCATGCATACAGCAGAGAAATCCGCAGAGATCCTGGTCAAGACACTCAGCATGTCCCCGGTCAAACTGCAGACGATCACAGCGCAGAACTTCCGTGATCTGGCAAAAGATTTCAATGTGACCCTGCCGGAAGAATTCTTATATGAAAAGAACTAAGGAGTAATACGATGCTAGTAGAAACCAAAGCAAGAGTCGGCGTATTCTCGATCGCCTTACAGGCATATCTGCCTCAGTTCCCCCAGCTCGTACCTGAATTTGAAGCACAGTATGAAGCATTCAAAAAGACCATTCCCGATACCGTAGAACTGATCGACGGCGGTATGGTCACAACGAAAGAACAGTCCCAGGCAGCAGGGGACAAATTCCGTGCTGCAGATGTCGATCTTGTGATCATGCAGCTGCTGACGTACGCAACGAGCTATAACATGCTGCCGGCAGTCAGGGACCTGAATGTACCTGTCGTCCTGGTCAATGTACAGAAGCTCAAGGCTCCGGATTATGCCAATACCGATACACCTAAATGGCTTGGCGAACTGTATGCCTGCGGTGCGGTAGGTGAGATGGTAGCTGATCTTGAAAGAGCAGGCAAGAGACACGCTGTCATTACCGGCGTTGTCGAAGGCGGTGACCCCGAAGTACAGAAAGAGATCGAAGACTGGTGCAGGGCTGCCCAGGTCAGAAGAAGGTTCCGTGATACCAACCTGGCACAGATCGGCAGGCCGTATCCGGGCATGATGGATCTCTATATCGATGAAACGAACCTCTATCACAGAATGTTTGTCTACACAAAGCAGTTTGACTGGGAAAAGATGTGGGCGATCGCAGATGATATCACTGATGAGGACGCGATCCTCGCCAAGGCAAACGATATCCTCGATACATTCGAGATCGAAGGCGGCGGCACTGTGGAAAAGGTCTGGGATATGGCAAAATATGTCGTAGCCTTTGAGAAGTGGGTCAAGGATGAACAGCTCGGACTTGTCGCTTCGCATTATGACGGCTTCTCTCAGGGCGTTGCCGGCAAGCTTGACAGTATGCTGATCCCGGCATTCTCCATGCTGATCAAACAGGGAACAGCCTGCGCGGTAGAAGGCGACATCAAGGTAGCTATGGCTATGTCCATTCTCAAGACGATCGCCGGTACAGGCCAGCTTTCCGAAATGTATTCCATCGACTTCCCGGAAGACATCTGCATCATCGGCCACAGCGGATCAGGCGATGCGGCGATCTCCCAGGCACATAAACCGACGATGAAGATCGTTCCTGTCTTCCATGGAAAGACAGGCGGCGGCTACCTGACGCAGTTCTATCCGCCGGTCGGTCCTGTCACTTATCTGGCGATCACCCAGGACAGGGACGGACACTTCAAGTTCGTTTGTGCAGAAGGCGTGAATGAGGAAGGTCCGATCTTCATGTTCGGAGACACCAACATGCGCACACGCTTCACATGCGGTGCAAGGGAATTTGTCAATAAATGGTCTGAGGCAGGTCCTACCCACCATATGGCAGCGGCTGTCGGCAGGCATATCGATACGATCGTCAAGGTCGCAAAGATCTTTGACATTCCCTGCGAGATCATTACCAGATAGTCTTCCATCAGCAGTCATACTTATGGATCACATCAGAATGCAGCATATTCTGATGTGTTTTTTTGTATAATAAGAACTTTCATGCGTTGCTCAAAACAGGCAGAGGATACTGACAAATGGTCAAATGTTGACCAAAGTATAGTAAAACCACTGCCATATTTAACTACGCCCAATTTGGAAGGGGATGTTGATTATTTCTTAAAAT